>NZ_JBFAPE010000001.1:0-491302 GCF_040675615.1 Streptomyces sp. NPDC049585 | reverse complement strand
GCATAGACCGCCACACTGGCGATCCCCGCATCCCGGCACGCACGAGCGACACGGACAGCGATTTCGCCACGGTTGGCGATGAGCACCTTGCGCACGATGGCTCCCTCCTTGAAACAAGGTGAGTTTAGGTACTGGCGACACTCTGTGCCGACCCGAGTTCCGGGGTGACCTTGCCCACACGGAGCGTGAAAAGGGAGCCGTGCCCGGGCCCAAGTCCCCAGATCATCCACGGTACGCCCGGTCCGTCGGAGCGTCGGTCGCGCCTCGGTGTGGTCAAGCTCTCGGGAGCGGGCCGGGAGTGGCACCGCCGAATTTTTGTGGAGTCCCTACGAACGGGTGACGCAAAGTTTGCGGTCCGTCCCGCACGGTAGGGGCGCTTTCCTCAGGTCTACCCGTCAGTAGAGGGGCTGATGTCCGCCGCATTCGGAAACCTCGCCACTTCCACCGCCACCTGGCGCAGCGCCTCGGCGACCGCCGGCCCGCGCCGGCGGAAGTCGGCGAGCGGCAGCGCCGCCGAGACGGCGGTGAGCACACCGCGTACCGGCACCCGTACGGCCACGCAGGCCACGCCCGCCGCACTCTCCTCGATCTCCACCGCCACCCCCTCCCGTCGCACGCCCGCGAGCTGCGCGTCCAGGTGCTCGGGGGAGGTGATCGTCCGCGGAGTGAGCGCCCGCATGCCCGCCGCGTCCAGATAGCGGTGCCGGGCGGCCCGCGGCAGCGCCGCGAGCAGCACCTTGCCGTGCGCCGTGGCATGCGCGGCGTCGTCCTGACCGGTGCGGAAGCCGCCGGTGGGCGGGTCGGCGGCGGTCGCGCCCGCGAGGACGGCGATATCGCCGTCACGGTAGGCGCTGTAGTACGTGTCCGCCCCGGACGTGCGGCGCGCCCGCACCAGCAACTCCTGCACCTCGTTGCCCAGACGCATCTGGCGCTGGAAGGAGCGGTGCAGCTCGGGCGTCCGGTAGCCCAGCACGTACCCGGCGGGCGTACGGACGAGGTGACCCCGGGCCGTCAGGGCGCCCAGCAGCTCGTACGCCGTGGACAGGCCGCAGCCCAGCCGCCGGGCGAGGGCCTTGGCCGGTACGGGACCGGGCGAGGCGGCGACGGCGTCCAGGAGGTCCAGGGCGCGGTCCACGGACTGCGGCATGACGGGCGGGGCTCCTTGCTGTACGGGGTCGGTTGTTCGGTGGCGGGGATCAACTGAGGCCACCGGGGCGGGAGTAGGCACCGGTGGTGCAGTGCATCGTGACCGATATTCCCCGACATCGTTGATGAAGTCATGATCAAGCGCATTGCTGCCGCTGCCGTTCTGGCCGGCGCCGCACTTTCCGTGTCCTCCGTCGCCACCGCCTCCGCCGAGCCCGCCGCGCCCACGCCGGTGGCCCCGCCGCCGTCCTCCAGCGCCGGGCCCATGACGGTGACCGCCCCGTCCCAGGGGACCCCGGCCAAGCCGGTGCCGAAGGCGTCCAAGGCGCCCAAGGACTCGAAGGGCTCGAAGGGCACGAAGGGAGCGCCCCACAAGGGCGCACCGGCGAAGGCCGCCCCGGCCAAGGGCGCCCCTGCGAAGGCTGCCCCCGCGAAGGCCGGCTCGGCGAAGAGCGGCTCAGCCGGGAGGGCGGCCCCCGCGCCGGCCGTCCGCGGCGAGTCCGCGCCGGCCGGTGCCCCGGACATGTCCAAGCCGCCCGCCGGCATCCCCACCGAGGAGGAGATGGCCCCCTCGCAGGACCAGAGCATCTACCCCGGTGCCGTCAGCCAGCTCGGCAAGCTCAAGAAGCTCCGGGAGCTCAAGCAACTCGGCAAGGTGACCAGCGCGCTGCCGCTGTAGACCGTCACGCCCACAGGTCCGTGATGCCGACGCCGAGGTCCGCGAGCAGCCGCCGCAGCAGCGGGAGCGACAGGCCGATGACGTTCCCGGGGTCGCCGTCGATGCCCTCGACGAACGGAGCCGAACGGCCGTCCAGGGTGAAGGCACCCGCCACGTGCAGCGGCTCGCCCGAGGCCACATAGGCGGCGACCTCGGCGTCGGACGGCTCGCCGAAGCGGACCGTCGTCGAGGCGGTCGCCGAGGCGCGGCGACCGGAGGCCGTGTCGATCACGCAGTGGCCGGTGCGCAGGACGCCGGCGCGGCCGCGCATCGCCTTCCAGCGGGCGGTGGCCTCCTCGGCGTCGGCGGGCTTGCCGAGGGCCTGCCCGTCGAGCTCCAGTACGGAGTCGCAGCCCACGACCAGCGCCCCCGCCGCCGCGGGCATCGCGGCCACGGCCGCGGCCTTGGCCTCGGCGAGCACGAGGGCCAGCTCGGCGGGGGTGGGCGCGTCGAGCGCGTCCTCGTCCACACCGCTGACGATCACCTCGGGGGCCAGTCCTGCTTGGCGCAGGAGGCCCAGCCGGGCGGGGGACTGCGAGGCGAGGACGAGGCGGCGGATGCGGTTGCTCATGGGGTCAGCGTATTTGGTTCGTCGTATTTGGTTCGTCCTCGAACGCCGGACGGGCTGCCATGCAGCCCGTCCGGCGTTCGAGGGCACCGGCTACCGCGCCAGCACCGCCTGCATGACCTTCTTCGCTATCGGGCCCGCCAGCTTGCCGCCGGAGATCTCGTCGTCCGGGACGCTGTCGTCCGGGTCGACCATGACCGCCACCGCCACCGGCGAGCCCTCGTCCGTCTTGGCGTAGGAGATGAACCACGCCAGGTTCTTCTGGTCCTTGCCGCGCTCCGCGGTGCCCGTCTTGCCGCCGACCGTGACGCCGTCGATCAGGGCGGCCTTGCCGGTGCCCTTGGTGGCGGTGTCCTCCATCATCTGCTGCACCTTCTTGGCGACGTCGGGGGATGTGGCCTGCGAGAGCTGTTCGGGCCGGTGCTTCTCGATCGTCCTGAGGTCGGGGCCGCGCAGTTCCTCGACCATGTACGGCTTCATGAGCTTGCCGTCGTTGGCGATGGCGGCCGTCATCATGGCGACCTGCAGCGGGGTGGCGGTCAGGCTGCCCTGGCCGATGCCGGCCATGGCGGTCTGGGACTTGTTGATGTCCTTGGGGAAGACGGACTTGCTGGCCCGCACGGGGGTGAAGACCTCGTCGTTGAAGCCGAACTTCTCTGCCGTGGCGCGCATCTTGTCGCGGCCCAGGTCCGAGCTGACCTTGCCGTACACCGTGTTGCAGGAGTTCTGCATGGCGACGTTGAGGGAGGCGTTGCGGCAGGGGGCGTTGGGGTTCTGGTTGGGCAGCTTGGTGACCGTGCCGGGCATGATCCAGGGGTCGGGGGAGTCGGTGGCCGCGTTGACGTCGGTGTAGAGGCCGTTCTCCAGGGCCGCGGCCGCCGTCACGATCTTGAACGTGGAGCCCGGCGGGTACGTCTCGCGCAGGGCCCGGTTGTTCATGGGCTTGCTCTTGTCGTTCTCCAGGGCCTTCCAGGCCTCCTGGTCCGTCTTCGAGCTGCCGGCGAAGACCGAGGGGTCGTACGACGGGGTCGAGGCCAGCGCCAGGATCCTGCCGGTCCGCGGGTCGAGGGCGACGACGGCGCCCGTCCGGTCGCCCAGCCCCTCGTACGCGGCCTTCTGCGCCTTGGGGTCGATGGTCGTCACCACGTCGCCGCCCCGCCGCTGCTTGCCGGTGAGCATGTCCGCGGTGCGCTGCAGGAAGAGCCGGTCGTCGGTGCCGCTGAGCAGCTTGTTGTTGACGCCTTCGAGGAAGGTGCTGCCGTAGCTCTGCGACGAGTAGCCGGTGACGGGCGCGTACATCTTGCCGTCGGTGAACGTGCGCTTGTACTTGAGGTCACCGCCGGTCCCGGCCGAGCCCGTGATCGGCCGGCCCCCGACGATGATGTTGCCGCGCGGCTGGGAGAAGCTCGCGATGGCGACCCGCCGGTTCTTCTCGTGCGACGACAGCTCCTCGCCGCGCACGAACTGCACCCAGGTCGCCCGCACCAGCAGCGCGAGCACGAGCACTCCTGTGAAGACCGCTATGTGGCGTACAGGCTTGTTCATGTACGTCATGACGGAAATCGGACGAATACGGTTGCGGCCTGGCCAGACCTATGAGGCCACTGTGACGCCCGTTGCGACCTCACGGCCTCAAAGTCTCAAGACCTCACGGCCTCAAGCCCTCAATACACTCCCAGCACCAGGAACAGCACCACCATCCCCACCGCCAGCACCACGCCCGCCCGCCGGAGCATGGCCTGCGCCTCGCGCAGTTCCTCGGGCGGTTCGTCGGACGGGTCGGACCAGAGCATGACCTCCATGCTCCGACCGGAAGGCGCGCGGCGCCTGAGTACGCGTACTCAGGCGCCGCGGTCGAAGCGGGAACCCGCCGGTCAGGCGGGCCAGTACGTGGTGCGCCAGGCACCCGGCCCCGGGCGCGGCGCACGCCGCGCCGCGGCGAGGCGGGCCGGGCCCGACCACTGCGTCAGGGCGGGGGCGTCCGGCGGGGCGGCCGCGCCCGCCGCCGCCCGCGCCTGGACCACCGCCAGTGCGGCGGCCAGCTCCTCCGGCGTCGGATTGCCCCGTACGACCTTGATCACTGCACCCTCCCTCGGGCCTCGATGCGGATCCGGATGCGGATCTAGAGCGGAATGTTCCCGTGCTTCTTCGGCGGCAGCGCCTCGCGCTTGTCGCGCAGGGCGCGCAGCCCCCGCACGATGTGGCGGCGGGTGTCCGACGGCATGATCACCGCGTCCACGTAGCCGCGCTCGGCCGCCACGTACGGGTTGAGCAGCGTGTCCTCGTACTCCGCGAGCAGCTCCGCGCGCAGCGTCTCCTGCTCGTCGGGCGAGGCGGCCGCCGCCAGCGAGCGGCGGTGCAGGATGTTCACCGCGCCCTGCGCGCCCATGACCGCGATCTGCGCGGTCGGCCAGGCCAGGTTGAGGTCGGCGCCCAGGTGCTTGGAGCCCATGACGTCGTACGCGCCGCCGAACGCCTTGCGAGTGATCACCGTGATCAGCGGGACCGTGGCCTCCGCGTACGCGTAGATCAGCTTCGCGCCGCGCCGGATGATGCCGTTGTACTCCTGGTCGGTGCCCGGCAGGAAGCCCGGGACGTCGACGAAGGTGAGCACCGGGATGTTGAACGCGTCGCACGTGCGCACGAAGCGCGCGGCCTTCTCGCTCGCGGCGATGTCCAGGCAGCCCGCGAACTGCATCGGCTGGTTGGCGACGACGCCCACCGGCCGGCCCTCGACCCGGCCGAAACCGGTGACGATGTTCGGGGCGAACAGCGCCTGCGTCTCCAGGAACTCGCCGTCGTCCAGCACGTGCTCGATGACGGTGTGCATGTCGTACGGCTGGTTCGCCGAGTCCGGGATCAGCCCGTCCAGCTCCCGGTCGGCGTCCGTGAGCTCCGTGTCCGCCTCCTCGGGGAAGGCCGGCGGCTCGGAGAGGTTGTTCGACGGCAGGTACGACAGCAGCGCCTTGACGTACTCGATGGCGTCCTTCTCGTCGCCCGCCATGTGGTGCGCCACGCCCGAGGTGGCGTTGTGCGTGCGCGCGCCGCCCAGCTCCTCGAAGCCCACGTCCTCGCCGGTGACCGTCTTGATGACGTCCGGGCCGGTGATGAACATGTGCGAGGTCTGGTCGACCATGACCGTGAAGTCCGTGATCGCCGGCGAGTACACCGCACCGCCCGCGCACGGCCCGACGATCAGCGAGATCTGCGGGATGACACCCGAGGCGTGCGTGTTGCGGCGGAAGATCTCGCCGTACATGCCCAGGGAGGCCACGCCCTCCTGGATGCGGGCACCGCCCGAGTCGTTGATGCCGATGACCGGGCAGCCCGTCTTCAGGGCGAAGTCCATCACCTTGACGATCTTCTGGCCGAACACCTCGCCGAGCGCGCCGCCGAAGACCGTGAAGTCCTGCGAGAACACCGCCACCGGGCGGCCGTCCACCGTGCCGTACCCGGTGACGACGCCGTCGCCGTACGGGCGGTTGGCGTCCATGCCGAAGTTCGTCGACCGGTGCCGGGCGAACTCGTCGAGCTCCACGAACGAGCCCTCGTCCAGCAGCAGATCGACCCGCTCGCGCGCCGTCAGCTTGCCCTTGGCGTGCTGCTTCTCCACCGCCCGGGCCGAGCCGGCGTGCGTCGCCTCCTCGATCCGGCGCTGCAGATCCGCGAGCTTGCCCGCGGTGGTGTGGATGTCGAATCCATTGACGTCAGTCTCGGACACGGGATGCGGCTCCTGCTCGTCCGGAGGGAGGGTTACCGGGTCGTAGCGTAACGGCGGGACTCCACCGCGGCACTGCGTCCTTGGCCACACCGATTCCTCCCCGCTCGCCTCCTATGGTGGGTCTCATGACCCCCTCCGACGCCCCCCGGGGCCGCTGGTCCGACCTCGAACGGCCCCCGCTCAACGCCACCGCCCTGCGCCGGGCCCTGCTCCGCCCCGGCGGCCTGTGGACCTCCCTCGACGTCGTCGAGCGCACCGGCTCCACCAACAGCGACCTCGTCGCCGCCGACGGCCCCGAGGGCGCCGTCCTCGTCGCCGAGGAACAGTCCGCCGGCCGCGGCCGCCTCGACCGCACCTGGAGCGCCCCGCCCCGCTCCGGCCTCTTTTTCTCCGTACGCCTGACCCCCGGCCCCGGCGTCCCCGCCGACCGCTGGGGCTGGCTGCCCCTGCTCGCCGGCGTCGCCACCGCCACCGCCCTCGCCCGCGTCGCCGGCGTCGACACCGCCCTGAAGTGGCCCAACGACCTGCTGGTCACCGTCGGCGACGAGGAGCGCAAGACCGGCGGCATCCTCGCCGAGCGCACCGGCGACAGCGTTGTCGTCGGCATCGGCCTCAACGTCACCCTGCGCGCCGACGAGCTGCCCGTACCCACCGCCGGTTCCCTCGCCCTCGCCGGCGCCGAGGTCCTCGACCGCGACACCATCCTGCGCGCCGTGCTGCGCTCCCTGGAGGAGTGGTACGGCACCTGGCGCGCCGCCGCCGGCGACCCCGCCGCCAGCCGCCTGCAGGAGGCCTACGCCGCCGGATGCGCCACCCTCGGCCGCACCGTGCGCGCCGAACTCCCCGGCGGCACCGACCTCGTCGGCGAGGCCGTCGCCGTCGACGGCGACGGCCGCCTCGTGCTCGCCACCGCCGACGGCGTCCAGGAACCGGTGGGGGCGGGTGACATCGTCCATTTGCGGTCCGCCGCCTCGTAAACGTCGTAAAGAGTGAGCACTGACCCGTGGGGAGAGTGAGCTACGGCACACCTGACGTATCGTTGTGCGCGGAACCTAAGCGAGCAGCGATCGGCAGGGCAGTGCGCACGGATCGGACAGGGGGCGGGCGGTGACCGCCGACGACGGGGGCACCTCCCGTGCCGTCAAGGCCACGGGGGAGGACGACGCCGCGCACGGCGCGGCGACCGGCAGCGGGCACGGCCGCTTGGGCGGGACGCACGGCAACCACGACAACGGCCACGCCGAGGAGGGCGACCCCCTCGCGCTCCGGCTCGAATCCCTCATCCTCGGCGCCGAGCGCCGCTACACCCCCTTCCAGGCCGCCCGCGCCGCCGGCGTCTCCATGGACCTCGCCGCCCGGTTCTGGCGCGCCATGGGCTTCGCCGACATCGGCCAGGCCAAGGCCCTCACCGAGGCCGACGTCCTGGCCCTGCGCCGGCTCGCCGGCCTCGTCGAGGCCGGGCTGCTCAGCGAGCCCATGGCCGTCCAGGTGGCCCGCTCCACCGGCCAGACCACGGCCCGGCTCGCCGACTGGCAGATCGACTCCTTCCTCGAAGGCCTGACCGAACCTCAGGAAGGCCTCAGCCGAGCCGAGATCACCTACCCGCTCGTCGAGCTGCTCCTGCCCGAGCTGGAGGAATTCCTCATCTACGTCTGGCGGCGGCAGCTCGCCGCCGCCACCGGGCGCGTGGCCCAGGTCGCCGACGACGCCGAAATGGTCGACCGGCGCCTGGCCGTCGGCTTCGCCGACCTCGTCGGCTTCACCCGGCTCACCCGGCGACTGGAGGAGGAGGAGCTCGGCGAGCTCGTCGAGGCCTTCGAGACCACCGCCGCCGACCTCGTCGCCGCCCACGGCGGCCGGCTCATCAAGACCCTCGGCGACGAGGTCCTCTTCGCCGCCGACGACGCCGGCACGGCCGCCGAGATCGGCGTACGGCTCATCGAGACCCTCTCCCACGACGACACCATGCCGGAGCTGCGCGTCGGCATCGCCTTCGGCACGGTCACCACCCGCATGGGAGACGTCTTCGGCACCACGGTCAACCTCGCCAGCCGCCTGACCTCGATAGCACCGAAGGACGCGGTGCTCGTCGACGCGGCCTTCGCAGAGGAACTCTCCCGCAGCGGGGACGCGCCGACGTCGGAGGCGGAGGTGCCGGAAGAGGAACGCGCGAAGTACCGCTTCGCGCTACAACCGATGTGGCAGCGCCCGGTGCGAGGCCTCGGCATGGTCGAACCCTGGCTCCTCACGCGCCGGGCGTAGCGCCTGCGGCGCGCTGTGCGCCTGCGGCGCGGGGTGGCGCGGCCCGGTGGGCCGGTTTGTGCCCGCGCCACCGTGCCCCGAAGGGGCGCGCGGAAGTGCCGATCTGCGGCTGCCGCCGCGTGGGCGCGACAAGCCACGACGCACCCGCGGACGGAGTGCCGGGGCGGCATCTCGGCTGCCGGCCGTCGGTGGCCGATCGCGCAGTTCCCCGCGCCCCTGACGGGGCACTGCATGCCGCCCCGAACCATCCGCCGGCCCGCACACGCCCGTCCCGGCCCCCGCCCGCACCACGGCGCCCCGTGAGGGGCGCGGGGAACTGCATGACGAGCCACGACGCACCCGCAGTCGAAGACGGGTATGGCCACCCGCGGAGCGGCCCGGCATGATCGGGGGCACCATCGCCCCGACACCGAAAGGGTGACCCCCGTGAGTGAACGCCGCTTCGGCGAGTGGATCGCCGTCCGCCGCCACGACGACGGCCACGTCGCCGAGCTCGTCCTCGACCGTCCCAAGGCCATGAACGCCGTCTCCACCGAGATGGGCCGCCTGATCGGCGAGGCCACCGCGGCCCTGGCCGCCGACCGGGACGTCCGCGTCGTGGTCCTGACCTCCACCCACGAGCGTGCCTTCTGCGTCGGCGCGGACCTCAAGGAGCGCAACTCCTTCACCGACGCCGACCTCGTCCGCCAGCGCCCCCACGCCCGTGCCTGCTACACCGGCGTGCTGGAGCTGCCCATGCCGACGATCGCCGCCGTGCACGGCTTCGCCCTGGGCGGCGGCTACGAGCTGGCGCTGTCGTGCGACGTCATCGTGGCCGACCGCACCGCGGTCGTCGGCCTGCCGGAGGTGTCGGTCGGCGTCATTCCCGGCGGCGGGGGTACCCAGCTGCTGCCGCGCCGCGTCGGCGCGGCCCGCGCCGCGGAGCTGATCTTCAGTGCCCGCCGCGTGGAGGCCCCCGAGGCAAAGGAATTGGGCCTGATCGACCAGCTCGTGGACGAGGGCCGGGACCGTGACGAGGCCCTCGCGCTCGCCTCCCGCATGGCCCGTAACTCGCCCGTGGGGCTGCGCGCCGCCAAGCGGGCGCTGCGCCTGGGCCACGGCCTGGACCTGCGGGCGGGGCTGGAGGTGGAGGATTCCGCCTGGCGTTCGGTGGCCTTCTCCGGCGACCGTGCCGAGGGCGTGGCGGCGTTCAACGAGAAGCGCCCGCCGAACTGGCCGGGCGAGTAGCACCCGGCGTTCTTACCCTGGAATGCGGGACGTGCGGGACGTGCGGGACGTGCGGGACGCGAGTGCGTGGGATGTGAGGCTCGGGTGGCTGGTGCCGGGGAGTTCGACGACCGCCTGCGCGCCGTGGTGGAGCTGGCGCAGGCGATGGCGGCGGCCCCCACCCCGCTCGAGAGCGTCGAGGCCGCGGCGGAGGGTGCCCGCCGGGCGCTGGGCGGCACGTTCGCGGCCGTGTCGGTGTGGGAGCGGGAGCGGGGGCGGCTGCGGGTCCTGGCCAACGCCGGTGAGCTCGCCGAGGAGGAGGAACGTTTCCCCCGCGACGAGTCGTACCCCGTCGACGTCTTCCCGGAGATCGCCGAGTTCCTGCACGAGAACTGGCTGGGCGGCCAGCCGCACGCCTGGGTGGAGACCGCCCGCGCCGAGGAGGAGGCCGGGCCGCCCTCCCAGCGGGTCGCCGCCCTGCGCCGGCGCGGCCGCGGCTCCTGCGTGGTCGCCCCGATCGTGCTGCACGGCCGGGCCTGGGGCGAGCTGTACGTGGCGCGGTCGGTGCGGGCGCCGGTCTTCGGCCCGGGCGACGCCGACTTCGCGACCGTCCTCGCAGCTGTCGCGGCCTCCGGCATAGCGCAGAACGAGCGGCTGGAGGAGGTACGGCGGCTGGCCTTCACCGACCCCCTCACCGGCCTGGCCAACCGCCGGGCCGTGGACACGCGGCTGGACGAGGCCCTCGAGCGGCACCAGCGCGACGGCACGGTGGTCAGCCTCATGGTGTGCGACCTCAACGGCCTCAAGCGCGTCAACGACACCCTCGGGCACGCGGTGGGCGACCGGCTCCTGGAGCGGTTCGGCTCCGTGCTCTCGCTGTGCGGCGCCAAGCTGCCGGGGGCCCTGGCGGCCCGGCTGGGCGGGGACGAGTTCTGTCTGCTGGCGGTGGGTCCGACGGCGGACGAGGTCGTCCGGGTGGCGGACGAACTGTGCCGCCGGGCGGGGGAGTTGGAGCTGGGGGAGGGTGTCGCCTGCGGCGTCGCCTCCACCGGCGACCCCATCGGGCCCGTCCGCTCGGCGCGTCGGCTCTTCCGCCTGGCGGACGCCGCGCAGTACCGGGCGAAGGCCGCCCGCGCGCCCAAGCCGGTCGTCGCCGGCCGCGAGGGCGGTGGCCCGGGCCGGGAGGACCCGGTGGTGCGGCTGGCGAACCGGCCGCCGGAGCGCCCGCAGGCCGGCGAGCGCCGCCGCTTCCGCGGCCGCGGCGACCGGGACTGAGCCGGTCGCGCTCCGCATTCGCAGTCGGTCGCGCTCCGGCCTCGCAGCCGGTCGCGCTGCGTACCGGAATGGTTGCCGCCCGGACGACTAGTGACAGCTAGCGATTCAGTCTCTAGGGTGCCTGAATATGGATATGCACACTGTGGTGGTGGGGACGTCCGGCACGACCGCCGAGGACGTCCTCGCCGTGGCCCGCGGGGGTGCCCGCGTCGTCGTCTCGGAAGAGGCCCTCGCGGCCGTGGCGCGCTCGCGGCAGGTCATCGACGACCTCGCGGCCAAGCCCGACCCCGTCTACGGCGTCTCCACGGGCTTCGGCGCCCTCGCCGTCCGGCACATCAGCCCCGACCTCCGTACCCAGCTCCAGCGCAACATCGTGCGCTCGCACGCCGCCGGCATGGGCCCGCGCGTCGAGCGCGAAGTGGTGCGGGCCCTGATGTTCCTGCGGCTGAAGACCCTCGCCTCGGGCCACACGGGTGTGCGGCCGGTCGTCGTCGAGACCATGGCCGCGATCCTGAACGCCGGCATCACCCCCGCCGTCCACGAGTACGGCTCCCTGGGCTGCTCCGGCGACCTCGCCCCGCTCTCCCACTGCGCCCTCACCCTGATGGGCGAGGGCGACGCCGAGGGCCCCGACGGCACCCTGCGCCCGGCCGCCCACCTGCTGGCCGAGCACGGCATCGAGCCCGTCGTCCTGCGCGAGAAGGAGGGCCTCGCCCTCCTCAACGGCACCGACGGCATGCTCGGCATGCTCGTCATGGCCTGCTCCGACCTCGCGCGCCTGTTCACCTCCGCCGACATCACCGCCGCCCTGTCGCTGGAGGCACTCCTCGGCTCGGAGAAGGTGCTCGCCCCCGAGCTGCACGCCATCCGCCCGCACCCCGGCCAGTCGGCCAGCGCCGCCAACATGCTGCGGGTGCTCGACGGCTCCGGCCTCACCGGCCACCACCAGGACGAGGCGCCGCGCGTGCAGGACGCGTACTCGGTGCGCTGCGCGCCCCAGGTCGCCGGCGCGGGCCGCGACACGCTGGCGCACGCCCGGCTCGTGGCCGACCGCGAGCTCGCCGCCGCCGTCGACAACCCCGTCGTCCTGCCCGACGGCCGGGTGGAGTCCAACGGCAACTTCCACGGCGCCCCCGTCGCGTACGTCCTGGACTTCCTCGCCATCGCCGCCGCCGACCTGGCCTCCATCGCCGAGCGCCGCACCGACCGGCTGCTGGACAAGAACCGCTCCCACGGGCTGCCGGCCTTCCTCGCGGGCGACGCCGGCGTCGACTCCGGGCTGATGATCGCCCAGTACACCCAGGCCGCCCTGGTCAGCGAGCTCAAGCGGCTCGCCGTGCCGGCCTCGGTGGACTCCATCCCCTCCTCCGCCATGCAGGAGGACCACGTCTCCATGGGCTGGTCGGCGGCGCGCAAGCTGCGCACGGCGATCGACGCGCTGACCAAGGTCGTCGCGGTGGAACTGGTCGCGGCCACGCGGGCCGTCGAGCTGCGAGGGCTGTCCGCGGCCGCCCCCGCCGCGCGCGCCGTGGTGCAGGCCGCGCGGGCCGCGGGCGTCGAGGGCCCGGGCGAGGACCGCTTCCTCGCCCCCGACCTCGCGGCGGCCGAGGCCTTCGTCCGCAGCGGCGCCCTGGTCGCCTCCGTCGAACCGGTGACCGGCCCCCTCGCCTGACGACGCGCCGTCTGCGGGCCGCCGGTGGCCGATCGCACCCACGCGGCGGCAGCCGCAGATCGGCACTGCCCGGCGCCCCGCCAGGGGCGCGGGGAACTGCGCGACGAGCCACGATGCGCCCGCAGGCGGAGTGCTGCCTCGTGCGGGCGGTCGGTGGCCGATCGCGCCCACTGCCCCGCGCCCCTTAAGGGCGCTACGCGCCGTCGCGGTTCCGGTGCCCCGTCAGGGGCGCGGGGAACTGCGCGACAAGCCACGACGCGCCCGCAGGTGGGGTGGGTCCCGCGCCCCTACAGGGCGCTGCGGCGGGACGTCCGTACCGCGGTCGTGACCAGGGCGCCACCCGCCGTGACGAACGCGATGCCGCCGATGACGTACGGCGTGGTGTCCACGCCCCCGGTGTCGGCAAGGGCCACCTGCGGCTGCGCCCCCTGCGCCTCCCGCGCGGCCCGCGGCGGGTGCTCGGGCGTGGCGTCCGCGGTCGGTACGAACCACAGGGCGCTCAGCACCGTACCGGCGACGACGGCAGTGATCAGCGGACGGCGTGCGGTCACGGGGAATCTCCCTGGGCGCGGCGGAGATTGACGGGGGATCGGCGGGGCCGATCGGCGGGCGCTGACAGGATGTTAGTGAGAGCGCGCCCGCCGGGAAAGCCGCGTGCGCCATCGGCCCCGTATTCCCCCATCCGTCCCTGCCGCGTTTGTCAAGAGCCGGGTTGCACCGACCTCCCCCCGAGGGGCTTTACTGGCGTGGTCTTCCCCACACATGGCCGAGCGCTGGAACGGCTGGGGCTCCACAGGCGTTCCCTGAGTAGTAGCCGGGATACGTGTAGCCCCATGAGCCCCACGACCGGCTCGGGGGATTCCGGGGTCCAGGAGCAATGGAGAAGCGTGTGATGACGTACGGCAAGCGCCGCAAGGGCCTGGCGGCCGCGGCCGCTGTGCTCGGCGGCGTACTGACTCTGGCCGCGTGCAACGGCGACGGCGGTGACGACGCCAAGGGCGGGGGCGACGGCAAGGGGGCGTCGCAGGGCCAGATCGATGCCGCTGCCGCCAAGGAGGCATCCAAGGCGCAGATCACGATCACGCCGAAGAGCGGTGTCACCGACGCCGGCATCACGCCCGAGGCCGTGAAGGTCACCGTCCGTGACGGTGAGCTCACGAGCGTCAAGATGACGACGGAGAAGGGCACACCCGTCGAGGGGACGATCTCCTCGGACAAGAAGTCCTGGAAGCCGAACGGCCAGCTCGAGCGCTCGACCAAGTACAAGGTCGTGGCCGAGGCCAAGGACTCCAAGGGCCGCAAGGCCACGGAGAACTCCTCCTTCTCCACGGTCTCGCCCCAGAACAGCTTCATCGGCTCCTTCACGCCGGAGGACGGCTCGACCGTCGGCGTGGGCATGCCCGTGTCGATCAACTTCAACAAGCCCATCAAGGACCGCAAGTCCGTCCAGTCCCATGTTCAGGTCACCAGCAGCAGCGGCCAGCAGGTCGTGGGTCACTGGTTCAACGACCAGCGCCTGGACTTCCGTCCGCAGGAGTACTGGAAGGCCGGTTCGGACGTCACCCTGAAGATGGATCTCGACGGCGTCGAGGGCGCCCCGGGCATCAAGGGCGTCCAGAAGAAGACCATCAACTTCAAGATCGGCCGCAGCCAGATCTCGACCGTCGACGCCAAGACCCACAAGATGACCGTCACGCGCGACGGCCAGGTGGTCAAGACCATCCCGATCTCGGCCGGCAGCTCGAAGAACCCGACCTACAACGGCAAGATGGTCATCTCCGAGAAGTTCGTCGAGACCCGCATGGACGGCTCCACCGTCGGCTTCTCCAAGTCCGACGGCAAGGGCGAGTACGACATCAAGGACGTCCCGCACGCCATGCGGCTGTCCACCTCCGGCACGTTCATCCACGGCAACTACTGGGGCGGCGGCGTCTTCGGCGTCACCAACACCAGCCACGGCTGCATCGGCCTGGAGGACAAGCAGGGCGCCGACGACCCCAACACGCCGGGCGCCTGGTTCTTCAGCCAGTCGATCGTCGGTGACGTCGTCGAGGTGAAGAACTCCGACGACAAGACCATCTCCCCGGACAACGGCCTCAACGGCTGGAACATGGACTGGCAGCAGTGGGTCGCCGGCAGCGCCACCGGCGCCTGACCGACCCCGGCACCACCACACCCCCAAGGGCCCTCCCGGCATCGCCGGGAGGGCCCTTGGGGTATCACCGGCCGATCAGCCGTACCAGGTGACGTTGCAGATGTAGACGCAGTGATGGCGGGGGACGGCCAGGAAGCTGATGAAGCCGCGGCCGGCAAGAATGTCGAATTCCCTCAGCCCGCCTTCCCGGTCGGTGGGCCGGCCGACGCGCATCGCCTCCTGCCCCAGTGACGCGAGCTCCGTCGCCAGCCGTTCCACTTCGGCCACGACACCCGGCGGCAACTTCGCCGTGACGTACTCTTCGCCGGGGTTGTAGTCCCACGTCCAGTCCGTCACAGGCCGGCCTCGGCTTCGGCGGCTTCGTGGATCCGCCTGATCTCGTCGATGGCCTCCGCCGGATCCTGCGTTCCCTCGTCCACCAAGCGCTCCAGCTCGCGCAGGCGGGCCGCACGCTGTGGATGACGTTCGATGGCGACGAAGACCGCCCATGAGTGGACGAACGCCCGAAGAGGAGCCAGGTTCTGGCTTTGCTGGGCATGCGTGGTCGCCTCGAAGAGGTGCTGTGTGAGCGCGGGAATCCGGCTCGGTGCGATCCGGGCGACAGCGGTCCGCAGGGCCTCCGGCGTCAGCTCGGGCATCGGGATCAACGGCCCGTACGGGCCGTCGGGCTGCGCACTCACGATGACCTCCGATGGATCGAAGCAGTTCCCACCACCGTACCCGCAGGGCCCCTCGTGACTTGGGCGTAACGGGCGCGCGTGCGTGCGGTGCGTGGGACGCTTGAGCGCACGCCGCATGCCGCATGCGCGTGTCGGGGTTCGGGAGAGCGGGGAGAGCCGTATGAGCAGCGGCCAGGGGTTGCCGCCGGAGAAGGAGTGCGACGACTGCGGGGGCGAGGGCAGCGTCGTGTGGGAGACGTACGACGGGGGCCGTGTGACGACCTCGTGCAGCTCCTGCGGCGGTACGGGCACGGTGCTCGCATGAGCCTGTTCCCCGCGCAGACCTACGCCGCCGAGCTGCCGCCCGAGCGGGTGCCGCTGGGGCAGGCGGCCTGCCCCAAGTGCGAGGTGCGGCCCATCAAGCTCGCCGGGGTGCGCAGCTGGCTGTGCCTGCACTGCTATGCCGCCGAGTGCCGGGAGCTGGCCCGGCAGGCCGGCCGGGGCCAGAAGTACGCGGCGGCGATCGTCGCCGGGCCGGAGTGCCCGGTGTGCGGGGGCAGCGAGGTCGACGCCAACGGGCGGCTGTGGTGGTGCCGGCCCTGCGAGCTGGTGCAGCGGGTGCGCGACTGAGGCACACGGTTTCGGCCGCCCGTCCGCGCGTACGAGAAAATGGAATCTCCTGCCCCACAAGGAGAAACCGGAGAACCCCGTGCACAGCACCGAGTCGCCCCTGGAGACCGTCGCGGCCGCCGTACGGGGACTGCGAACGGTCCGCGGGGACGCGCTCGACGACGCGGTGTACGCGGCCGCGTCCGTCCTCGCCGCCGCCCCCGCCGGCTACGAGGCCGTCAGCGCCGCCGTCGTCCGGCACGCCTCGGCCACCCTGCGCCGCTGCTGGGAGCACGGCTGGCAGCCCGCCGACGTCCTGCGCGTCGTACGGCGCGAACTGACCCCCACCGACGTGCGCTTCGCCGTCGACCTCGTCGCCGCCGAGGCCCGGCGCTACGCGCCCGACACCCTCGGCGCCCGCTGGTCCGCCCAGCTGGAGGAGCTCACCGAACCGGTGTGGTGGGACACCGACGACACCTTCCTCGACGGCTTCGCGCGCCGCGAGCGGCTGAGCCGCTTCGAGACCGCCGCCTGCGCGCTGGGCACCCTGCGCCTGATCGACGGGCTGCCCCGCCTCGGCGCCGTCGGCCCCCTGCCCGGCCACGCCGGCCGCCCCCGCCCCGGCGCAGCCGCCGCCGCGCCGCCGCGCATGCTCGGCCGGGTGCGGGCACTGCTGGCCAAGGCCGAGTCGACGCAGTTCCCCGAGGAGGCGGAGGCGCTGTCCGCCAAGGCGCAGGAGCTCATGGCGCGCCACTCGATCGACGAGGCCCTGCTGGCCGCCGGCACCTCCGCCACGGCGGACGACGGCCCCGGCGCCTGCCGCATCGGCATCGACGGCCCGTACGAGTCGGCGAAGGCACTGCTCCTCGACGCGGTGGCCGCCGCCAACCACTGCCAGGCGGTGTGGTCGAGCGAGTACGGCTTCTCCACCGTCGTCGGCTTCGACGCCGACCTCGAACTCGTCGAACTCCTCTACACCTCCCTGCTGGTGCAGGCCACCACCGCCATGAACCGCGAGGCCGACCGCCACCACGCCCGCGGCCGCGCCCGCCGCACCCGCGACTTCCGCGAGTCCTTCCTGATCGCCTACGCGGGCCGCATCGGCGACCGCCTGGCGGCGGCCGTCCGCGACGTCGCCGTCCAGGAGGCCCGCCCCGAGGTGCTCCCCGTCCTCGCCGCCCGGGACGTCGCCGTCGGCGAGACGGCGGGCCGCCTCTTCCCCGAGACGACGTCGTACCGGCTGCGCGGCCGCGACCTGGACGGCTGGGAACGCGGCACCGCCGCAGCCGACGCCGCCCGCCTGGCCCGCGGGGGCGCGTAGCAGGCGCAGCGACGGCCGAGCTGCGCGCACCGGGGGATCGGCGCAAGCTGAAAACATGGCTGTGGCGAGCGGCTTTCTCGACTACGCGAAGGTCCTGGCATGGCCGGTCGTGGTCGTGGGTATCGTCTGGATCTTTCGCCGGGAGTTCGTCACGCTCCTCGGAAGGCTGGAGGCGTTCGAGGGCTTCGGTTTCCGTGCCAAGTTCAAAGCGCTGGACGAGCAGCGCCGGCAGGCCACGAAGAGGCTGAAGAAGAAACAGGAAGCGGAGGCGAGGAGAGGGCCGTCCGAGCCGCTCGGGAAAGAGGCTGTTCCGTCTTCGCCCCCGCCGCCTCCCGCACCTGCTCCTCCTCCGACGGTCCCCTCTCCTGCCGGTCCGCCTCCGGCTCCCGAGCCGGCTCCGTCCTTCGAACGAAGCCCCGCTCTCGAACGAGCCGAAGCGCTGGCCTCCGTGGACCCGCTCGGAGCCGTGCGTACGGCTTGGGCGTACGTGCAGGAAGCCGCCCGCCGGCTGCTCGGCGACAACGAGATGTCCCTGCCGCCCGGTTTCGAGGACAGGATGGAAGTGCCGCTCGCGATGGCCGGTCTCTCCCGCGACAGCGCGGATCTCTACGCTCAGCTGCGCCGACTGGGACAGTTGTCGGAATACCGCGCCGACTTGGACGGGACGACTGCCAGGGAATACATCGAAAGCTGCGAGGTCCTGCTCAAGGAGCTCGCCGCCACCGAACCTCAGCACCCTCCCGGTGCCTGAGCCGCGCGTGGCATCGACCGTCCACCGAGTGGCGGGGGAGCCTCCCCCCTCGGTCACGCCGGTCACGCCGATCGTGCCGGTTGCCGAGGCCCGGTGACAGGCGCAGCCTGGAAGTAGGCGGGCGTCGTGGGGAGCTCACCATGAACACAGACCCGGTCCAGGACTCGCTGAATGCGATAGCGGCGGCGATGAGGATCGTGCCCGAAGAACCTGGTCGACCCAGGCCGGGGGAACCCCTTCACTTTCACGTCACCCCACCGGTGCCCCCGGACCTCGAAACGGTGGTCACGGGGGCGCTTTCACTCGTTCCCGGAGACCTTTCCCTCACTGCGCTGGACAAGAAGGTGTCCTTCGGCAACCCGGCGTTGGCCATCCCTCCGGACCTGAGCGGGAACCTCGACATAGCCGGAGGACTCCCCCTGCCCCCGGGGACGCGTGCGGGGAATACCGCCGGAGTCATCGCCCAAGCCGCAGGCAAGCTGCCCAGCATCACGGGCAGTCTGCCCCTGCAGGTCGATGTTCCCCTCACGGTGGAGGTCGTCTGGTCACTGTTCGTGCTGCGTCAAGGGCGGAAAACTCCGGCAGTCGAGAATCGCGACTTCGCCGCACCACTGGGACTGCGTAACACCTCACTGGAGGTGCTTCTCGCCCCGCCGTTCTACGAACTCACCCAGGCCACGTTGCTGAGTCCGCCCTTCTTCACCTACAGCATCAGAGCAACAGTGACCCTCACGGCCAACGTTCCGGTGAGGGGCCCCGTTTCCAGTCAGCCCACAGCGCTGCCGGACATCTCGCTGGCCGTGCCGGGAATCGGGATACCGACGGTGTCCGTGTTCTTCCGGCACTCCGACTACCAGCCGTACGACCCTCCACCTACCGACAACCCCGGTTGGGCCTTCGTCGTCCTCCCGACCGACACCCCCCTGGTCGGCTCCCCGACGGGAAGCCTTCCACGTGACGACCTGCTCTCAACCATCAGCCGCTTCGCCGACCCATTGCAGCCCCTCGCAGCTGTCATACCTTCCGTGGCCCTCATGCTCGGCGGATTCGGCCTGCTCGCCGGCGCCCTCAGACGCTTCGTCCCTGACAGCGGCAACGAGGAGGAGCCCCGGGTCGGCCTGTGGATCCGCGATCGGATCGACGACCTGAATGACGAGGACCCGCTGGATTTCGGCATCTACCAGGGGATCAGCTCCCTGATCCTGGTGTCGGCGGGGCGTGACCTGGAAGTCTTCAACGAGGGAAAGGGCAGCTTCCGGGTGTTCACGTCGGGGCAGGGCATCGCGGCGATCAGGGACCTCAACGGAAAGACTCCGATTGCCGACCCCGCCTTCACCGCAAGCACCGGCATAGCGGTTACTCAGGACCCGGATGACAAGTTCAATGATCGAACGAAGGGGTTCCGGTACAGCTGAGGGGGGTTCCGGAAAACTTGGGGAAAAGATGACCAGATCTATTGTAGTGGCAGGAGACTCTCTCGCGGATTGGATGATTGCGCAAAGCAGAGAGAGTGAGCCGCGCAGAACCATGGGGTCCAAGTGGACAAAGAAGGTGGTCAGCCAACACGAGATCCCGGGTGGGGCGCGGCTGCTTGCTGAGCTCATAAAAACCATGACCAATCGTCGAAGGTTCGGACTGCGAGGGCGTTACTGGCGGAAGGTGGTCAGTAGTGCAGGGGCGCTCAGTCATCACCACGCAATTTTGTCGGAATTTCCCGAATCGTCCGAGGTGGTGGATTTTAAAGAAAAAGGAAACTTCCGTTGGCGTATTTCAGAGAACATGGGCATTCAGAAGGCGAGTCATGAGGAGTGTTTCTCAAGGCGTCGAGGCGGTGGGGCCTGTCGTGTGCGTCAAGACGACCGAAACGCGGAACTAGTGGTCCTTGTTGATTCCGGGCTTGGATACTACGAAAAACACGATGCCCCGAAGGCGGTAGTCCGCACAGGTCAGACCCCGTGGATTGTTGTCAAACTTGGCGGCACTGGATTGCTTGACCGGAGCTGCAACTTGTGGATACGCGACCTCCCACGCCACCGCGACAGAGTGGTGGTCGTGACAACAGCCGACGATTTGCGGCAGGCGGCGGGAGTCGAGATCAGCAAGGGTACTGCATGGGAACTGGCGGCGGCTGACTGCGCACGTCTGCTGCGGCGAAAGGAGCGTCTTAATCAGTTCCGATTCGTGCTCGTATCGTTCGGTCCTGCCGGCGTTGTGTTGTTTGACCGAGAAAAAATGGGTGCTGGAAGTGATTGTTTGCTCGTCTTTGACTCCGGCAGGGTGGAAGGCGCGCCGGATTTTTGGCTCAATGGAAAAATGTGGGGGTACACCTCCGTTCTGACGACTGCACTAGTTTATGAAATCATAAGGGATCTGCAGGGCGGTGAAAATATAACCGGGGACACCGCTGAGCATGCCGTCAGGCGCGGCCTGACTGCAATGAAGGCGCTCTACGACGAGGGCTTCGGTCGTGTCGTCACCAACGGCAAAGAGAAGAAGCGCTCGATTCCGGTTTTCCCTTATCGGTCTGTGAGGGAGGCGATAGAAGGAAACCCTAGGGAGTTTGCGAAGGCCGTGATAGAGGCGGAAGAACCGGCAGCGCGAACCCTGGGCCTCCGGCCTTCTTGGGCGATAGCGCAAAGCGAAGATCCTCATGAAGTCGCCCGCAACATCGTAAACCTAGGTATCGAAAAAGCGCTTGAGGGTGTACCCCGGCTGAGATGCGATTCCATCGTCACGGTGGATCGCCGTGAAATTGAAAGCTTCCAGTCCGTCAGGGCGCTGGTCAGGGAATATGCAGAGAAAAGGGTGACGCGGGCGCAGCGATATTGGGAGAAAAGTGTCGCGACTCCGACTCCCCTCTCGATAGCCATATTTGGTGCGCCCGGCTCGGGTAAGTCGACTGCTGTCCAAGGGGTCATCGGATCCGTGAGGATTCCGGAAAAAGATTTCCAGTTCGAAGAGTTCAACCTATCGCAGTTCCGCGGTACCACGGAACTTGTTGGCGCCTTTCATCGGATACGCGACGATCAACTGCGTGGGAAAATGCCAGTGGTGCTCTGGGATGAATTCGATACTACTTTCGATGGTGGTGCGCTCGGATGGCTCCGCTACTTCCTGTCTCCCATGCAGGACGGAGTCTTCCAGGAAGGGCAGGACCTGCATCCGACCGGGAGGGCGGTCTTCGTATTCGCAGGAGGTGTCTCCACGAGTCTTGAGAACTTCAAGTCTCTGCCTAATTATGTCCAATTCAAGGGGCCGGATTTCCTGAGCAGAGTCCGGGGGATCATGGAACTTCAGGGGATAGACGAATCATATGGCGATAGTCAGTGGGTGATCAGGAGGGCTATTCTTCTCAGGGGGATTTTGGAGAAGGAGACTCGCATATTTGAAGACGGTGCTTTCGGTGAAGACGCCATCGACCCCCAGGTCGTCAACGCCTTCCTGGGGGTTTCGAGCTTCAACCACGGTGTCCGCTCGATGAAGGCCATTGTGCAGAACAGTTCCCTCCTGGGGGAGCACTACTTCGGCAGGTCGGCTCTCCCCAGCGAAACACAGCTTGCTCTGCACGTTAATGCAGTGGCTTTCTATAATGCCATGGACAAATGATGTTGGCGTCCATGTCGAATCGGCGGTGCTGGCGGTCACTGCACCTCGAAGAGCCGGTCCGGCTGGCCGTCTGCCTTTGATGCAGACGGCCAGCATTGAACGGGTGCCATACAAAGGGGCAAGGGGCCCTGCATCAGCCGCCGCAGGTGTCCAGCATGTCGACGAGAGCCTCCTGCTCGGGCTTGGTGACGTTCAGGTCGTACGTGTGCTTCACGTGCGTCCAGGCCCGGGCGTACGTGCACCAGTAGGACTTCAGCGGCGGCTTCCACTGGTCCGGGCTCTGGTCGCCCTTCTGCCGGTTCGAGGCGGCGGAGACCGCCACGAGCTGGGGGCTGTCCAGGTCGTTCGCGAACCGCTTGCGCCGCGGGGTGTCCCACTTGTCGGCCCCGCTGCGCCAGGCGTTGGCGAGCGGGACGACGTGGTCGATGTCGAGCTGCCCGGCGACGGCGAACTGTTTCCCGTCGTACGGGCTGACCCAGCTGCCGGCGACCGCCCGGCACTGCGCGTCGGTACGCACGTCCCTGCCGTCGCGGGCCAGCACCGTCTCGCGGGTGTCGCACTGCCCCTGCTGGGTGGCCCAGTGCGGGAACTTGGCCCGGCTGTAGCCGGTCATGGAGTGCGGGGCCTCGACGTCGAGCTCGGCGAGCTCGTCGCGGGCGACGTCCGCGGAGGGCGGTTCGGGCAGGTCGAACCGGGCGGCGGCCGGGGCGGCCCGGGCAGCCGTGGCGGGGGAGACGAGGGCGGAGGACAGGCACAAGGCCGCTGCGGCGATGACACGGGCCGGGCCCCTGCCCATGAGGAAACGTTTGGTCATGCCGCAACGGCTACCGGTTCCGCCTCGTGCACCGACGGAATGTCACTCAAAGGAAGACGCGTCTTGAATGGCCTGTTGACCCCCTGAGCCGGGTGGGCGAATTGGAGTGCCGACGGAATACCGGAGGGGGCGCCGGGGGAGTCACCACCGGTCGGCTCCAGAAGGGTGGTTGAGTGGCAATGCACGCGACGATCGGTGACCGGGTCCGCATCAAGGGCCGCAACGTGGGGATGAGGGAACAGGTCGGCGAGGTCGTCGAGGTGCGGGGGAGGAACGGCGAGCCGCCGTACCTGGTGCGCTTCGTGGACGGCCGCGAGACGCTGATCTACCCCGGCCCGGACTGCGTCATCGAACCGGGCGTCCTGGAGAACTGACGGGACCCACGGGGGTTGTCCCCACCCCCGGGCGGCGGTTCACCGGATGGGCGCCGAGGCCGTGCGACCCCGAGGATCTACGGAAGACATCGACTTTCCGGGATTGCGGAATTGCGGGATCGCGGGATCAGGGGGGAACGGCCATGGAGACGGTGAACCGTCGTACGGTGCTGGGCGGTGCGGTGGCGGCCGCGGCGGGAATCGTGTGGGGCGGTACGGGGTGGGCCGCCGCAGCGCCCCGCCCCGTACCCGCTTCCCCACCCGACCTGATCGCACTGCGGCGCGACCTGCACGCCCACCCCGAGGCGCCGGGCCAGGAGGCGCGTACGGCCGCGGTGGTCGCCGGCCGCCTGCGGGCGGCCGGGCTGGCCGTCACCACGGACGTGGGCGGCCACGGCGTCGTCGCCGTCCTGCACGGCACCCGCCCGGGCCGCACGGTGGCGTACCGCGCGGACATGGACGCCGTACCGCCGCAGGACATCGTCGGCGGCGGCACCGCCCCCGCCCACCTCTGCGGCCACGACCTCCACACCACGGTGGCCGTCGGCGTCGCCGAGGCCCTCGCACGACAGCGGCACCGGCACGGGCTGAGCGGAAACGTCGTCTTCCTCTTCCAGCCCGCGGAGGAGGCCCTGGCCGGGGCCCGCGCCCTGCTGGACGCGGGTGTGCTGGAACGGCACGGCGTCGAGGAGATCCATGCCCTGCACTGCGGGCCCTTCCCCGTCGGGCGGTTCGCGGTGACGCCCGGCTACGGGCTGCCCGGCCAGGACCGCGGCGAGATACGGCTGACCGGCCCGGACGCCCCGGACGCCGCCCGCCGCCTGGCCGCCGACATCGCCGCGCTCGCCACCGTGACCCCACCGCAGACCCCGGCCGAGCTGGAGAGGATGGTCGCCGACGTCCAGACCCCGAACGGGCCCCTCGCCCGCTTCGTGGCCGTCCGGGCCAGGGCCGAGGACGCCACCGTCCGGGTGTCCTTCCGCTGCTGGCCGCAGGAACGGTACGTCGAGATCCGCGAGCACATCCGCCGCCTGGCCGGCGCGTACGCGGGAGCCTCCGTCACCTTCCCCGCCGCGCCCTTCCCGGCCATGGTCTGCCCGGAGCCCGAGGCCCGCGCCCTCGCCCGCCACCTGCGCGGCGCCCTCGGCCGGCAGGCGGTCACCGAACTCCACGCCGCCTTCCCCTTCAACGGCGAGGACTTCGCCCTCTACCTCGACCGCGTCCCCGGCACGTACACCTTCCTCGGCGTCCGCACCCCCGGCGCCCCGGTCACCACCGCCTACCCGCACTACCCCGGCTTCACCCCGGACGAGCGCGCCATCGGCACGGGCGTGCGCGCGATGACGGGCTGGATCACGGAACGGGTCGCAGGTGGCACGGGTGTCACGACTGTCACAGGTGTCGCAGGTGGCTCATGTCGTTGAACATCACGACGGAGGACGGCCGCCCCGGCGCGTAACGGATGACGGTCAGCGCGGCGTTGCCGTGGTTCAGGCCCAGCCAGCGCCACGCGGGGGCGTCCAGGGCATCCCGTACGAGCCAGCCGATGAGGAAGTTGTGGGTGACGACCAGCTCGTGCCGCTCCTCGCCCCCGGCCACCGGCCCCGTGAACCGCTCCAACGCCCGCTGCGCCAGCCCGGGGCCGTGCTGCCGGTCCTCAGCGGTGGACTGGGAGAGGAAGTCCAGCAGGTGGTCGGCACAGTCGGCCGGCAACTCCTCCCGGCCCGGGAAGTACGGCACGTAGTCGCCGGCGACCTCGTCGGCCCTGACGACGGCACCCTCCAGGTGCTCACCGATCACCCGCGCGGTCTGCTCGGCCCGGGCCAGCGGCCCGTGATGCACCACCGACAGGGGCACGCCCGCCAACCGCCGCCCGACGAGCTCGGCCTGCCGACGTCCCTTCTCCGACAACCCGCTCTCGTCCGGCAACGCCTCGCCGTGCCGGACGAGGTAGAGGTGGCGAGTGGCGGTGCCGGTGCCGGTGGTCTTCGTCGTGGCCGTCATGCCCGGGGTGACGCCACGGTGATTGATCTTGGTTCCTGGCTGGGAAGATCGGTGGATGAGCCAGCAGGAGTGGGACCGGTTGACCGCGTCGGAGCAGGCCTTCATGGTCAACACGTACGAGAGCGACGTCCTGGCGGGCGTGTGGGGCGACCTCGACGAGGCCGACCAGGCACTGCCGGCCGGGCACGAGCGCGTGACGGGGATCCTGCTCTCGCTCGTCGACCGCGGCTGGGTCGAGGTCCGCCGGGGCGCAGAACGGATACCGCGCGACCGGCTTGCGTCCGTCCTCGCGGAACCGGCGGAGTGGGAGTACCCGGAGGACGACTGGAGCAGTGCGCTGACCCTGGTCACGACGGACGCGGGGCGGAGGATCACCCACCGCAGCGAGTAGCGGTGAGCAGCGCAGAGGGCGGCGGTCGTGCGACCGCCGCCCGTGAGCGTGAGCGTGAGCGTGAGCGTGGGCGTGGGCGTGAGCCGGGTGCTCTACTCCGCGTCGATCGGGCGCACGAACTCCAGCGTGAACGTCTCCTGGAATTCCGGCTTGGGCGGCACGATCTCGATCTGCGCGCCCCGGTGCCCGGCGCGCAGGGCGAGGCCCTTGTCCGAGAGGATCTTGACACCGCCGATGACCCGCTCGAAGGTGAACTTCGCCCACTCGTCGCGCGGGACGCTGTTCACGTACAGCTTGTCCTCGGCGATCACCAGCCCCGCCGTCTCGTGCTCGGCGAGACGGATCACGTACGGAGCCCCGGGCACCTGCTCGGCGGGCTCGATGAGCCACTCCTGCTCGATCGGGAGCGGGTTGAAACGGTCGGTGATGACGGGAGCGCCGTGCTTGACCGCGTGCTCGGTGGCCGTCACCAGGCTGCTCGGACCGATGATGTGGGCGTGGATCTTGTAGATGCCAGGCTTCACCGGGATCGGAGGCATGCGCGAACGTTCCTCTCACTCGGTCCACTTCCCCGGCGGCGAACCACCACCGGGCGCCTCCACCATCGGGGAGCGCCCGGCCACGACACAGGGCAGGAAACCGCCAAGTCGAGGACGGCGCGGACCGCTCGATCGCAGGAGCGAATACCGCGGCGTAGGTGGCGTCGGTACGTTCGGCTCAGGGAGCGATCGGCAGCTGCCGCTTGTGCTCGGTGAGCCGGTAACGGCGGACGATGGCCTCGAACGCGGCCTCGGCGACCGGCGCGCCCTCCAGGAAGTCGTCGATGTCGTCGTACGTGACACCGAGCGCCACCTCGTCCGGCTTCCCCGGATCCAGCGTTTCCAGGTCGGCGGTAGGGGTCTTCTCGGTCAGCGACGCCGGCGCGCCCAGGACGCGCGACACGGCCCGTACGCGCCGCTTCGTCAGCCCCGTGAGCGGAACCACATCCGCCGCGCCGTCCCCGAACTTCGTGAAGAAGCCGGACACCGCCTCGGCCGCGTGATCGGTCCCCACGACCAGCCCGTCGTGCGCACCCGCAACGGCGTACTGCGCGATCATGCGCTGCCGGGCCTTGATGTTGCCGTGCACGAAGTCCTGGTGGTGCGCGTCACGGAACACCGTACCGGCGGCCACCGCCGCCTCCAGCGCGGCGTCGCTGGCAGGCTTCACGTCCACGGTCAGAACGCGGTCGGCCCGGATGAATTCGAGCGCCAGCTGCGCGTCCTTCTCGTCGGCCTGCACCCCGTACGGCAGCCGCATCGCGAAGAACGTCGCCTCGCGTCCGGTGGCCCGCACCCGCTCGACGGCGAGCTGGCACAGCCGCCCGGCGGTGGTGGAATCCACCCCGCCACTGATGCCCAGCACCAGGGAACGCAGCCCGGAGGAGATCAGCTGGTCGGCGAGGAAGGCCACCCGCCGCTCGACCTCCTGCTGCGCGTCGAAGGACGCGCTCACCTGGAGATCCCGGGCGATCTCCTGCTGCAGGGATATGGGCGTCGCCAGAGCCTGGTCGGTCACGGTTGCTGCTCCTTGGTAAGGCGGGCGCGTAGCGCGTAAAGGGGCCGCAAGCACTCTAAGCGAGCGGGGGCGGGTGCCTGTCCGTGGGCTTTGTCCGTGGGCTGGTGCGGGTCAGAGCTTTGGCTGGCTACGAGGGGAGGGGTGGGGGGCGCGGGCCGGTTCCCGGTCTGCGGGTGGGCTTGGTGTTGGCCGCCGTTCTCGTGCCGTCGCGGATGCGGGTGCGTGAGGAGACCGCGCCCTGGCGTCGTGGCTGAGGGGGAGCTGGCTGCTGCCGCGATGTGGCTTGCGCCGGTGGAGACGCTCCGCTCGTGTCACCCGCGATGGGGCTGGGCGTCCGGCTGCGGGCCGTCCGTGGTGACCGCAGAAACCTTCATCGATGGGTGGGGATGAGGGGTGGAACGACTGGTTCGTGTGATCCGCACTGCCTGAGCGCCCCCGTGTGGCTACTTTGAGTAGTAGCGATGGGAAGGGGTGGCTCAATGACGGTGGAGTCCCAGCCGCCGATCGGCTGGCGGTACTGCGGGGACCAGCTGAAGCGGTGGCGGCAGCGGGCGGGGATTTCGAGGGAGGAGCTCGCGAAGGAGGCGTGCGTCGGTGTCGAGCTGATCAAGTCGATCGAGCAGGGGCGGCGAAGGGCCAGCCTGAGGATCCTGCAGATCGCGGACCAGCTGTGCGGCGCGGGCGGGTTGCTGGAGGCGGCCTACCAGTACCTGAAGCCGGAAGAGCCGCGGTCCACGTTTCATGACTTCTTCCGGTACGAAAGGGAGGCTATCGCCTTCAGCTCTGGGGAGCCCATGTTCATTCCGGGGCTGTTGCAGACCGAAGAAACCATGCGCGCGTTGTTCAACGCGGCCTGGCCGCCTGTGGACGACGCAACGGTTGAGGAACGGGTTGCCATCCGACTTTCGCGGCAGGCGCTCCTCGATAAGCAGGCAGTGGCGTTCTCCTTCGTGATCGGTGAACTGCCTCTGCGCTATGGGATTCTCGAGGGTGAGGCCCAGAAGCGGCAGCTGCTGCACCTCTTGGAGATGGGACAGCGGCGGAACGTCACGACGCAGATCATGCCGCTGGACCGGTACAAGGACGGGCTCGACAGGGCGGTCACGGTGCTGGAGCTGCCGCGGCACGAGCGGATCGCCTACGAGGAGGGGCATGCCTGGAGTGCGCTGATCGGCGACCCGGCTAAGGTGAGCATGTATGCGCAGTGGCAAGCGCTTGTAGGCCAGTTGGCGCTGCCGCCGCGAGAGTCTGCGTGTTTCATCCGAGAACTCGCGGAGGAGTTGTGAGCACCCTTATGTGGTTCAAGTCCAGCTACAGCACGTCGGAAGGGAATGCCTGCGTAGAGGTGCGCTCCGCCCCCCGGCACATACGTGTCCGTGATTCGAAGCGAATACCGGGCCCGGAGGTGAGTGTTTCTGCTGCCTCGTGGGCGGCGTTCCTGACTGCGGTCACCCGCCACCATCTGCAGCCGGACGCTCAGCCACATCACACCTGACACGAGCGGAGCGTCTCCACCGGCGTCAGCCACATCGCGGCAGCAGCCAGCTCCCCCTCAGCCACGATCAAAGGGCGCGATCTCCCCACGCACCCGCATCCGCGACGGCACGAGAACGGCGGCCAACACCCCACCCACCCGCAGACCGCAAACACACCCCGGCCCCCCCACCCCTCCCCTCGTAGCCAGCCAAAGTTCTGACCCGCACCAGCCCACGGACGGAGACCCAACCCGGAAACTCAGCGATACGGGCCCCCTGCCCCGTGGGTTACTCCCTCAGGTTCTTCACGCCGCGCTCTACCGGTCGTTGCGGACCGCGTACGGGATCTTGAGCCCACTCGCAGGCCATGGCAGGCTCATGCCGCATGATCGATGAATTCGCGAAGGACACCCTGCACGGGAGACTGCGGCGGGACCGCGAGGCGCTGCTCTGGAAACTCGACGGCTTGTCCGAATACGACGCGCGTCGACCTTTGACAGCGACCGGGACCAACCTCCTTGGCCTGGTCAAACACGTGGCCACCGTCGAGGCCAGGTACTTCGGCGAGGTCTTCGACCGCCCTTCCCCGGAACTGCTGCCCCGGTGGCAGGACTACGACGGCAGCGATCTGTGGGCGACCGAGGACGAGACCCGCGAGCAGATCATCGGGTTCTACCGGCGCACGTGGGAACACTCGGACGCGACGATCAACGAGCTTCCCCTCGACGCCCCCGGCCACGTGCCGTGGTGGCCGGAGCCTCATCCCAACACCAACCTGTTCGCCATCATGGTCCATGTCCTGGGCGAGTCCATCAGGCATGCCGGGCACGCCGATATCCTGCGCGAGGGCCTCGACGGCCGGACCGGAGTGCGCGCCGAACACGAGAAGCTGATCGACGCGGAAGCCTGTGCAGCCTACTGCGCGAAGATCGAGCAGGCCGCCAGGTCGGCCGCACAAACCAAGGCTTAGAGGCTGTCTCACGTGCCGTGATTGTTCGTGCGGCATGCCGGTCGTGGGTAGTGATCCATCGAAACGCTTGGTTCCTGATGAACTCGGTCGGCTGTACCGGTGCTGGGGTTCGAAGCGAACACCTGGGCCGCAGATAGGTATTTCCGTGGTCTCGTGGGCGACATTCTTGACCGTGGTCGCCCGCCATGGTCTGCAGCCGGACGCTTAGCCACCCACCCACCGGAAACGAGCGGAGCGTCTCCACCGGCCCCAGCCACATCGCGGCAGCAGCCAGCTCCCCCTCAGCCACAAACAAACGGCGCGATCTCCTCACGCACCCCCACCCCGCGACGGCACGAGAACGGCGGCCAGCGCCCCACCCACCCGCAGACTGCAAACCGGCCCGCGCCCCCAACCCTCCCCTCGTAGCCGGCCAAAGTTCTGACCCCAGCCACAACCACCACCCGCATTCGAAGTCTGAGCTCCGGGCCCCGAGCTCTGTTTGCTAGGAATGGGTGGCGGGTCGCAACCCACCCTCCCACCCTGGCAGTTCACTTTCGGTGATTCGGTTGCGACGCGGTGTTTCGGCCGTCTAGCGTGCGGAGCAACAAACAACCCCGGCAGGTGTTAGCAGCACCTGACCGGGGTCTAACCACAAGATCGAACGAGTAGGGATCGATCCCATGGCTGTCGCCAACCCTAGCGCCGCCGCGCGCGCCGCGCACGCGTACCCCATGGCCCGCCCCGGTTACGGCAAGCGCACTGCGCCAGACCAAGCAGCCCGTACGGCCGCCGATTTCACCCATCTCCCGGCCCGGGAAGCCGAGATCGCCGCGTTCATCGACCGGCTCCCCGAGGGCGCGTCGATGGACGCGAAGTCCCTGGCAGCGCAGCTGCCCGCTTACGGGCAGGCCGCCTGCCGCACCGCCCTGCGGCGCCTCTCCGAAGCCGGGCACCTCAGGCGGGTGAAAGAACACCGCAAGGATGACGACGGGGTCTACCACTGGGTGACCCGCACCTACTTCTCCCGCACCGCCCGCCCCGACGACTGGTGGACCGCCGCCCTCGGCGGCAATGTCCCCCGGGCCGTGCGACCCGCACCCTCGCGCGCGTACCGAGCCCTCGCGCTGCTCGGACGCACCGACTCCCGCATGACGCTCTCCCACGCCGACTGCCGCGCCCTCGAACCCCTCGCCGCCCAGTGGCTCGAACGTGGAGCCAGCGAAGCCCACCTGATCCGCGAGCTGACAGTCGGACTGCCGGCCCAGGTCCATCACGCTGCGGCCCTCGCCCGCCGCCGCCTCACCGACAAACTGCCACCCGCCCTCCCGCCCGAGCCGACACGGGCCGAATCCCCTCTCCGTCTCGTCGAGTGCACCGTCTGCGGGGCACCCGGCCGCCCCGAAGCGCTCCCCGGCGGCCTGTGCCGCGACTGCCGCGACTGCGGTGGCCCAGGCCGCCGTGAGGAGCTGACGGCTGCGGCCGCCGAGCGGGTGCGGGCCCACGCGGCGCGGGTGCGGGCTGCGATGCGGGCGTAGGTGCGTCGACCGCTGGCGGTGCTTGCTGGCTGGGGTCAGAACTTTGGCCGGCTACGAGGGGAGGGTTGGGGGCGCGGGCCGGTTTGCAGTCTGCGGGTGGGTGGGGCGCTGGCCGCCGTTCTCGTGCCGTCGCGGGGTGGGGGTGCGTGAGGAGATCGCGCCGTTTGTTTGTGGCTGAGGGGGAGCTGGCTGCTGCCGCGATGTGGCTGGGGCCGGTGGAGACGCTCCGCTCGTTTCCGGTGGGTTGGGTGGCTGGGCGTTCGGCTGCGGGTGGTTCGTGGTGGCAGCAGAAACCTTCACTGGTGGGGGGGATCGAGGGAGTGGAACTGCTGGTTCGTGTGATCTGCTCTGTCTGATAGCTTCCATCTGGCTACTCTGAGTAGTGGCGATGGGAAGGGATGGCTCGTCGATCGGCTGGCGGTACTGCGAGGACCAGCTGAAGAGGTGGCGGCAGCGGGCGGGGAGAGATCGAAACGCTCGTTGCCGCCAGGCTCGAACGTCAGGCGCTGCTGGACAAGCGGACGCGGGTGTACAACTTCGTGATCGCGGAACTGGCGCTGGGTGAGCCCCTTGCGGAGCGGGAATCCCACAGGCGGCAGCTCCTGCATCTGGAGGAGCAGGGCAAGCGGCGGAACGTGACCGTTCAGATCATGCCCGCCGGGAGCGGCGTGCACCCGGGGCTCGACGGGCCCTTCGTGCTCCTGGAGATGCCCGATCACAAGCGCTTGGCCTACGAGGAAGGGCAGCAGTCGGGCGCGCTCTACGCCGATCCTGGCAAGGTGCACGTCGTGTCCCAGCGTCATGTCATGATCGCGCAACGAGCGCTCAGCCCAGGAGATTCCGTAAGTTTCATCAGAAGGTTGGCGGAGGAGCGGTGAATACCGACTGGATACGGTCCAGCCACAGCGGAGGAGCGGGCGGTGATTGCGTCGAGGTGGGCTCCGCCCCGCGGCGCATACGTGTCCGTGATTCGAAGCGAATACCCGGCTCGGAGGTGAGTGTTTCCGCGGTCTCGTGGGCGGCCTTCCTGGCCGCGGTCACCCGCCACCATCTGCCGTCGGACGCTCAGCCCCGTCACACGTGACACGAGCGGAGCGTCTCCACCGGCGTCAGCCACATCGCGGCAGCAGCCAGCTCCCCCTCAGCCACGACGCCAGGGCGCGATCTCCTCACGCACCCGCATCCGTGACGGCACGAGAACGGCGGCCAGCAACCCGCCCACCCGCAGACCGGGAACCGGCCCGCGCCCCCCACCCCTCCCCTCGTAGCCAGCAAAGTTCCGACCCGCACCAGCTCACGGGCGGCAACCCGCACCCCGAAGTTCCGGGCTGCGGGCTGCATGCCCCGCGGGCTCCGTGCTTCGCGAGGGCCGTGGGCTACCGGCCCCAGATCCGCCAGGTCACGTCCGCGTTGTTGCCCGAGCCGCCCTCGCGCACGAACAAGAACTCGTCACCACGCTCGCTGTACTGGTTGGAGCCGACGTACGGGTTGTCCCAGTGCAGCTCGATCTCCTTGTAGTTGAGCGCGGGGTTTCCACAGTTACCGGTCTGGAAGGTGGCGCGGCCTTCCGTGCCGGTCATGAATCCGTTGCTCTCCGAGGCCCAATCACGCCTCGACCCATCGCGCACGATCTGCGGCACCTCGACGGTCCAGATCCCGTGGTCGAGCGACTGGTTGGTGCGGTAGAGGTCGCAGCCCGTCCGGTTTTCGAGGTGGATGCTGGTGCTTCTGGCGGCGTTGATGGTGACGGGGGCGGCACTGGCGGTGCCGGCGGTGCCGACGGTTGCGAGGGCGGCCAGGCCCATGGTCAGGGCGGCGACGGCCGCGGTCTTGGCGGTCTTCTGGCGACGCATGTGCATCTCCCTAGCCTTCGGGGACGAGGCGAACCCCGTCCTGTTCGTTGCGGTGACGTTTCTGTCACCACGTCGAAGACTCCCGGCTGCGTATCTCCGCAGTGTGAACGTGCGCTCAACGACCCGACCGACACCCGCGCCCTGCCGTGTGATTGTGGGCGCCGACTGTCGGACAAGGGGGGAGGGATGATGCGCGGAGGCCACGCGGGCCCGCTGGGCTCGCTCATCACGCGGCTCCTGGCCAAGGACCCTAATGTCAGACCCACGGCCGAAGCGGCCCTGGACGTGCTCAAGGAATCCCCATCTGATGTGCCGTCAGCGAACGAGGGCCCGTTCGCCGGGTCGGCAGTGCAGGCTGGGCGCATGGACGTGATCGAGGTACTGCCCAGGCTGCTCATGCTCCGCTTCCCTGTGGGGGCGGCTTATCTGTGGCGGGACGACGACGAGCTGACCCTGATAGATGCCGGGGCGGTGGGCTGCGGCGAGAAGATAGAGGAAGTTCTGGACGGCGAGCTGCGGCGGATCGTGCTGACGCACTGGCACGAGGACCATACGGGCTCGGCTGCCGAATTGGCCGCCCGGCACGGCGCGGAGGTGGTGGCGCATCGGCTGGAGGCGCCGGTGATCCGGGGCGAGGTGGCCGGGGCGCCACCGGTACTCGAGGAATTCGAGGTGCCGATCCGGGCAGCCGTTCCGCCCCTGCCCCCGGCCCCGCCGTGCCGGGTGGATCGTGAGGTGGAGGACGGCGACGTGCTGGAATTCGGCGGCGGGGCTGTGGTGGTCGCGGTGCCCGGGCACACGGACGGGTCGATAGCGATCCATCTCCCGGGCTCCAGGGTGCTGTTCACCGGGGATGCGGTCGCCAACGTCGGCCGGACCATGCTGGGTGTCTTCAACACCGACCGCGCCCGGGCCATCGAGTCGCTCCACCGGCTTGCCGAGCTGGACGTCGACACGGCGGTCTTCGGTCACGGCGACCCCATCACGCACGGTGCGGCGGCCGCCCTGCAAGCGGCAGCCTCGGCAGTGTGACGGGGGGCAGGGTTCCGGCGGGCTGAGCGGCCGCCATGAGGGCAGCGCAGGTGCAGGCACGCCGAGGGCCGCACCCCACCCGGGGGTGCGGCCCTCACCGCTGCGAACTCCGGGCATCTTCGACGGCGGTGGGCCCTGCTGTGCTGCCAGTCGACGGCTGGCTTCTCTGGCACACTCACCTTACCGTGAGGTCGCGGCTACGCTACGTGGGCTGGAGTGGCGACATGGGGAGGTTCGTGCATGCGCAGGATCCGGCTCGGTGCTTCCGTGGTGGTGCTGGTTGCGTCGATCGTCAACCTTGTCACCGCAGCCCCGGCACAGGCGGATTACGGGAGGCCGATCCGCAGTGGACTCAATCCTTCCCGGCTGTGCCTCGACGTCCGCGGCGGGATCGGCGCCGCGGGCCAGGACGTGCAGATCTGGGACTGCAACGGCGGTGCCAACCAGCGCTGGTCCTTCTGAACCCTCACTCGCGTGGGTGATTGTCCGGGCTACGCTGGGAGAGAAGGATTCGGGCGAAAGCGGATTGCCGTGGTTTGACGCACTGTTCGCCCCAGGAGGTCGTCATCAGACGGTACGTGTCGCGTGGTGTTGTCGTCGCCGGTTCAACGCTCCTGACCCTCGCCCTGTCCCTCCTGCCCTCGTCCGCGGCCGCCACCTGCGAGGTGAGGTGGTTCGCGGGCGGCATCACCTGGATCTCGCCGGGGATGGCCGCCGGGTCCTGCCACACCACCGGGGCCGACGGTGCGGAGTGGGTGGATTCGACCCCGCGGTCCGCCGAGTGGAGCTTCTACCCCTCCCCTGACTGCACGGGTGACCCCGTGGCCCTCGGCAACGGCTTCCGGCGGTTCTCTCCTCCCGGGCAGCCGTTGCACTTCGGGTCCGTGAAGATGGACACCTGCCCCTGAGGCTCCACTGCCGTTTCGGAGGCCGTCATGCCGCTGATTCATCGGACAGCACGCACCCTCACGTCCGTTGCCGCCCTCACTCTGACTCTCGTCGTCGGCACTGCAACCGCCGCGGCGCCCGCCGGAACGTGTACGTTGCGCGTCCAGTCCCACGGCACGTCCAGCTTCCGCAGTGGGCTGACGGCAGGCAGCTGCGTCAACCCCTCCCTGCGGACGGACGTCGACAACATTGCCGCAGGAAACAGCACCGGCAAGGCCGACTTCACCGTCTTCAGTGGCTCCAACTGCACTGGCACGGTGCTCGCGCAGGCCTTGGGCGAGGCGTTCTTCGTACCGCCCATCGACATCGGCTCGGTACGGATCGACAGCTGTCCCTGAGGAAACGGCGCACCGGCGGTTGCAGGTCAGGCCGCGACCCGGGGCGTGAGGCGGGGGAGCGCTATGTCGTCGTCCTCGGGCACCCCTCGTACTACCCCCGGTTCGGCTTCACCCGCGCCTCCGCGCACGGCATTGGGGTGACCATCGACGTCCCGGACGAGGCCCTGATGGCCCTCGCCCTGGACGCCGGCCACCCCCTGCCGAGCGGAACGGTCCGTTACGCCGCACCGTTCGGCATCTGATCCCTCCCCGGGCGCGCGGTTGCTGTTACCGCAGCCGCGCGTCCGCGTAGACCGTCATCGCCTCCTGCTGGTACGCGGCCAGGCCTTCGGCGATCTTGTCGAAGTTGGCGCGGAACTGCGGGTCGTCGGCGTACGTCCGGGCCAGGCCCTTGTACGCCTCCGCGTTCGGGGTCCAGAAGCGGCACACGCCCTGGTAGTGGGCGTCCACCTGGGCCTGCACCGCCGGGTCGGCGGCCGGGGTGCCGGCGACCATGAACTCCGCCATGCGGATCATCTGCGCCGTCGCCTCGCGCTGCCAGCGCTCGGTGTCCTCGGGGGACATCGCCTCGACGGCCTGCCGGGACTGCTCCCAGGCCTGCGGCCACCGCTCCCGTACCTCGGCCTCCATCTCGGCGTCGTGCCGGGAGGGCTCGAAGCCCTCGAAGAGGTTTTCCGGCCTGTTGATGCGCGCCATGTCGTCGTCCCTGCTTCCTTCCAGTTCCGCGATGGTGCGGTCGACGGTGCGGACGAGTGTCGCGAGCCGCTCCTGCTCGGCCACCAGATGGGCACGGTGCTCGCGGAGCACGGTCACCCGGTCGGCCCGGCTGTCGAGTACGGCGCGGATCTCCCGCAATCCCAGTGCCAACTCTCGCATCAGGAGAATCTGTTGCAGGCGCAGCAGCTCGGTCTCCGTGTAGTAGCGGTGCCCGTTGCTTCCGGTCCATGCGGGTGGCAGCAGGCCGATCTCGTCGTAGTGCCGCAGCGTTCGTGAGGTCACTTGGGACATCCGGACCACGTCCGCGGTCGACCAGGCCATCGTCAGCCCCGCCTCTTCCGTTTCCCTCGCCGGCCGGTCCTTCCGGCCGCACGGAGGACGTTAGAAGTTGACGTAACGGCACTTGCAAGTGGTGACAAACGCGCGTTCGTGCTCTTCGATGTGCGTGTTCGATGCAACTTCAGTCCGTACAGGAGTGATCACATGCTGCGTGCGTTACGCGCCCTCGGTCTCGCCGCCGTTCTGACGGCGGGCCTGACCCTCACCGCGGCCCCGGCCGCGACCGCCGCCGCCCCCGCTGCGGCCCCGGCCACCTCCACCAGAGCCCTGACGCCCATCGGCGGCGGCACCGGCATCATCTTCCGGATGGCCCCGTCCCCGGAGGACCGGCAGGGCTTCTACGTCTGCACCCTCACCGCCGTCGGCCGGGACAACGCCGGCAACCTGGTCGGTCTGACCAACGCCCACTGCTTCATCGACGAGAAGGGCAACAAGCTCGTCGGCGAGAAGGTCTACCGCGACACCTCGCCCGCCGGCACCGCCGCCGCCCCCGCCGACCTCAACGCCAGCCGCCCCGACCTGGAGACGGGCGCCATCGGCACCGTGACCTACGTCAGCACGCCCAACAACCTGCTGAACACCGGCCCCAAGGGCCTCGACTACGCCGTCATCAAGCTGGACGAGACGCGGGTCGCCCCCACCGCCACCGTCGGCGGCGTCACCATCTCCTCGATCGGCGCCCCGCCCGCCAACGGCGTCCGCATGTGCAAGCAGGGCCACCGCACGGGCCTGACCTGCGGCATCAAGCTGGGCACCCACAACATCTGGTTCACCCACCTCATCTGGACCCAGGGCGGCGACTCCGGCTCCCCCGTGGTCAGCGGCCAAACCCTGGTCGGCAACGCGTGGGGCGCCCAGCACAGCTCCGCGATCGTGGACATCATCGCCGAGATGGACGCCAACGGCGGCGTCGGCGCCGGCTTCCACCTGGCGACCTGAGCCCCGGCGCCACGCCCGGCGAAGGCGGCACTCAGCCCCCCGCCTTCGCCACCCCCACCGGACAGCTGACCCCCGTGCCGCCGATGCCGCAGTAGCCGTTGGGGTTCTTGCTCGGTGACAGGTACTGCTGGTGGTACGGCTCCGCGTAGTGGAAGGGCGGGGCCGGAGCGATGGTCGTGGTGATGGGGCCGTAGCCCGAAGCCGTGAGGACCTTCTGGTAGGCCTCGCGCGAGGCCTCCGCCGCCGACTGCTGGGCGGCGGAGTGCGTGAAGACCACCGACCGGTACTGGGTGCCGATGTCGTTGCCCTGGCGGTTGCCCTGGGTGGGGTCGTGGGACTCCCAGAAGAGCTTCAGCAGCGACTCGTACGACACGACGGCAGGGTCGAAGACGACGCGGACGACCTCGGCATGTCCGGTCAGGCCGCTGCACACCTCCTCGTACGTGGGATACGCCGTGCGGCCGCCCTGGTAGCCGACCAGGGTCGTCCACACGCCCGGCGTCTGCCAGAACTTGCGCTCCGCCCCCCAGAAGCAGCCGAGACCGAAGTCGGCGGTCTCCAGGCCCTCGGGGTAGGGGCCGGCCAGGGGCGTGTCCAGGACGGTGTGGCGCTCCTGGAGGGGGAAGTCGGGGGCGGCGCGGTCGGTGAACATCATCGGGCTCCTCGCTTCGGCGGTCCGTCGGGGACAACGTACGAGCCGCCGCCGGGATTCCGGCCCCGGGCGGCGGCCCGGGCGGATCGTCGGATCCTATGCGCCCGCCCCGTACGCGGCGCCCGCCCCGCCCCCCGTACGCGCGGGCGTCAGCCGCGCTGCGCGCCCGCCACCGCCATCGCGCGGAAGGCGGTGTACGCCGCGACCGGGTCCTGCTCGTACGTCCACGGAATGGCGCCGATGTGGCCGTCGACCTTGTGCAGCTGCTCCAGTGCCTCGCCGTAGCGCTCGGCGCGGACCAGGAACCATGCCAGCAGGTGGCGGACGTGCGGCAGTACCGGGTGGTCCTGCGGGGCGTGCAGCACCGCGAACTGCGCCGCCTCGATGGCGTCGGTGATCACCGCGCTCTGGAAGAGGCTGCGCACCAGCTGGACGTCGGGCAGGTGGTCGTGGACCGCGAACAGCGGCAGTGCCGGGAGCAGGCTGCCCTCGGCGGCGCCGGCGGCCGCGCGGCGGGCGAAGTCCTCGGCCCGGTCCTGGGAGCCGTGCCAGCTGGCGCTCCAGTAGCGCAGGGCCGCGAGGTGGGCGCCCATGTGGCCCGGGGCGCGCGAGACGACGGTCTCCCACAGGGACTGGAACTCCGCCTCGCTCGCCCCCAGGCCGCGGGCCACGTTCAGCGCGACGATGTGCGGTACGACGTCGTCGGGCGCCAGGCGGGTGGCCTCGGCGCACACCGTACGGGCCTCCTCCAGGATCATGCGGTAGTCCTGGGAGGAGGGGTTGCGCATAGCCTGCTGCACCAGGAACTCCGCCTGCACGGCGGCGCCGCCGGCGTCCTCGGGGGCCACCACGCGCCAGTGCCGCAGCCACACGCCGCCCGTGCCCGGCGTCTCGGCCAGCTCCTGCGCCGCTGCGCCGGCCAGGGTCTGCACCCGCTGCCAGCGCAGCTCGTCGGCGCTGCCGGCGGGGGTGCGGGAGAGCAGGTCGGCCGCCGGCTTCCAGTCCTGGGTGCGCCGCGCCTCGCCCACGGCCGCCAGCAGGTCGTCGTCGGGGCCGGGCAGCCGCAGGTCCAGGCGCTCGGGCGGGACGAAGCCGTACGCGCCGTACGGGTCGACGGCCGCTCCGGCACCGGCCGCGGCGTCCTGCAGGGCCCGGCGGCGGCGCGCCGCCGGGACGACCAGGAACCCGCAGACGATCACGACGGCGAGCAGGATGAAAAGAAACTCCATGGGCCTTCCTGACGAAAGCGACGAGTGCGACGAGGCAGACACTGTTCATCCGCCTGCAACAAGTGAACAGGACCGTTCACGTGAACGGGGTACTACTCTCGGGACAATGAGCGACCAGCACAGCTTCGAGACCCTCGCCATCCACGCGGGGCAGGAGGCGGACCCCCTGACCGGGGCAGTCGTACCGCCCATCTACCAAGTGTCCACCTACAAGCAGGACGGCGTGGGCGGGCTGCGCGGCGGCTACGAGTACAGCCGCAGCGCGAACCCCACCCGTACCGCCCTGGAAGAGAACCTGGCGGCCCTGGAAGGCGGTGTGCGCGGCCTGGCCTTCGCCTCGGGCCTGGCCGCCGAGGACTGCCTGCTGCGCACCCTGCTGGCCCCGGGTGATCACGTGGTCATCCCGAACGACGCCTACGGCGGCACGTTCCGCCTCTTCGCCAAGGTCGTCGGCCGCTGGGGCGTGGAGTGGTCGGTGGCCGACACCTCCGACCCCGCCGCGGTGCGCGCGGCGATCCGTCCGCAGACCAAGGTGGTCTGGGTCGAGACGCCCTCCAACCCGCTGCTCGGCATCACCGACATCGCCGCGGTCGCGACCGTCGCCCACGAGGCCGGCGCCAAGCTGGTGGTCGACAACACCTTCGCCAGCCCCTACCTGCAGCAGCCGCTGTCGCTGGGCGCGGACGTGGTCGTGCACTCCACCACCAAGTACATGGGCGGCCACTCCGACGTCGTCGGCGGCGCCCTGGTGACGGCCGACGCCGCTCTCGGCGAGGAGCTGGCCTTCCACCAGAACGCCATGGGCGCGGTGGCCGGGCCGTTCGACGCGTGGCTGACCCTGCGCGGCATCAAGACGCTCGCGGTGCGCATGGACCGGCACACGGCCAACGCCGAGCGCATCGTCCAGATGCTGGTCGCCCACCCGAAGGTGACCCAGGTCTACTACCCGGGCCTGCCCGAGCACCGGCTGCACGAGGTGGCCGCCAAGCAGATGCGCGCCTTCGGCGGCATGGTCTCCTTCCGCGTCGCCGGCGGCGAGGAGGCGGCGGTCGAGGTGTGCAACCGGGCGAAGCTGTTCACGCTCGGCGAGTCGCTGGGCGGCGTGGAGTCGCTCATCGAGCACCCGGGCCGCATGACGCACGCCTCGGTGGCGGGCTCCGCACTGGAGGTCCCGGCGGACCTCGTGCGCGTCTCGGTCGGCATCGAGTCGGCCGACGACCTGGTGGCGGACCTCACCCAGGCGCTGGGGTAACGATTCCCCTCCCGGTCCTCCCCCTCGGGGGAGGACCGGCCTGCTTTTTCACGGGTTCGGCCTCACCGGTTCGGCCTCACGGGCACGGCCTCACGGGTACGGCCTCACGGGTACAGCCCGTCGTTCGCCTCCGGCGCCACCCACGGCTCGGCGACCGCCGCCCACAGTGCGAAGGCCACCACGGCGACCAGCAGCAGCGCCCAGCCCACCGCGGCCAGGGCGCGGCGCCGGCGCAGCAGGCGCCGGCCCTCCTCGGCGGCCCGTGCCGCCAGCTCCGGCGGTACCACCGGCCGCACCTGCCGCAGTCGCCGCAGGGCCTCGGCCTCCCGGCGGTCCAGGCCGCTCACCGGGCGACCAGCGTGCGCACCGCCCGCGCGCACAGAATCCGTACCCGCTCGACGGGCAGCCCCAGCACCGCGGCGACCTTCTCCTCGGCGACGTCCTCGGACAGCCGCAGCACCAGCACCACCCGCTGCAGCGGGGACAGCGGGCCGAGCAGGGCGCCGGGCACCTTGCCGTGGCGGCGGCCGGAGCGGGCGAAGGCCTCGACCAGCTCGGTGCGGGCACGCTCGTACGGGTCCTCGCCGCGCAGGCGGTCCCAGGCGGCGTACGTACGGGCCAGGGCGGCCGTCAGCAGGCGTTCGGCCGTCGCGGGCTCCCCGGTGAGCAGCAGCGCGATGTGCAGCAGCCGGCCCCCCGCGCCCCCGACGAACGAGTCGAACTCCCGGGTGCGCAGGCGCTCCTGGTCGGCCCGCCGCTCTCGCACGCTCCCAGGACACGGCAGGTGCGCGGGGCGGTCAAGGGCCCGGGCGCGACGGGGTCAGGAGGCGGGCGGCACCTGTGCGGGCTGCCCGAAGTGGATGTGGGACAGGGCGGTGTTGAAGCGGGTGAGCAGCGAGCAGAAGACGGCGCGCTCGTCCTCCGACCAGTCGGCGGTGACCAGGCCCATCAGCTCGCGCCGCGAGGTGCGCACCTCCTCCAGGCGGGCCTTGCCGCGCGGGGAGAGCTGCAGCACCACGGCCCGGCCGTCCTCGGGGTGCGAGGTGCGCTTGACCAGGCCGGTGTCGACGAGCGGGGCCACCTGGCGGGTCACCGTCGAGGAGTCGATGCCCATGCCCCCGGCGAGGGCCTTGACGCCCATGGGGCCTTCCTGGTCGAGGCGGTTGAGCAGGAGGTAGGCGGCGCGGTCCATCGAGTTGTGGACCCGGCCGACGCCGCCGAGGCGCGTCTGTTCCGCGCGCCGGGCGAAGACGGCCACCTGGTGCTGGAGGGCGTCGAGGACACCGGGGGCGAGGTCGGTCGTCATGTCCTGAGAGGTGGGCATGGCCTGGGGCTCACTTCGTGCGGTGGGCAGGGGACGAGGTGCAAAGTGCAGGGGTATTGCTCGCAGAGAATGCCGACAGGGTACGCGGCCTGCGGGCTGCTTGTACCAGTGCTCCACAAACCGGTCGGTATGTATGTATGAGGCGCCCGGAAGGCCCGGGTTCGTCCACCCGGAACGTCGTATTCACCCAGGTACGGGGCCCGCCCGCGCACGAGGAACCAGCAACCGGTGCACAGGGAAATCGCGCACGGTATATGCGTCATATGCGGGGGGATGCATTCAGAGGGCGGAAAGGGGATGTCGAACGTAAAATCAACCATTACGTCACCCGAACGGGGAGAACACCCATGACAGGTGCCATATATGCCGAAGGCCTGGTCAAGTCCTTCGGCGACGTCAGGGCTCTGGACGGCGTCGACCTCGACGTTCCCGAAGGCACCGTGCTGGGTCTGCTCGGCCCCAACGGCGCCGGCAAGACCACCGCCGTCCGCGTCCTCACCACCCTCATCCGGCCCGACCGCGGACGGGCCGTGGTCGCCGGCATCGACGTCCTGAAGAAGCCCAACGAGGTCCGGCACGCCATCGGGCTGTCCGGCCAGTTCGCCGCCGTCGACGAGTACTTGACGGGACGTGAGAACCTGCGGATGGTCGGGCAGCTCTACCAGCTCGGCGCCCGCGACGCCAAGGCCCGCGCCGTCGAGCTCCTGGAGCGCTTCCACCTCACCGACGCCGCCGACCGCCCCGCCCGCACGTACTCCGGCGGCATGCGCCGGCGCCTGGACCTGGCCGCCGCCCTCGTCGTCAGCCCGCCGGTGATGTTCATGGACGAGCCCACCACCGGCCTGGACCCGCGCAACCGCCAGCAGCTGTGGGAGGTCGTCCAGGAGCTCGTCGCCGGCGGCACGACCCTGCTGCTGACCACGCAGTACCTGGAGGAGGCCGATCATCTCGCCCACGACATCTGCGTGATCGACCACGGCCGGGTCATCGCCCGGGGCACCTCCGACCAGCTCAAGGCCCGCACCGGAGGCGAACGCGTGGAGCTGGTGGTGCACGAGCCCGGCCACCTGGAGCCCGCGCTCGACGTCGTCCGCGCCTTCGGCGAGGGCGAGCCCACCGTCGACCGGCACACCCGCAGGGTCACCGTCCCGGTCTCCGGCGGCGCCCGGCTGCTCGCCGAGATCATCCGCGAACTGGACGCCCGCGCCATCGAGATCGACGACATCGGCCTGCGCCGCCCGACCCTGGACGACGTGTTCATCTCGCTCACCGGGCACGCGGCGGAGGAGATCGCGGAGGGCCCCGCACCGCGCCAGGAGGCGGCACGATGAGCACCACCGGCACCACGGGCACCACCGGCACCGCCCTCGCCCGCCGGCCGGCCCCCGTGGGCCGCGGCGGCCCCCTCGGGTCCGTGCGCGACTCCCTCGTCGTCGCCCGCCGCAACCTCATCCGCATGCTGCGGATCCCCGAGGTCGTGGTCTTCGGCCTCGTCCAACCGATCATGTTCGTCGTGCTGTTCAGCTACGTCTTCGGCGGCTCGATCGCGGTCGGCGGCAGCACCGATCCGGGCACCTACCGCGAGTACCTGATGGCGGGCATCTTCGCCCAGACCGTCACCTTCGCCACCGCCGGCGCGGGCGCGGGCATCGCCGACGACATGCACAAGGGCCTGATCGACCGCTTCCGCTCCCTGCCCATGGCCCGCGGCGCCGTCCTGACCGGTCGCACCCTGGCCGACCTCGTGCAGACCGCGCTGACCCTCGTCGTCCTGGCGATCGTCGCCGTGATCGTCGGCTGGCGCATCCACAACGGCCTCCTGCGCGCCCTCGCCGGCTTCGCGCTGCTGCTCCTGCTCGGCTACGCCTTCTCCTGGATCGGCGCGCTGATCGGCCTGTCGGTGCGCACCCCGGAGGCGGCCACCTCCGGCGGCCTGATCTGGCTCTTCCCGCTGACCTTCGTCTCCAACGCCTTCGTACCGGCGGACAACATGCCCACCGTGCTGCGGACCGTCGCCGAGTGGAACCCCTTCAGCGCCACCGTGCAGGCGGCGCGGGAGCTGTTCGGCAACCTGCCGCCGGACTACCGCACGCCCGCCGCGTGGCCCATGCAGCACCCGGTGTGGGCGTCACTGCTGTGGTCGGTGCTGATCGTCGTGGTCTTCCGGACGCTGGCGGTACGCAAGTACCGCTCGGCGACGGCTTAGGGCGTGTCCGGCGGATCTTCGTCACGCAGCCACCACGGCGCCCCGTCAGGGGCGCGGGGAACTGCGCGACAAGCCACGACGCGCCCGCAGATCGGGTGCCGCGCTTAGCCCCCGGCGCGTCGACTGCGGGCCGTCGCCGGCTGATCGCGCAGTTCCCCGCGCCCCTGACGGGGCACTGCATGATCCGCCGGACACGCCCTAAGGGACGGCATGAGACATGCCAAAGGCCCCGGCCGCTCCCGAAGGAGCGGCCGGGGCCCGGCGCGCAGTGCTGCGCGGTGGCTCAGCCCTGGTACGGCTTGGCGTCGAGGATGCGCACGGCGGCCTTCTTGCCGTTCGGCAGCTCGTACACGGCGTCCTCGCCGATCTTCTTGCCGTTCACGCCCGTGCCCAGGGGGGACTGGGGCGAGTAGGTCTCGATGTCCGAGCTGGCGTACTCGCGGGAGGCCAGCAGGAACTGCAGGGTGTCGTCCGGGTCGCCGTCGAAGGCGATCGTGACGACCATGCCGGGGGCGACCACACCGTCGGCCGCGGGGGCCTCGCCGACCTTGGCGGACTCGAGCAGCTGCGTCAGCTGGCGCACGCGGAGCTCCTGCTTGCCCTGCTCCTCCTTGGCCGCGTGGTAACCGCCGTTCTCTCGCAGGTCACCTTCCTCGCGGGCCGCCGCGATCTTTGCGGCGATCTCGGTGCGAGCGGGACCAGACAGGTACTCCAGCTCGGCCTTGAGCTGGTCGTACGCCTCCTGAGTCAGCCAGGTGACGTTGTCGCTGGTCTGGGTCACAGGTGCTCCTCGTCGGTACTGGGGGAATGCCGGGTGTACATGTCGATACAAATGAACGCCCTACTCAGAAGGGTGCACCTTCAAAGCGGGGCGAAACCACGAGCCTAACAATTACGTCCGGAAAGGGGGAAGGAGTAAGCGGGGCGAACGCCGCAAGAATCGCGTCAGTGCAGGTCAGCGGCTGTGACCCGGAGTACGCGCCGGGCCGGTGTCACCGGGTGCGGCCGGAGGCGGTGCGGCAGCCCTCCAGCTGCGTGGCCGCCGCGTGCTCCGTGGTGCGGAACGTGATCCGCTCGGTGTAGTTCTCCGCACGGCGGTCGAAGGTCACATCCTTGCGGCCGACCTCCCTGCCGTCCGCGCCCAGGGAGTACAGGGTGCACACGCCGACCGTGTCCGCGTCCTTGCGGACCTCCACCACGACCTGGACGGAGGTGTCCGAAACCGTCTGCGAACGCAGCAGCTGGCCCGTGACGTCCGACTTCGTGACGTAATGCACACCCGCCCAGCCGACGAAACCGACCAGTGCGGCGCCCAGCACCCAGGCGGCGATCCTGAGCTTGCGGTCGGCCCGCTCGTCCGCCGACCGGCCGTAGCGCCCGGCGGGCGGCGCGTCGTGCTCCGCTGCCATGATCGTTCCCTCCTGGGCGCCGGTTGATGAACGCGGAATGAAACGGTGCCCGCTTCGGTCACTATAGGAGGCGCCCCGCATGTCCATGGGAGGGGCCATGAACCAGTGACTGAGGATCGAGCCTTGACTGAGCAGCTGCGAATGATGGCCGTTCACGCCCACCCCGACGACGAGTCGAGCAAGGGCGCGGCCACGATGGCCAAGTACGTGTCCGAGGGGGTGGACGTGCTGGTCGTCACCTGCACGGGTGGGGAGCGCGGCTCCATCCTCAACCCCAAGCTCCAGGGCGACCCCTACATCGAGGCGAACATCCACGAGGTACGGGCCAAGGAGATGGCCGAGGCCCGCGACATCCTGGGCGTGAAGCAGGAGTGGCTGGGCTTCGTCGACTCCGGCCTGCCCGAGGGCGACCCGCTGCCCCCGCTGCCGGAGGGCTGCTTCGCCCTGCAGGACGTCGAGGAGGCCGCCGGCCGCCTCGTGAAGAAGATCCGCCAGTTCCGCCCGCACGTGATCACCACGTACGACGAGAACGGCGGCTACCCGCACCCCGACCACATCATGACCCACAAGATCTCGATGGTGGCGTTCGAGGCCGCGGGCGACCCCGAGCGCTACCCCGAGGCCGGCGAGCCCTGGCAGCCGCAGAAGCTCTACTACAACCAGGGCTTCAACCGGCAGCGCACCCAGGCCCTGCACGACGCGCTGATCGAGCGCGGCATGGAGTCGCCCTACGGCGAGTGGCTGGAGCGCTGGCACACCATGGGCCGCGACCGCACGCTGACCACCTTCGTGCCCTGCGGCGACTTCTTCGAGATCCGCGACAAGGCCCTGATCGCCCACGCCACCCAGATCGACCCCGACGGCGGCTGGTTCCGGGTGCCGCTGGACCTCCAGCGCGAGGTCTGGCCCACCGAGGAGTACGAGCTCGCGAAGTCCCTCGTGGACACTTCCCTCCCCGAGGACGACCTCTTCGCGGGCATCCGCAACAATTGACACCATGATGAGCGCGACCGCCTCCCTCGCCGCCACGCTGCCGCTCGCCGCCCAGGACCTCGACCAGGACAAGGTCACCCCGGGTGTGCTCGGCTTCATCGTCTTCGCCGTCATCGGCGGAGCCGTCTGGCTGCTGATGAAGAGCATGAACAAGCACATGAAGCGCGTGGACTTCGAGGAGGCGCCGGAGACCCCCGGCGAGGCCGGCAAGACCGCGGCCTAGCCGCCCCCGCGCCCGCCTCCCCCGCCCGCCGGGCCGCCGCCCGTACGGCCGACGCGTCAGCCGTACGGCGAGGCGGCGGCCGACGGGCGGCGCCGGCGTGCGCAAGGATGGGCCCATGCCCAACCGCCTCGCGCACGAGACGTCCCCCTACCTCCTCCAGCACGCGGACAATCCCGTCGACTGGTGGCCCTGGTCGCCCGACGCGTTCGCCGAGGCGCGCCGGCGTGACGTGCCCGTCTTCCTCAGCGTCGGGTACAGCTCGTGCCACTGGTGCCATGTCCTCGCCCACGAGAGCTTCGAGGACGAGGCCACCGCCGCGTTCATGAACGAGCACTTCGTCTCGGTGAAGGTCGACCGGGAGGAGCGGCCCGACATCGACGCCGTGTACATGGAGGCGGTCCAGGCCGCCACCGGGCAGGGCGGCTGGCCGATGTCGGTCTTCATGACGCCCGACGGCGAGCCCTTCTACTTCGGCACCTACTTCCCGCCCGCCCCGCGCCACGGCATGCCTTCCTTCCGGCAGGTCCTCGAGGGCGTCCGGGCCGCCTGGCAGGACCGGCGTGAGGAGGTGGGCGAGGTCGCGCAGCGGATCGTGCGCGACCTCTCCGAGCGCTCCCTCGCCGTGGACACCACCCGTCCGCCCGGCCCCGACGACCTGCACGCCGCCCTCATGGGCCTCACCCGCGACTTCGATGCGTCCCACGGCGGCTTCGGCGGCGCCCCCAAGTTCCCGCCGTCCATGACGCTGGAGTTCCTGCTGCGCCACCACGCGCGCACCGGGTCCGAGGGCGCCCTGGAGATGGCCGCGGCCACCTGCGAGGCCATGGCCCGCGGCGGCATCTACGACCAGCTCGGCGGCGGCTTCTCCCGCTACTCCGTCGACGCCACCTGGACCGTCCCGCACTTCGAGAAGATGCTCTACGACAACGCCCTGCTCTGCCGGGCGTACGCCCACCTGTGGCGGGCCACCGGCTCGGAGCTCGCACGGCGGGTCGCCCTGGAGACGGCCGACTTCCTGGTGCGCGAGCTGCGCACCGACGAGGGCGGCTTCGCCTCCGCACTCGACGCCGACAGCGACGACGGCTCGGGTCACCACCGCGAGGGCGCGTACTACGTGTGGACGCCGCAGCAGCTGAGCGAGGCCCTCGGCGAGCAGGACGCGGCCCTCGCGGCCGAGCACTTCGGCGTCACCGAGGAGGGCACCTTCGAGGAGGGCGCCTCCGTGCTGCGCCTGCCCGACACCGAGCAGCTCCTCGACGCCGGGCGGCTCGCCTCCGTACGGCAGCGACTGCTGGCCGCCCGGGACCGGCGCCCCCGGCCCGGGCGCGACGACAAGATCGTGGCGGCCTGGAACGGCCTGACCATCGCGGCGCTCGCCGAGACCGGCGCCTACTTCGACCGCCCGGACCTCGTCGAGGCCGCCACCGATGCCGCCGACCTGCTGGTGCGCGTCCACATGGACTGGAACGGGCGACTCGCCCGCACCTCCCTCGCCGGCACCGCCGGCCGCAACGCGGGCGTCCTGGAGGACTACGCCGACGTCGCCGAGGGCTTCCTCGCCCTGGCCGCCGTGACCGGCGAGGGCGTGTGGACGGAGTTCGCCGGGCTGCTCCTCGACACCGTGCTCACCCACTTCACCGCCGCCGACGGCACCTTCCACGACACTGCCGACGACGCCGAGTCCCTCATCCGCCGGCCCCAGGACCCGACCGACAACGCGGCGCCCTCCGGCTGGACCGCGGCCGCCGGCGCCCTGCTGACGTACGCCGCCGTCACCGGCACCACGGCGCACCGCGAGGCGGCGGAGAAGGCCCTGGGCGTCGTGCGCACCCTCGCCGGCCGGGCCCCGCGCTTCATCAGCTGGGGCCTGGCGGTCGCCGAGGCGCTCCTCGACGGGCCGCGCGAGGTCGCCGTCGTCGGCCCGCCGGACGACCCGGCCACCCGCGCGCTGCACCGCACCGCCCTGCTGTCGACCGCACCCGGCCTGGTCGTGGCCGCCGGCGAACCGGATGCCGACGAGGTACCGCTGCTGGCCGACCGCCCCCTGCTGAACGGCCGCCCGGCGGCGTACGTGTGCCGCAACTTCACCTGCGACGCGCCGACGGCGGACCCGAAGGTGCTGGAGGGGCAGCTGGGCCGTAGCGCCCCGTAGGGGCGCGGGGAACTGCGCGACAAGCCACGACGCGTCTGCAGACGTTCGACTGCGGGCCGTCGGTGGCCGATCGCGCCCACGCGGCGGCAGCCGCATATCGGCACTGCCCCGCGCCCCTATGGGGCGCCGTTACAGCCGCAAGCCGCCCGCCAGCAGGCGCAACGCGCGGTCGGCCAGCGGCAGCAGGTCCGCTTCGGTGCCCTCCCGGCCCCTCTCGATCCAGTGCATCATCGTCTCCTGCAGCGCCCCCAGCACGGCCGCGACCATCACGCGCAGCTCCAGGTCGTCGGCGGGGCGCCCGGTGCGCCCGGCGAGGACGGCGCACAGTGCGCGGCCCGATTCCGCCAGGCACTCGGCCGTCCGGCCGCGCAGTGCCGGCACCTCGTGCACGAGGGCGGTGCGCTGGCGCAGTTCGGCGGGGTCGTGTTCCACGATGTGGCCCAGGACGTCCAGCACGGCCCGGTGGACGGACTCCAGTGGCGGCTCGCCGGCCGGCCGTGCCCGTACGGCGGCCGCCAGCATCTCGTCGTACTCGTCGGTGAGCACGATGTCTTCCTTGGTGGGGAAGTAGCGGAAGACGGTGCTGGGGGAGACGTCCGCGGCCTCGGCGATCCGGTCGACGGGCGTGGCGTCGTACCCGTGCTCGGCGAAGAGCCGGTAGGCGGCCCGGCGGATCGCCTGCCGGGTCCGGATCTTCTTGCGCTCGCGCAGGCCGAGCCGGGGCACGGTGGTGCCGCGCGGTACGGCGGGGGAGGTCTGTGCAGAGGCCATGCAGGCATTCTCGCCGGGCCGCCGCATTGACGGGACCCTGATTGTCAGTGGTGCATGTGACCCTGAGTACGGGGCAGGTGAACGGTCGGTTCGACCGGAGGGGGTTCGTCGTGTTCTTGGGTGCTTTGGTGGTCGCCGTGCTGTGCCTCGTGGGCTTCGTGCTCGGCGGAGAGGCGGCCGTGCTCGTCGTGGTGGTGGCCGGCGTCGGCGGCCTGACCTGGCGCGTGGCCGCGGCCTCCAGGCCGCGGCCACTGCGCAGGGGCTCGTCCACCCGCCTGCCGTCGGGCGTGCTGCGGTCACGCGTGCGAATAGGCCACCAGGGAGATGCCGACGTAGTGCGTGATGAACGCGGCCAGCGTCAGCGAGTGGAAGACCTCGTGGAAACCGAACCACCGCGGTGACGGGTTGGGGCGCTTGATCCCGTAGATGACGCCGCCCGCGGAGTAGAGCAGGCCGCCGACGACCACCAGGACGAGCACGGCGATGCCGCCCTTGCGCAGGAAGTCCGGGAGGAAGAAGACGGCGGCCCAGCCCATCGCGATGTAGCAGGGGGTGTACAGCCAGCGGGGCGCGCCGACCCAGAAGACGCGGAAGGCTATCCCGGCGAGGGCGGCGGCCCACACGGCCCACAGCAGCAGCTGCCCCCGGCTGCCGGGGATCAGCAGCATGGTCAGCGGGGTATAGGTGCCGGCAATGATCAGGAAGATGTTCGCGTGGTCGAGGCGGCGCAGCACGGCCGTCGCCCGCGGGCTCCAGTTGCCGCGGTGGTACAGCGCGCTGATGCCGAAGAGCAGACAGGCGGTCAGCATGTAGACCGCGCAGGCGATCCGGCCGCGGGTGCTGTCGGCGAGCGCGGTCAGGAAGACGCCGGAGACCAGCACCGCGGGGAACATGCCCGCGTGCAGCCAGCCGCGCAGCCGGGGTTTGACCGGCGGGGAGGCGCTGTCGTCGGCGGCAGGGGCGGTGATCGGTGCGGCGGTGGCCGCCCCGGCGGAAGCGGAGTGCGCGGGCAGCGCTGCGTCGGGCGCGGGAGTCATGGCGGTCATGCTACCTACGCCACCGTAGGTTACGGATCAGTACCGGGTGGCGATGGTCACCCGGGCGCCCCCTGGACAGATCGGATGAGAGGTCGGATGATCAAATGAGTGCGGGCGGCACCGGATGAGCGAACACACGAGAGCGTCTGGGTCGCAGCCCCCAAGGGGCAACACAAGTGCAAAGGCGGACCCGGACGTCCCTGGCTGACGACGAGGGCCCGCGACCACCCTCAACATCTGACGCCGGACAGCGGGTTCCGGCGGAACGGAGTGATCGTGGCGCGCAGCAGTGCGGCTCCCACCACACCCACCAACCACCAGGAGCTCATCGCCTGGGTCGACGAGATCGCCGCTCTCACCCAGCCCGACCGCATCGTGTGGTGCGACGGATCCGAGGCCGAGTACGAGCGTCTGTGCGAGGAGCTCGTCGCCAAGGGCACCTTCCGCAAGCTCGACCCGGTCAAGCGCCCCAACTCCTACTACGCCGCCTCCGACCCCACGGACGTGGCGCGCGTCGAGGACCGCACCTTCATCTGCTCCGAGAAGGAGGAGGACGCGGGCCCCACCAACCACTGGAAGGCCCCCGCCGAGATGCGGGAGATCTTCGCGGGTGAGCAGGGCATCTTCCGCGGCTCCATGCGTGGCCGCACCATGTACGTCGTCCCCTTCTGCATGGGCCCCCTCGGCTCGCCGCTCTCCGCCATCGGCGTCGAGATCACCGACTCCGCCTACGTCGCCGTCTCGATGCGCACCATGACCCGCATGGGGCAGCCCGTCCTCGACGAGCTCGGCGACGACGGCTTCTTCGTCAAGGCCGTCCACACCCTCGGCGCACCGCTCGCCGAGGGCGAGGCGGACGTGCCCTGGCCGTGCAACTCCACCAAGTACATCTCGCACTTCCCCGAGGACCGCGAGATCTGGTCCTACGGCTCCGGCTACGGCGGCAACGCCCTGCTCGGCAAGAAGTGCTACGCCCTGCGCATCGCCTCGGTCATGGCCCGCGACGAGGGCTGGCTCGCCGAGCACATGCTCATCCTCAAGCTCACGCCGCCCACCGGTGAGGCCAAGTACGTCGCCGCCGCCTTCCCGTCCGCCTGCGGCAAGACCAACCTCGCCATGCTGGAGCCCACCGTCTCCGGCTGGACGGTGGAGACCATCGGCGACGACATCGCCTGGATGCGCTTCGGCGAGGACGGCCGCCTCTACGCCATCAACCCCGAGGCCGGCTTCTTCGGCGTCGCCCCGGGCACCGGCGAGCACACCAACGCCAACGCCATGAAGACCCTCTGGGGCAACGCCGTCTTCACCAACGTCGCCCTCACCGACGACGGCGACGTGTGGTGGGAGGGCATGACCGAGGAGTCCCCCGCCCACCTGACCGACTGGAAGGGCAACGACTGGACGCCGGCCTCCGGCACCCCCGCCGCCCACCCCAACGCCCGCTTCACCGTCCCCGCCTCGCAGTGCCCGATCATCGCCCCCGAGTGGGAGGACCCCAAGGGCGTCCCGATCTCCGCGATCCTCTTCGGCGGCCGCCGGGCCAGCGCCGTTCCGCTGGTGACCGAGTCCTTCGACTGGCAGCACGGCGTCTTCCTCGGCGCCAACGTCGCCTCCGAGAAGACCGCCGCCGCCGAGGGCAAGGTCGGCGAGCTGCGCCGCGACCCCTTCGCCATGCTGCCGTTCTGCGGCTACAACATGGGCGACTACATGGGTCACTGGGTCCGCACGGGACAGGGCCGCGACGAGGCGAAGCTGCCCAAGATCTACTACGTCAACTGGTTCCGCAAGGACGCCGACGGCCGCTTCGTGTGGCCCGGCTTCGGCGAGAACAGCCGCGTGCTGAAGTGGATCGTCGAGCGTCTCGACGGCAAGGCGGACGGCGTCGAGACCCCCATCGGCATCCTGCCGACGAAGGAGGCCCTGGACACCGACGGCCTCGACATCGCCGACGCCGACCTCGACCTGCTGCTCACCGTCGACCGCGAGGTCTGGCGCGAGGAGGCCGCGCTGGTGCCCCAGCACCTGGAGACCTTCGGCGACCACACGCCGAAGGAGCTGTGGGACGAGTACCGGGCCCTCGTGCAGCGCCTGGGCTGAGACCCCGTGCGGGGACGGCCGTCCCCGACCCCGCCGGACGGGCCGAGGCGTGTCGGCCCGTCCGGCGTTTTTCGTCGGACACCCTCTAAGGGGTGGGCAGGCCCAGGGCATTCGCGTGGGCGTGCAGGCGGGCGGCCGCCAGGGTCGTGGCGCGGGTGTCCGCCCGCTGGGTGGCGACGACCAGGGCCTGGCCGGCCAGCATGTGGGCGCGCTGGTGCAGGGCCGACCGCGTGGCCAGGCCCGCCGTCGGCTCGGCCCGCAACGGGTGGTGGTCGCTCAGCCGCTCGACCTCCGCGGTCAGCCGCGCCGCCGCCTCGTCCAGCGCCGGTGACGGCTCCAGGGCGCGCAGCTCGTCGGTCACCGTGAGCAGGGCGGTGAAGTGGCCGGCCAGGCGGTTGTCCAGTTCTTCCGCGCGGCTGCGGTGGGGCCCGTGCGCGCGGACCGCGTGTCTGGTGCGGGTCGGCTCGTACATGGATGGCCTCCTGAACTACTTCTGAAGGCCATCCTAACTTAGACAGCGTCTAAATTGGCATCCGCATCATTGTCCGTAGCCGTCCAGGAAGTTCCCGATCCGGGTCACCGCGTCCGCCAGATCCTTGGCGTTCGGCAGCGTGACCAGGCGGAAGTGGTCCGGCTCCGGCCAGTTGAAGCCCGTCCCGTGCACGACCATGATCTTCTCGGCCCGCAGCAGGTCCAGCACCATCTGCCGGTCGTCCTTGATCTTGTAGACCTTGGGGTCCAGGCGCGGGAAGGCGTACAGCGCACCCTTCGGCTTCACGCACGTCACGCCCGGGATCTGCGTCAGCAGCTCGTGCGCGACGTCGCGCTGCTCCAGCAGCCGGCCGCCCGGCAGCACCAGGTCGTTGATCGTCTGCCGGCCGCCGAGGGCCGTGGCCACCGCGTACTGGGCGGGCATGTTGGCGCACAGCCGCATGTTCGCCAGGATCGTCAGGCCCTCGATGTAGCTGTCGGCGTGGGCCTTCGGGCCGCAGACCGCCAGCCAGCCGCTGCGGTAGCCGGCGACCCGGTACGCCTTGGACAGGCCGTTGAAGGTCAGCGTCAGCAGGTCGGGGGCGAGGGCGGCGGTCGGCGTGTGCGTGACGCCGTCGTAGAGGATCTTGTCGTAGATCTCGTCGGAGCAGACGATGAGGTTGTGGCGGCGGGCGATCTCCGTCAGCCCGCGCAGCATCTCCTCGTCGTAGACCGCACCCGTGGGGTTGTTGGGGTTGATGATGACCAGCGCCTTGGTGCGGTCGGTCACCTTGCTCTCGATGTCGGCCAGGTCCGGCATCCAGTCCGCCTGCTCGTCGCAGCGGTAGTGCACGGCCTTGCCGCCGGCCAGCGACACCGACGCCGTCCACAGCGGGTAGTCCGGGGCCGGGACCAGTACCTCGTCGCCGTCGTCCAGCAGCGCCTGCATCGACATCTGGATCAGCTCGGAGACGCCGTTGCCGAGGTAGACGTCCTCGACGGTCAGCTCGATGCCCTTGGTCTCGTAGTGCTGCACCACCGCGCGCCGCGCGGCGAGCAGACCCTTGGCGTCGCCGTACCCGTGGGCGCTGCCGACGTTGCGCAGCATGTCCTCGAGGATCTCCGGCGGGCACTCGAAGCCGAAGATCGCCGGGTTGCCGGTGTTGAGCTTGAGGATGCGGTGACCTGCCGCCTCCAGCCGCATGGCCTCCTCGAGCACCGGGCCACGGATTTCGTAGCAGACGTTGGCGAGCTTGCTTGACTGGATCACCTGCATGACGGCCACCATACGGGCCCGCCGCCCGGGTCGCCCGCGGTTTCTCCTGCGACTTTCGCCCCACCCGTCCCGCCCGCGGAGGCGTCAGCTCCGGGTCCGGGGATGCCGCACCGCGCGGCCCGCGAGCACGTCCGTCCGGCGACCGTCTTCCATCACAAAGCGTCCCGCAATCAGGACATAAGGAATGCCGGTCGGAAGCGTCCGCGGGGCTTCGAAAGTGGCACCGGCGGCCACGGTCCTTGGATCGAAGAGAACAAGATCCGCGCGGTATCCCTCCCGTACGAGGCCCCGGTCCGTCAGCCCCAGCCGGGCCGCCGGACGGGACGTGAGATGCGCCACGCACTCCTGCAGGGAGAGGACGCCCAGCTCACGGACGTAGCGGCCGAGGTAGTGCGGAAATGTGCCATAGGCGCGCGGGTGCGGCTTGGCGCCGTGCAGGATGCCGTCGCTGCCGCCGGTGTGCACGCGGTGCCGCATGATCGTACGGACGTTCCTCTCGTCGCCCACGTGATGCAGGATCGTCGGGCCCAGGCGGTCGTCGATCAGCAGCCGCCGTGCGAAGGCCCACGGCTCCTGCCCGGCCGCCCGGGCCGCACCGGAGACCGTCCGGCCCGCGTACCGCGCATGGCGGGCGTCGGCCACGCCCGAGATCTCGACCGTGTCCCAGTCCACGGGCAGCCCGTGGCAGCCGTCCGATCCCGACACCTCCAGGGCGTACCGGATCCGGGCCGCCGCCCCCTCGTCGCGCAACCGCGCCACCACCGCCTCCGGACCGCCGGCACCCGCCCAGCCGGGGAGGAGGGAGGCGAGCGTCGTGCAGCCGGGCGTATAGGGGTACGTGTCGAGCGAGACGTCCACGCCGTCCGCGAGGGCCGAGTCGATCAGCGCGAGGAGCTCGGGGGCGCGGCCGGCGTTGACGGGGAAGTTCATCACCGCGTGCGCCAGGTGCAGCGGACACCCGGCCTCCCGGGCGACGGCCAGCGTCCGCGCGTACGAAGCGAGCGCGCCGGCACCGTACGAACGGTGATGCGGGCAGTAGTAGCCGCCGTACGCCGCCACGACGCGGCACAACTCGACGAGCTCCGTGTCGTCGGCGTACATGCCCGGCGCGTACGTCAGCCCCGCCGACAGGCCCATCGCGCCCTGCGCCATGCCGCGGGCGACCAGGTGCTTCATCCTGGCCAGTTCGGCAGGGGAAGGAGGACGGTCCTCCCAGCCGACGACGAGGGCGCGCAGGGTGCCGTGCGGGAGGAGATAGGCGGCGTCGACGGCGATGCCGCGGTCCAGGCGTTGCAGGTACGCACCGACGCTCGGCCAGCCGGCGTGCTCGCCGCCGCCGTTCCAGCCGGCGATCTGGGTACGGATGCCGTCCGCGACGGCGTCGTCGACGGGGGCGTACGACAGGCCGTCCTGGCCGAGGACCTCCAAGGTCACGCCCTGGGCGACCTTTGCCACGTGGGCGGGGTCGGTGAGGAGGGCCAGGTCGCTGTGGGCGTGCATGTCGATGAAACCGGGGGCGAGGGCGAGGCCGGTGGCGTCGAGGATGCGGCGGGCGGAGGGGCGGGGGCCGGTGCCGGGGCGATGGACCTCGGCGATCCGGCCCCGGCTGATGCCGACGTCGGCGGGGTAGGGGGCGGTGCGGCCGGTGCCGTCGACGACGAGGGCGTTGCGTATGACGGTGTCCACGGTGGGGGTTGTTCCCCCTTTCCGGGGGCTTCGCCCCCGGACCCCGGGCGGAGCCGTCAGAAGAACGTGCGGACCAACGCCGAAACCGTGCCGTCCTCCTCCACCACCGGAATCATCGGCCACTTCTCGAACACCGTGCACGGGTGCGAGATGCCCAGGGCCACCCAGTCGCCGACCTCCAGGGGAGTGGCGTCCGGCGCCACCTCCACGAACGCGTGCTGGTCCGCGAGGCGCAGCACCGTCAGCCCCTGCGCCACCCGCAGGGAACCGTCGCGGGCCGAGCGGACGAGCTGGGGCTCGGGCAGGCCGAGATCGTAGGAGACGTCGCGCTTGCCCGCGTTGAGGTAGGCGCGGCCCGCCTCGGGGCGGGAGACGACCTGGGTCCAGACGTGGAGGGCCGGGCGCAGGGCGCCGCCCGTCGGTTCGGGGAGGCGGTTGAAGGGGGTCTTCGTGCGGTACTGCCCGTCGTCGTGCGTGACGTACGCACCGGAGCGCAGCAGCTTGAGCACCGGTGCGGACAGCTGCGGCAGCTCCGCGAAGACCTCGGCGACCGCGTCGAACCACGAGCTGCCGCCCGCGCTGACGACGATCTCGTCGAGGCCGGCGAAGCGGCCGGCCTTGTCGAGGGCGACAGCGAGGCCCGTGAGGCGGTGCAGCCACGCCCGTACGGTGGCGCCGTCCGCGTCGGGGATCTCCGCTTCGTAGCCGGCGACGCCGACCAGGCGCAGGGTGTCGGTGGCGGCGACCGCCGCGGCGACGGCTTCGCATGCGGCCTCGGTGCGCAGGCCGGTGCGGGCGCCGTCGGAGCCGAGTTCGAGGACGACGTCGAGGGGGCGCGTGGTGCCGGCCGCGGTCAGGGCGGCGTCCATGAGTTCGACGCCGCGCAGGGAGTCGACGTAGGTGACGAGCCGGAAGTCGGGGTCGGCGGCGAGCTCGCCGGCGAGCCAGCGCAGGGCGGCCGCGTCGACGACCTCGTTGGCGAGGAAGATGCGGCTCACGCCGAAGGCGCGGTAGACGCGTGCCTGGGCGGGGGTGGCCGCGGTGATGCCCCAGGCGCCGCGTTCGAGCTGGCGGGCGAAGAGCTGCGGGGCCATGGTCGTCTTGCCGTGCGGGGCGAAGGCGAGGTCGTGTTCGCCGGCGTAGCGCTCCATGACGGCGAGGTTGTGGTCGAGGGCCTCGGCGGAGAGGGTGAGGACGGGGGTGGTGAAGCCCCCGGTGAACAGCGAGCGCCGTTCGGCGGCCAGCTCGCCGGCCGTCGTGCCGTCGGCGTCGGGCGGCAGGCCCTTGAAGCGGTGGTCCAGCCGTTCGTCGGCGAGGCGGGCTACGGCGTCGGCGGCTATGGCGGCCAAGGGGACCTCCCGTTGTCTCACGTGCAGTGCGTCAACGGTACGCAATGTTCCGGAAAGGTCCCCGTGGCGTCCGTCAGACGGACCAGCGCTCGCGCATCGACAGGACGGTGTCGCCCTTGTCGTTCAGCGTGATCTCGTAGATGTTGCCGTAGCAGGCGTAGGGCTGCTTGACAACGTTGTAGTCGTTGCGCAGGCAGCCGTCGATGTGCTTGGAGAGCTCCTCGCGGTTGACCGCCTTGTACTGGCCGGGGCCGGCGCTGAGGGCCAGTTCGCCCTTGACGTCGGCGGGGATCTTGTAGCCCTTGGAGTCACCCTCGCCGTGGTAGATCCAGTCGTTGGGCGTGCACTTGGGCTTGGCGTCCATGGCCTCGATGGCACCGGCGTCGCGGTGCAGGCCGACCTGGATCATCCTGGTGCCGGCCGGCAGCGTGGGCGGCTTGCCGCAGTCGCCCTCGCCGGCCTGTCCGCCGTGGCCGGAGTGGCCGTGGTCGCCCTTGGGGTTCTGCGCCTGCTGACCGGAGGAGGTGGCGCTCGACGACGTGCCCTCCGCGTTGTCCTCCTCCTCGGGCCCGCAGGCGGTCAGGCTGCCGCCGAGGGCGGCGAGGAGTGCGACGGTACCGATGGCGCGCCGGGCGGAACGCGTGCGGAGCATGAGGAACTTCCCTCGTATGAAGAGCTTTTCTTGATCATGTTCGATCGACGTCGAGTTCTACCTCAGGGGGACCGTCAAGATCCAATTGTGATCGCGCACGATCAAAGCGTGATCGCCGTCCCCGGCGCCGGTCGTCGCGGACCGGCGCCGGGCGGGCGTCAGCTGCAGTACTGCGCCGCCTTGCCGATCGAGCGGTACATGCAGTCCGCGTTCTCCAGCAGCTGCAGCACGGCCTCCCGGTTGCGTGCCGTCTCGCGGTCGATGACCTCGTCGGGCGGGTAGAAACCGCCGCCGGCGCCGCTTTCGTCCGGATACATCTCGAAGGTGTAGGCGAAGACCTTCTGGGCGCCCCACAGCCAGTCGTCGATCGACCCGTCGGTGATGTACAGGTCGCTGGACTGCTCGGGCTTGTAGCCGTTGCTCGCGGCCATGGACCTGCCGACCGTGGCGAAGGCGTCGCGGTCGTCCTGCGTCATGCCGGGCGCGGTGTCGTCGTACGTCCAGCCGAACGGCCACAGCACCAGCTCGCTGTAGGTGTGGAAGTCGATGGCGGCCTTGATCTGCTGCTTGCCGCCGACGACGCGGCTGCGCACGAAGTCCGCGACGACCTTGACCTCGGGTGCCGACTCGGCGGCGCGGCCGCGGTAGGTCTCCGAGCCGGGGCTGCCGGAGGAGCCGCCGCAGCAGCCCCACTTGTAGTCCCAGTTGCGGTTGAGGTCGGTGCCGCGGCTGTTGGAACCGGCGTTCGGCTGACGGTTCTTGCGCCAGCTGCGGTACGAGCCGGTGGCGATGTCGTACTCGCCGCCGTCGGGGTTGAGGTCGGGCACGATCCACACCACGCGGCTGTCGAGCATCTTCGTCACCCGTGCGTCCTTGCCGTACTGGGTGCCGAACTCCTTGAGCAGGTACAGCGCCATCTCGACGGTCAGGTGCTCGCGGGCGTGCTGGTGGTGGGTGAAGAGCACCTCGGGCTTGGCCGCACCGGTGGGGGTCGTGCGGGTCGCGTTGTTGGTGACCTTGACGGCAACGATGTCCCGGCCCTCGTAGGACTTTCCGATGACCTGCTTGCTCATGAGGTTCGGGTGGGCGGCGACGTCCGCGTCGATCTCCGCCGTGGCCTCGGCGTAGTTGTGGTACTTCGCGTCCTCGGGCGGGAAGTCGTACGGGGTCGCGGTGCGCCCGCCGCTGCGGTCGGGCGGGCCGGGCAGTTCCTTTACGGAGTAGCCCAGTTGCCGTACGCGCTCGGCGCGGGCGGCGTCGGCGGTGATGACGACGGAGCGGTCGCGCACGGCGTCGATGGCGACGCCGGTCCGGGCGATCGCGGTGCGCTGGGCGGCGGTGCGCGGCCCGGTGACCTCGTAGGCGTGCGTCGTGGGGTCCGTGGTGGAGTGGGACGACGCGGGTGCGGCCAGGGCGAGGGTGAGCAGGGCGGCGGTGGCGGCACCGGCCCATCTGCCGTAGCGCCTGCGGGTGGGGGAGTGGGGGGCGTGCGGTCGCATGCTGCCTCCTGCAGGGGCGTCCGTGCGACGAGTGAGGGGGGTTCGGTCCGGTACGGACCTTTTCCAGTGTTCGAGGAATGACATGAGCAGGTCAACCATCCGGCCCGGGGGAAACAAGCCAACTTCTCCATCTCTTCAGACCGGTTGATTGCCGGGTGGTATCACCAGCCCCAACAATGCACATGTCAAAACTCGGTTCGGACCGCATTCGGAGAGGACCACCCCCCATGAGACGACCTCTCGCCGGCGCACTCGGCACGCTCCTGCTCGCCGGTGCCACCGTCGCCGGCACGGGCACCGCCACGGCGCAGACGCCCAAGCCGCCCGCCAAAGCCGTCGACTTCGCCGGCACCGTGGCGCTCAGCAACTGCTCGGGTTCGCTGGTGCGCATGCCGAACTCGGCCGACGGCGACCCCGCTCTCGTCATGACCAACGGCCACTGTCTGGAGACGGGGATGCCGGGCCCGGGCGAGGTCATCACCGACCAGCCCTCCAGCCGTACCTTCAGTCTGCTGAACTCCACCGCGGGCAAGGTTGCCACGCTGCGTGCCGTCAAGGTCTCGTACGCCACGATGACCGACACCGATGTCACCCTCTACCAGCTGAACACCACGTACGCGAGCATCAAGCAGCGGTACGGCATCAGCGCGCTGGCCCTCTCCGGTGACCACCCCACCACCGGCACCTCCATCAAGGTCGTCTCCGGCTACTGGAAGCGCATTTACTCCTGCAACGTCGACGGCTTCGTCCACGAGCTCCGCGAGGGCGACTGGACCTGGAAGGACTCGCTGCGCTACACCCCCTCCTGCAACACCATCGGCGGCACCTCCGGCTCGCCCGTCGTCGACACGGCGACCGGCAAGGTCGTGGCCATCAACAACACCGGCAACGAGAACGGTGAGCGCTGCACGGAGAACAACCCGTGCGAGGTCGACGAGAACGGCAACGTCACCGTCCGCCAGGGCATCAACTACGCCCAGGAGACGTACGGCATCACCAAGTGCATAGCCGCCGGCAACAAGGTCGACCTCGACCTCCCCGGCTGCACGCTGCCCAGGCCGTGAGACGGCGGTGCCGGTCCGGCGCACCCGCCGGACCGGCACCGGGCGCCCCATCAGGGGCGCGGGGAACTGCGCGATCGGCCACCGACGGCGTGCAGTCGACGTGCTACCCCGGGGGGGCCGGGCGCAGCCCCGGTACTCCCTGTGCGGGCGCGTCGTGGCTTGTCGCGCCCACGCGGCGGCAGCCGCACATCGACAACGCCCCGCGCCCCCTTCGGGGCACCGCGGTGGCCGCGTGACGCAGACCCGCCGGGCTACGGCAGCCCGTGCACGTGCGGGCCCACCGCGCCGGACCAGGCGTTGCCGGCGCTCGCATCCCAGTTCGTCGACCAGGTCATCGCACCGCGGATGTCCGGATACGTACGGGCGGGCTTGAAGGATCCGCAGCCCGTCCCCGTGGCCAGGCAGTCCAGGGCGCTGTTGACCACCGAGGGCGCCACGTAGCCGCTGCCCGCGCCGCGCGGCGAGGCGGGCACGCCGAGGCCGACCTGCGAGGGTGCCAGGCCCCCCTCCAGCTGGATGCAGGCCAGCGCCGTGAGGAAGTCGACGGAGCCCTGTGCGTAGACCTTGCCGTCGCAGCCGTTCATCGAGCCGGAGTTGTAGTACTGCGTGTTGACGACCGTCAGGATGTCCTTGATGTTCAGCGCGGTGCGGAAGTAGGCGGAGGACGGCGACTGCATGTCGATCGTCTGCGGCGCCATGGTGATCACCAGCTTGCCGCCCGCCTTGGCGGACAGCGCGCGCAGCGCCTGCGTCATGTAGGTCGGGTTCAGCCCGTTCTCCAGGTCGATGTCGACACCGTTGAAGCCGTACTTCTGCATCAGTGCGTACACGCTGTCGGCGAAGTTCGCCGCCGAGGCGGCGTCGTTGACCGAGACGGTGCCGCGCTCGCCGCCCACCGAGATCACCACCGACCGGCCCGCCGCCTGCTTGGCCGCGATGTCGGCCCTGAACTGCGCCTCGGTGTAGTGCAGCGCCGGGTCGAGGGCGAAGGTGACCGCGCCGGGCGTGGTCGTGGCGTCCGCGAAGGCGACGGCGATGATGTCGTACGCGGCCGGCACGTCGGAGATCCGCTGCACGGTCGCGCCGTTGTCGAAGTTCTGCCAGTAGCCGGTGACCGCGTGCCTGGGCACGCCGGGCGTGCCGCCGCTGCCGCCGGAGGTCGTCGCGGTGACCGCGGCCGACTTCGCCGACTCGCCGCCGGGGCCGGTGGCCGTGACCTGGAAGCGGTACGCGGTGGCCGCGGCCAGGCCGGTGACGGTGGCGGAGGTGCCGGTCACCGACAGCGCCCTGGCGCCGTCCTGGTAGACGGTGTAGCCGGTCGCACCGGGGACGGTGTTCCACGACAGGGCGACGGAGGAGGCGGTGACCGCCCCGGCCGCCAGCCCTGCGGGGGCGTCGGGGACGCCCGGCCCGGGATCGCCGCCGCCGGGGCCGGTGAGCACGATGTCGTCGGCCGTGTAGGCCGGCTGCCCGTACCAGCCGTGGGTGTGGACGGTGACGGAGGTGGTCGTGGGACCGGTCGTGAAGCTCGTGGTCAGCTGCTGCCAGTCGGTCGCGGCCGGTGTCCAGGCGGAGACGTCCGTGGTGCCGGTGCCGCTCGCGCCCAGGTACACGTAACTGCCCTGCACCCAGGCGCTGAGCGTGTACGAGGAGTTGGGCTGCACGCTCACCGTCTGCGCGCAGCGGGCGTTGCCCGAGGCCGACGGCGCGGCGTGCAGCGCGGCCGTACCGGAGTGGACGGGGGAGCCGGTGGTGGTGCCGCTGTCGTCCGTACAGGACCAGCCGGACAGGCCCGACTCGAAACCGGGGTTGCGGACGAGGTTGGCGTCGGCGTGCGCGGCCGGTGCGCCCACGGCGCCGAGGCCGGCCAGGGCGAGGGACGCGGCGGCCAGGGCGCCGCGCAAGCGGCGCGAGGGACGTCTGTGACTGCCGATGCGATGCACTACTGCCTCCGGTGGGAAGGGAGTTGAGGCGGGGGCCGGACGGTCGTGCGGGGATGTGAGGGGGGTGCGGCGACGACCGTCCGTGGCGTGGAGGATGGTTCAGACCAATCCGCCCGTCAAGGGGCCGGGCGCCCGACCACCGACGGGTGGGGCAAACCTCGAAGAACGGTTCTCAGCCGCTCCGATCGTGGATAAAGTGCGGAGGCGCAAGCAGTGGGCAGTATCGATCTGCGACCGCCGGAGCCCCCGCGGCCGGAGTGAACGGGGAAGCCGACGTGCCGATTGCGATAGCGGTGACCAGTTCCGACCTGGTGCTCCCCCCGACCGAGGGGCCCGCACCGGCCGCCGCCGTGCTGCAGCCGCCCGAGGAACAGCCACTGGAGACCGCCGTCACCCAGGCCGCCGCACTGCTTCAGGAGTGCGGCCACCTCGTCGTGCTGTACCCCGACTCCCTGCCCGCCGGCCATGTGCGCCGCCTGCACACCGTGCGCGCACTGCTGGAGAGCACCCGCGTCGCCCTCCTGCCGCTCGCCCTGCCCCCGCTCGCCGTCGCCGTCCTGGCCCGCCAGTTACGGCAGTTGTCCCTGTCCGACCTCGGGCCCGGCGTGCTCGCCTCCGCCGCCCGGCTGCTGACCCACTACGTCCACGCCGGCGCCGAACTGCCCTCCCTCACCCGGCTCGACCGCATCGACGTCCCCCTCGGCGCCCACCTGACCTCCCTCGTGCCCGGCGCCCACTTCGGCGTCCTCGTCCACCCCAGACGGCACCTGCTGCGGGTGGGTGCCGAGCCACCGCCCGGCGGCCCCGGCTTCCCCACCCGGCTCACCGTCGCCCGCGGGCGGCCCCGCCGCGACGCCGACTGGGTCACCGGCACCCTCGCCCCCCACTGGCGGGTCCAGGGCATCCAGGAGATCACCCCGCTGCCCGCCGCATCGCGGCGCTGGTGGGGCACCCCCCGGGCCGTCGAGTTCGCGGCCGCCATCCCCGACCCCTCCGTGCTCTACCAGCTCATCGCCTCCGTGCGCCGGGAGCAGTGCCGCTGGTGCGGGCTCGAACTCATCGGCGACCGCTGCGGCTTCTGCTCCGCGCCCGTCGCACGCGCCGCCGCGCTCCCCGCCGCCCCCGCCACGGCCACCCCCACCGCCGTCGCCCCCGCGGCCCTCGGCCCGCCGGCCGGGGCGCGCCACGCGGCCCCGACGGGCTCCGTCCGCTGAGGCGGTCCGCCGTGCCGCAGCCCCCGCTCCCGCACACCGCCGTTCCGTACGAGGCCCGAACGAGGTCGGTCGTCCCATGAACTCACGCCAGCGACGCGGGGTCCTCCTGCTGCTCCTGTCGGCCCTGTGCGCCCTCGGCGCCGTCGCCGGGGTGTTCTCGGTGATCTCGGACGCCGAGGCCAAGGTCGGCCCCGAGACCACCGCCTACCGGCTGCGCACCGACGTACCCGCCTACCGCGACCTGCCCGCCGACGCGTTCGAGAAGATCTCCATGCCCCGGCGCTGGCTGCCCGCCACCGCCGTCACCGACCTCGCCGCCGTACGCGGAAGGATCGCGGTCACGCCGCTGCACAAGGGCTCGCTGCTGCAGGAGGACATGCTCGTCGCCCGCCCGGCGCTCGCCCCCGGCCGGCAGGAGATCGCCATCATGATCGACGCGGCCACGGGCGTGGCCGGCAAGATCCGCCCCGGCTCCAAGGTCAACATCTACGCCACCTTCGACGCCAAGGACCAGGGCGCCAAACCCGTCTCCCGCGTCATCGTCAGCGGCGCCCAGGTCATCGACGTCGGCAAACTGACCCCCTTGGCGCGCGACGGCGACAGCCGCCCGGGCGGGGCCACCACCCGGCAGCCCGGCGAGGCCGTACCGATCACCTTCGCCCTCGACACCAAGGACGCACAGCGCGTCGCCTACGCCGAATCCTTCGCCTCCCACGTACGACTCGCCCTCCTCGCCCCCGGCGGCGAGGAGACCGTGCCGCCCGGCGACCGCACCTACACCCTCGACGCGGACAAGTGAACGGAGGCAGGCCACCGGTGACCATCACCCTCCTCCCCGCCGTCGGCGACCCCGACACCGACCGCCTCCTCGGCGATCTCCTGCTCCGGCTCCCAGGCGTGCGGCCCCTGCAGAGCGTGGGCGACTCCGCACGCCTGCTCGACACCCTCGCCGTGCTCGGCGCCGGCCCCCTCGACGACCTGCCCCACGTCGTCCTGGTCCACGAGCGCATCGGACCCGTGCCCGCCCTCGAACTCGTCCGCGAGATCGCCCTGCGCTTCCCCGCCACCGGCGTCATCCTCGTGACCGCCGACGCCGGCCCCGCCCTGTACGCCGCCGCCATGGACTGCGGCGCCCGCGGCCTGGCCGTCCTGCCGCTCACCGCCGAGGACCTCGGCGCCCGCGTCCAGGCCGCCGCGCACTGGGCCGTCGGCGTCCGGCGCCACCTCGGCGGCGGCGACAGCGGCGGTTCCGCGGCCGCCGGCGGCCCCGCGCCCGGCGGCACGCTCGTCGCCGTCGCCGGCGCCAAGGGCGGCGTCGGCACCACCGTCACCGCCGTCCAGCTCGCCCTCGCCGCCGGCGCCGCCGGGCGCACCGTCGCCCTCGCCGACATGGACCTGCAGTCCGGTGACGTCGCCTCCTACCTCGACGTGCAGTTCCGGCGCTCCGCCGCCGACCTCGCCGGCATCAGCGACATCTCGCCGCGCGTCCTGCAGGACGCCCTCTACCCCCACCCCGCCGGAGTGGCCCTCCTCCTCGCCCCCGCCGAGGGCGAACGCGGCGAGGACGTCGGCGACCTCGCCTCCCGCCAGATCACGGCCGCCCTGCGGGCACGCTACGACGTCGTGGTCGTCGACTGCGGCACGCAGATCACCGCGGCCGGCGCGGCGGTCATCGAGACCGCCGACGTCGCCGTCCTCGTCACCACGCCGGACGTGGTCGCGGTACGCGCCGCCAAACGCATGGTCAGGCTCTGGGAGCGGCTGCGCATCCGTACGCCCGAGGAGACGACCACCGTGGTCAACCGCCACACCCGCCACGCCGAGATCCAGCCCTCGCTCGTCGCCCGCACGACGGGCACGCGCACGGCACGCACGACCGTTCCGGCCGGATACAAGGAACTCCAGGGCGCGGTCGACGCCGGCCGCATGCAGGACCTGGACCCGCGCTCCGCGGTACGGCAGGCGCTGTGGGGCCTGGCAGCCGAACTCGGCCTGACCGCGCCGCCGCGGCGGCGGCACGCACTGGAGGCCGCCGCACGCGGCGGCACCGGCGCCGACCAGCTCACGCCCGTACCGGCGGGCGGCCGCTTCCGGCGGCGGTTCGGCGACCGCGGCCAGACGACGGTCGAATTCGTCGGCATCCTGCCGCTGATCCTCGTGGCCCTGGCCGTGATCTGGCAGTGCGTCCTGGTCGGCTACGCGTACTCCCTCGCCGGCCACGCGGCCGACAAGGCCGCCCGAGCGGGCGCGGTGGGCCGCGACTGCACGGCCGTCGCCCGGGCCGACCTGCCGGCGGCGTGGCATGCGGAACCCGACTGCGGGACATCGGGCCCGGTCTACCGGGCGACGGTGCGGGTCCGGGTGCCGGTGCTGTTCCCGGGGGCGGTGAACCTGCCGTGGAGCGTGACGGGCACGGCGGGCGTGGCGCGGGAGGATTGACGTGCGGACCGTCCGCGTTCGCCGGGGCTGCGCCCCGGGCCCGGAACGCCTGCCCACAAACCGGCGGGTGCCGTATCCGGCCCGTCCGGCGTTCGAGGACACCGGGCGGAGCCCGGTCCGGGGGTCCGAGGGGCGGAGCCCCGGTTTCGGGAAAGGGCGGGGTGGGGGAAGGCCCCCGGCAGGGCCCCACCCGCACCCCCGCGACCGCGGCTCCGCCTCCATCGAATTCCTCGGGTTCCTGCCGCTGCTGCTGCTCGTCGCGCTCGGCGCCGTCCACCTAGGCCTCGCCGCCTTCGCCGCGCAGCAGGCCGGCACGGCGGCCCGCGCCGCGGCGCGTACGGCCACGGTGGACGGTCCCCGCGGCGGCGGGAGCCCCGTCGCCGCGGCGCGGGCCGCCGTGACCGGCTGGGTCGCGGACCGGGCGGCGGTCGAGGCGACCCCCTGCCAAGCGGCGGCGGCGGGCGCCGCCACCGCCACGGTGACGGTCGACGTGCCCGCCCTGCTGCCCGGCACCGGCTTCTCCGTGACCCGCACCGCCACGATGGCGTGCCCGGCGCAGGGGGCGGGCCCGTGAGTCTGCGCGCCCGTATGCCCGCCGCGCCCGCGGCCCCCGGTGCCCGGGAGGCCGTGGCGGCCCACCTGGTGCCGGTGTACCGCACGAAGCTGCTGGAGGAGATCGATCTCGCCGAGATGTCGGCGCTGACGGCCGACGAGCGGCGGTCGCGTCTGGAACGGGTGCTGGGGCACATCATCAGCCGTGAGGGCCCGGTGCTGTCGACCGCCGAGCGGGACCGGTTGATCCGGCGGGTCGTGGACGAGGCCCTGGGCCTGGGCGTGCTGGAGCCGCTGCTGGAGGACCCCTCCGTCACCGAGATCATGGTCAACGGCCCGGAGCACGTCTTCGTCGAGCGGGCCGGCCGCGTCGAGCGCGTGCCCGTCCGGTTCGCGTCCACCGAGCAGTTGATGCAGACGATCGAGCGGATCGTCTCGACCGTCAACCGCCGTGTGGACGAGTCGAATCCGATGGTGGACGCGCGGTTGCCGACGGGGGAGCGGGTGAACGTCATCATTCCGCCGCTCGCCCTGGACGGCCCCACGCTCACCATCCGCCGCTTCCCGCGCGCCTACACGCTGCCGGAGCTCGTCGCCGTGGGCACGCTGGACGAGCAGATGGTGGTGCTGCTGTCGGCCCTGGTGCGGGCGAGGTTCAGCCTGGTGGTGTCCGGTCCGACCGGTGCCGGAAAGACGACGCTGCTGAACGCGCTGTCGGGGCTGATCCCGGACGGGGAGCGCATCATCACCGTCGAGGACGCCGCCGAGCTGCAGTTGCAGCAGTCGCACGTCATCCGGCTGGAGTCGCGCCCGCCGAACGTCGAGGGCAAGGGCCGCATCACCATTCGCGATCTGGTGCGCAACTCCCTGCGCATGCGCCCCGATCGCATCATCGTCGGCGAGGTGCGCGGCGGCGAGACGCTCGACATGCTGCAGGCCATGTCGACCGGTCACGACGGTTCGCTGGCCACCGTGCACGCGAACAGTGCCGAGGACGCGCTGATGCGGCTGCGGACCCTCGCGTCCATGTCGGAGGTGAAGATCCCGTACGAGGCGTTGCGCGACCAGATCGACAGCGCTGTCGACTGCCTGGTCCAGCTCGCCCGGCACCCGGACGGCACCCGCCGCATCGCCGAGATCGCCCTGCTGGAGCCCGGCCACCGCCTGGTGCCCGTGGCGCGCTTCGAGGCCGAGCCGATGGGCGCCGACCGGCTCGTGCGCGGGCGGTTCGCGCACTTCCCCCTGCCCCGACGGGCCGCCGAACGGCTCCGGCTCGCCGGCGAGGCCGTACCCCAGGCCTTCGCGGCCACGGCAACGGCCACCGCAACGGCCACCGGAACGGCCACGGCAACGGCCACCGGAACGGAGAGGTGAGGCACCCGCCCATGGACCACTCGGCACTCCTGACCACCGCCACCACCGGCGCCACCCTGCTGTGCGGCGCCCTCGCCGTCACGGGCGTACGGGCGTACCTCACCGGGCGGGACCGGCACCAGGCCCTGGTCGAGCGCCTGACGGACACCGGGCCCCCGGCGTCCGCCGGGCGCGGGCGGCCCTTCCGTCGCATCGACCGCCGGCTGCGCGCCACGCGCGCCGGGCGGTGGCTGGAGCGCCGCATCGCCTCGACGGGACTGGACGTGACGGTGGGTGAGTTCGCCGCGTACACGGTGGTCGCGGCGGTGGGGCTGTGGCTGCTGGCGGCCACGGCCCTGGCACCGTTCTTCGGGCCGCTGGCGGCGGTGGTCGCCGTCTGGTCGGCGCACGGCTTCCTGGCCTGGCAGCGGCGCAAACGGATCGAGAAGTTCATCAACCAGCTGCCCGAACTCGCCCGCATCCTCGCCAACGCCACCCAGGCCGGCCTCGCCCTGCGCACGGCCCTGGGCATGGCCGCGGAGGAGATGGAGGCACCGGCCGGCGAGGAGCTGGCCCGGGTCGCCGACCGGCTGGCCGTCGGCCACTCCGTCGACGAGGCCCTCGGCGAACTCGCCGACCGGCTCCCCTCCCGCGAACTGGTCGTCCTCGTCACCACCCTCGTCCTCTCGCACCGGGCCGGCGGCACCGTCGTCACCTCCCTGCGCAACCTCACCACCACCCTGGAGGAGCGCAAGGAGACGCGGCGCGAGGTGCGCACCCAGCTCTCGCAGGTGACCGTCACCGCCTACGTCGTCCCGCTCATGGGTATCGGCACGCTCCTGCTGATGGACCGCATCGCCCCCGGCTCGATCGACCGGATGACCGCCGACTGGTGGGGGCGCACGGCGGTGGTCGTGGCGTTCGCCCTGTACGGGGCGGGGTTCTTCCTCATCCGCAGGCTCTCGAAGATCGACGTGTGAGGAGTCGCCGATGGAGCCGATCGCACTGCTGCTGGCCCTCCTTGCGGGCGTGTCCGTCGCGGGCGCCTGGTACGGCATCGCGCTGCTGCGCAGCGACGCGCGGCTGCCACCGGACCTCGCCGTCGCCCTGGAGGTCGGCGCGAGCCGTACGACGGCCGTGGGCTCCGCCGTCGACCGCCTCGGCATGCGCTGGGCGCCGCTGGTGCTGCGCCTGATGGGCGAGGGGCGCGTGGCCCGGGTACGCCGCCGGATCGACCGCGCCGGCAACCCGGGCGGCCTGACCGTCGACCGCTACGCCGCCCGGCGCGCCGTCTACGGCGCGCTCGGCTTCGGCGGGGCCCTGGTGATGCTCGCCAAGGGGCAGCCGGTGGCCGCCGCAGTGCTGGTGGCCTTCGGTCTGTTCTGGATCGAGGTCGGCATCCGGGTCGCCGTGCGTGAGCGGCGCGACGCCATCGAGCGCACCCTGCCGGACTTCCTGGACGTCCTCGCCGTCGTCGTCAGCGCGGGCCTGGGGTTTCGGCAGGCGCTGGACCGGGTGGCCGAGCGCTACGAGGGCCCGTGGGCCGACGAACTGCGCATCACCCTGCGCCAGCTGGACATGGGCGTCGGCCGGCGGCAGGCCTTCGAGGAGCTGCGCCGGCGCAACGACTCCGAGCAGGTCGCCCAGTTCGTCACCGCTCTGCAGCAGGGCGAGGAGCTCGGCACCCCCATCGTCGACACGCTGATCGGCATCGCCACCGACATGCGCCGCACGGACGCCCAGCAGGCGCGGCGGCGCGCGGCCCGGGCCGTGCCGAAGGCGACGATGGTCATCACGACGTTCATGGTCCCGGGGACGATGATCCTGCTGATCGCGGGCTTCTTCCTGGGCTCGGGCACCGACTTCGGCTCCATCACGGGGGATTGAGCATGCCAGGACCGGTGAGAGGAGAGTCGCCCCGATGGCGAACGCGTCCCAGCACACCCACATATCCCCCCACCACGCCGCACCCTGCTCGGAGCACGGACCGCAGGACGGCGCGGCGCCCGCCGGGCAATTGCGCGAAGACCGTGAAGGGCCTTCGCGGCTGCAACGCGATGTGGGACAGTCGTCGTCCGAAGGCGTCGCCGCCGAGCGGGGGTGAGTCCCATGGTGTCCCAACTCCCCCACAGGGGAAGGCAATGGGCTCGTACGCACACAGTCGAAGCCTCCCGAGGAGGGAATCATGAGGCGCAACCGTTGGCGGCAGGACCGGGGCCAGACGTCGATCGAGTACCTCGGCATCATCGCGGTGGTCGTGGCGATCATCCTGGTGCTGACCACCACCGACTTCGGCACGATGATCGCGACTGCGATCACCAACCAGATCAGCAAGATCACCGGCTGAGCGCCGGGTCCCGTCCGCACCGCGACGCGGGCCAGGCGTTCCCCCTCTACATCACCGCCGTGGCGGCCCTGCTCTTCCTCGCCCTGGCCTTCTACGCCGTCGGCCGGGCCGGGGCCCTGCGCAACAGCGCCCAGACCGCGGCCGACGCCGCCGCCCTGGCGGCCGCCCAGGACTACCGGGACCAGCTGCGCACCGGCTTCCTCGCCGCGCTGGGCGCCGGCACCGGCTGGGCCGACTGGCTGGCCGGCCGGGGCGCGCGGGACGGGCAGGCGTGCGCGGCGGCCGACACGTACGCGGGCGCCAACGGCGCGCGCCCCGGCGTCAGCTGCGGGCCCGGCAACGCGCCCGGCTCGTTCACCGTCACCGTGACCTCGCAGCGCACCGTGGGGGACTCCGTCGTTCCGGGGACGCAGACGCGGCACGCGACGGCGACGGCCGAGGCGGTGGTGGAGCCGCGCTGCACGGCGGCCCCCGCCCCCACGCCGACCCCCACCCCCACCCCCTCCCCCTCCGCCTCGTCGACGGCATCCCCCGCGCCGCCGACGCCCGGCGCGCCCGGCGGCGCGGTGCGGCTGCTGTGCGACGGCAGGGTGCTCGTCGTCGGCCCCGGGCAGCCCCCGGCGGCCGTCCGGGCCGCGGACCTGTTCACCGTGCGCCTCACCGAATGAGCCGGGCCGGGTCCGCGTGCGCGCCGAACGCGCCGAACGAGCCGAACGACCAGCGACCAGCGACCAGCAAAGGACCAGCGACCATGACCTCGCGGATCGCCGGAGCAGCAGCCCTCGTGACAGTGACAGCGACAGCCCTCGCCCTGGCCGGATGCGGAGGCGGGGACGACGCAGGGAAGAAGAACATCGACCTGCAGTCGGCCGGCAGCCCCACCTCGGGCGCCGGCGCCGCGCCCACCCCCGCCCCCACCGCCGTGCTCGGCGAACTCAAGGGCCCCGAAGGGGTGGTGGTCACCCTCACCTCCGCCGTCCGCGACAAGGGCGGCTTCCTCACCGTGGGCGGCACGGTGACCAACCGGGGCACCAAGCCCTACACGCCCGTCGCCTGGCGCTCGAAGGAGACGGAGATCAAGTCGCAGTCCTCCGTCTCCGGGGCGTCCCTCGTCGACCCGGCCGGCCGCAAGCGCTACCTGGTCCTGCGCGACACCGACGGCGAGTGCCTGTGCACCACCGGCCTCGTCGGCATCCGGCCGGGCGAGAGCCGCGCGGTCTACGCCCAGTTCCCCGCCCCGCCGGCCGCCGTCACCGAAGTGGACTTCCAACTGCCGACCATGCCGTCCGTCCGCATCAGGATCTCGGGGTGAGATGGCCGTGCCGACGCATACCCACGCCCGTACGGCGGTGCTCACCGCCGCGACCGTCCTCGCGCTGTCCGCACCCCCGGCCGCCGTGCCCGCCACCGCGGCCGGGCCGGGCACCGCGCCCGGCACCACCGCGCCCGTCCGCATCGACCCCACCGCCCCCGGCCTGAAGCTGCGCCGCGGCGCCCGCCTCGCCGCGGGCCGTGTGCTCGACGTCAAGTCGGTCGTCGAGACGGACGACGGCGACGAGCGCCGCGTGGACACCAACACCGACGTCACCTTCGCCCTGCAGGCCGAGGTCCTCTTCGAGAAGGACAGCTCCGGCCTCGGCCCGGCGGCCGTCTCCCGGATCCGTACGATCGCCGACGAGGCCCGCCGGCAGCACGCCAGGACCGTGCGCGTCTTCGGCTTCACCGACGACCTCGGCCCGACGGACCACGGCACCGCCCTGTCCAAGGAACGCGCCAACGCGGTGCAGCGCGAACTGGCCAAGAACCTCGGTTCCTCCGCCGTCCGCTACGAGATCCGCGGCTACGGCGAGCAGTACCCCATCGCCGACAACGCCACCGAGGAAGGACGCCGCAAGAACCGCCGGGTGGAGGTCACCTTCCCCCGCGGCGGAGGCTGAGCGCGGACCGCGGTGACCTGCCCTTTTGATCCTGAGTTGTAGCCCTTTGTCGCAGCGCGAACACTGAAATCATGACCAGGAACGACATGATCGGCCTCCCCGACAGCACCCGCGCCCCGATCGCGGACGCGCGCCCCCTCGGGCCGGTCGACGATTCCGAGCAGATCGAGGTCACCCTCACGCTGCGGCGCCGCGCCGGGGTGCCCGCCGGCCTCGTCCAGGGGCCGCAGACCGTCTCGCGGGACGAACTGGCCGAACGCTACGGCGCCGACCCCGCCGACGTGGACCTCGTCCGACGCACCGCCGAGCAGCACGGGCTGCAGATGGTGGACGCCCCGCACCCCCGCCAGGTCAGGCTCAAGGGCCCCCTCGCCCGTATCCGGCAGGTCGTCGACCCCGGGGCGATGGAACGCGTCGAGAGCCCCGATCCGGCGACCGGCGGCCAGGTCGAGCACCGCCAGCGCGAGGGCGAGCTGCGCATCCTGCCCGAGTGGCGAAACGTCGTGGTCGGCGTGCAGGGCCTGGACGACCGGCCGCAGGCCCGCCCCCACTTCCGGCGCCGGCGGGCGGCCGCGCCCACCTCGTACGCCCCGTCCGACCTGGCCCGCGTCTACGACTTCCCGCAGGGGACCGACGGCAGCGGGCGGACCCTGGCGCTCCTCGAATTCGGCGGTGGGGCGCGGCAGCACGACCTCGACGCGTACTTCTCCGGCCTGGGCATCAGCCCCGCCCCCACCGTCGTCCCCGCCGGCGTCGACGGTGCCAGGAACGCCCCCGACGGCAACCCCGACGGACCCGACGGAGAAGTGATGCTCGACATCGAGGTGGCCGGCGCCCTCGCACCCGGGGCCCGGCAGGTGGTCTACTTCGCCCCGAACAGCGCCCAGGGCTTCGTCGACGCCCTGGCCACCGCCGTCGCCGCGGACCCGACCCCCGCGGCGGTCAGCATCAGCTGGGGTGCCATGGAAGCGAACTGGACCGCCCAGTCCAGGAACCTCTTCGACGAGGCCCTGGTCGACGCCGCCGCCCTGGGCGTGTCCGTCTTCGCCGCCTCGGGCGACGACGCCAGCACCGACGGCGCGCACGACGGCAAGCCGCACACCGACTTCCCCGCGTCCAGCCCGCACGTCGTCGCCTGCGGCGGCACCCACCTGGACGCCGACCCCGTGCACGGCACCATACGGTCCGAGACGGTGTGGCACACCGACGGCCAGGGCACCGGGGGAGGCGTGAGCCACGCCTTCCGGCTGCCGACCTGGCAGTCCCAGGCCGGGGTGCCGACCGTGCCCGGCCACCCCGCCGGACGGGGCGTGCCGGACGTCTCCGCCGTCGCCGCCCCCGAGACCGGCCATGAGGTCCTCGTCGACGGTCAGCGGCAGGTCGTCGGCGGGACGAGCGCGGTGGCACCGCTGTGGGCGGCCCTCGCCTGCCGGCTCTCCGAGGCCCTCGGGCGCCCCCTGGGCCTGCTGCAGCCCTTGCTGTACCCGGGCGCGATCCCCGGACACACGGCTCCCGGCTTCCGCGACATCACCCAGGGCGACAACGGTCACTTCACCGCGACGAGCGGCTGGGACGCCTGCACCGGCCTCGGCACCCCGAACGGCACCGAACTCCTCGACCGGCTGCGGGCCGCCGTCCCGGCCTGAGGGGGCCGTCATGTCCTCGTCCTCGCCCTCACCCCCGCCCACGCCCCGGCTGGACCCGGACGGCGCAGGCGACGTTGCCGCCAAGGGAAGCCCGCAGGCGTGGCGGCAGCGCGCCAGCGCCCACATCGCCCATCTCCAGGCGCAGATGGACCGGATCACCGCGCAACCGCTCACCCCCGGGGACGACGCGCTCGCGAAGAAGGCCAACGCGCATCTGGCGGCGGCGCGAAACGCCGTCAACGACCGTCCCCGGTCCGCGAAGAGTGCGACGGTCGACCGGATCTTTTCGAACGTCCACAAGGCCGAGGTGAAGATCGTTCGCCTCGTCCCGAGGGACGAACTGCGCTGGTACGGCATGGTCGTGCTCGCCCAGGCGCGTCAGCACCTCGGCGCCGAGGACCCTCGGCTGAGAGCCCTCGAAAGCGAGCTGAAGACCTCCAACAACCAGCTCGGCCCGCACCTGAGGGAGCTGGCCATCACCACGCTCCTGGCGGCGCACGACGCCGAGGAGACGGAGCGCGCCCGGGTGCGCAGCTTCCGCAACATCCTGCTGATTTCGGTGATGGCGACCGGCCTGATCGCAGCCCTGTTCGTCATCTGGGGGTACGCCGCGCCGCACGTCGTCCCCCGCAACCTGTGCTTCGAACAGCCGCCCACCCCGGACAACCTGCACCCCGCCGTCGCCTGCCCGGTCGGACCCCATGCCTCCGGGCGCGACGTCCTGCTCGTGGAGCTGTCCGGCCTCGGCGCCGCGGCCCTGGCGGGGGCCGTCTCCCTGCGGGACATCCAGGGGACCACCACGCCCTATTCCGTCCCCATGATGCTGATCCTGCTCAGACTCCCCGTCGGTGCCCTGGCCGCGCTCTTCGGCGTCTTCCTGATCCACGGCGGCGTCGTCCCCGGCCTGACGGCCCTGGACAACGGCCCGCAGATCGTCGCCTGGGCGGTCATCTTCGGCGTCCTGCAGGAGTCGGTGACCCGGCTGATCGACCGGCAGGGGAAGAAGGTCCTCGACAGCGCGCGCGACTCCACGCGAGGGGTGGAGGGGAAGTGACCGGGGCCGAGCGGCACTCGCCACCCGCTCCCCGGCCCGTTGTCACAGCAGGTGGTCGGCCTTGCCGGCTTTGATGTCGCGGATGAGGGTGCGGAGTGCTTCGCGGGTGTCGGTGAGGTAGTGGTCCTCGTCGCCGGCGACGGCTATGTAGCCGTTGCCGGCCTCGTCGGTGCCTAAGCGGAAGCAGTTGTTTCCTGCGCCGCAGAAGGGTGCTTCCCAGGTGATGTCATCCATGGTGAGTGCCTTCTTCAGAGGTCGCTTGCGACGTCGTGGATGAAGCCTCGCGAATGGGCCGGATCGAGCGCGGACCGTTCCATCCAGTCGAGATGTGAGCGGTACCGTTCCAGCTGCGATTCGGCGTGGACGAAGATCGGGCCGTCCGCCGAGTCGAGCTGCACGGTGTCGAGCTGCCGGACCGGACCTTCCGCGTACAACATCGCGTGGCCGGCCCCGGGGAAGGCGCCCGTCTCGACCGGGACCACACGGAGCACGATGTGGTCCCGCTCGGACATGAGCAGCAGGTGGTTCAGCTGCTGGCGCATCACCCGCCGTCCCCCGAACTGCATCCGCAGCGCCGCTTCGTGGATGAAGCCCACGTAATCCTGGGCTCGTTCCCGTTCGAAGACCTGTTGCCGTTGCATGCGATGTGCCACGTGGAGCTCGACCTCCAGCCGAGGCATGGGGGGCAGGACTGCTGCAAAGATCGCACGGGCGTAGTCCTCGGTCTGCAGCAGGCCAGGCAGGTGCATGACCTGTGAGGTCAGTACCCGTGTCGCGTGCCACTCCAACTCGGCGATGTCCAGCATGCCTGCGGGCACCGTGCCCCTGAAGTCCTCCCACCACCCCTGCCCCCGCTCGTCGGCCATGGCAGCCAGGGCCTCGATGTACTGGTCGTCCGGGCAGGCGTAGTTACAGGCGAGCGAGCGGACGCGTTCCGGAGTGATGACTCGCACGCCGGCCTCGATGTTGGAGATTTTCGTGCGGTCAATGCCGAGCAATCCCGCTGCGTAGTCGGTCGATCGGCCTGCGGCGAGCCGCATCCTGCGCAGTTCGGCTCCCAGCCGCTTCTGGCGCTCGGTCGGTGTCTTCCTGGGTGGCATGCCACCTTCCTACCGGTGGGACCGCGCAGCCGTACTCTTGCGCGCAAACCGTCACTCGATAGGGGCAATAGCCACATCTTTGGTGGCACCGTGCCACTGGCGCGGTCTAGCTTCGAGCTCGCACCGCCAAAGCCCCGCGCAGCGGAAGCGCATCCGCCGCCCGTTCCACGGGTGGGGGACAGGCCACCGCGAGGGCCGGGGCGCGCGTGCTCATCACTCACTCACCCCCACGGGAGCGCCGCATGGCATCCGTCAGCCTCTGCCCGGTCGTCCACCCCGCCGCGTCCGATGCCGCCGATCACGTGCGGCAGAGCCCGGCCCCGCACCGGGACCCGTACGACCTCGCGTGCACCTATGCCATTCCCGGTGAGCCGCACGCCGCAGCCGTGGCCCGGGCCGGGGTGTACCGGGCCCTGGAGGCGCACGGGCTCGGGGACCTCGTGCCGCCCGCCCTGCAGGCGACCGGTGAGCTCGTGGCGTGTGCGGCGCTGTTCGAGCCCGGTCAGGTGTTGTACCTGTCGTTGCGGTGGCGGCACGAAGTGGAGGGGGTGTGCATCACGGTGTGGGATCCACACACCGGCCACTCCGATGTGGACAGTTCCGCGCAGTGTGCGGCGCGCCGGAACAAGATGCTGTATCTGCTGGCGTGCGTCGTGCACGAGTGCAAGGGGAAGTGGGGCGTGGTCCGGCCGGCACCTGCCCGCGAGGGGACGAAGGTATGGGTGAACCTGCCCAGGGAGGGGGCCGCTCAGTACGCGGCGGCCCTGAGCTGAACAGGAGCGGCCCCAAGACGAACCGCTCCGGCCTCCTGTATGGAAGGGCCGGAGCGGTCGCTGTCAGGAGCCGATCAGGGGGCGATCAGCCGCCGAAGGGGCCGCTGGTGTTGTGGTCGGCGGCCTCGCACTGCTGGGCGCGCTTCTCGAGCTGGTAGGCGCGGTCGAGGGTGTGGCGGGCGGCCTCGCGCTGGCCCTGGCTCTTCTGGCGGGCGGCCTCGCGCTTGAGCTGGTCGGCCTCCTGGTGCAGCTTGCGGACGTCGCAGGTCACGCCTGCGGCCTGGGCGGCCGGGGCGAGGGTGGCGGCGACGCCACCGGCGAGGGCGGCGGCGAGAACAATGGCGGTCATGCGGCGACGCATGGTCGCTCCTTTCGAATTGCCGATCAGTTCCAGCCATAGCCGTGGCTGGAACTGATCGGTAACCGTACAGGAACGTCAATGCCGTTGAGGACGCGGTACCCCCGCTTCCGGTTCCAATCGGCGGACCGAACAGGCGATTTCGGTTTCATCGGGCATCGGGCGTCCCGCTCGTCGCCCAACTCGCCCCGCCCGACCGGGGCGTACGCTCGCGCGCCCGTCCTCCGCGCGGCAGGATGGGGCCTGCGCGGCGACGGGGGACGGCAGGGGAGCGCGGTGAGGGAGGCGGGAGATGAGGGGCCGGCTCGTCGTGGCGGCGACGGCGTTCGGGGTGGCGGGAGTGCTCCACGCGGGAACGGCGGGCGGACAGTCCGCCGAGGGACCGGCCGCCTACCGGCCGGCCGCCGGGGCGAGCCCGGTGCGGGGGGCCACCGGCACCGGCGGGAACGCCCCCGTGCTCGCGGCGGACCCGGCGGCGTACACCGACAGCATCGCCCCCGGTGAGAGCCGGTCCTACGGCGTGGAACTGGACGACCGCGCCAGCGCGTACGTCTCCGCCGTCGCCGTGCCCCGGCCCGGCAGCCGGATGGGCCTGCGGGACGGCATCGACGTGTCGTTGCTGGCCCCCGACGGCACCGCCTGCGGCGGTGTGCGGCACCGCTCCTTCGCCTCGGCCGGCGGCGCGTACCCGCTGGCCGACTCCGCCGAGCGCGTGGTGAAGGCGGCGGGCGGGGCCTGCGCCACGGCCGGTACGTACCGCTTCGTGGTCCGGCGCGGCGATGCGACGGGCGGCGACGCCGCGCCCGTGCAGCTGGAGCTCAAGTACACCTCCGGGCCCCCGCGGCACACGATCGCCGCCGCGCTGCCGAGCGCACCCGGCGGCTGGAGCTCGCAGGCGCCGTCGCCGCGGCCGACGGGCCGCGCCCGCGCGGTGCGCGGCGGCACGGGCTTCGACGACGCCGCCGAGATCGCCCCCGGGGCGTGGCAGGACCGGATCCGTCCGGGCGAGACGCGTTTCTACCGGGTGCGGGTCGATGCCGGCGAACAGCTCTTCGCGGACGCCGAGTTCGGATCGGGCGCGGCGGCCCACGGCCCGTACGTCGTCGGCGGGCTGCGGGTCGGCCTGAACAACCCCGGGCGCGGGTACGCCATGAACCGCACCGGCAGCTATCAGGGGCGGCCGGCCACCGTCTCCCTGGCCACGCCCCCGGCCGCGAACGACGGTGGCGGTGACGGCGGGGAGGCGGCCCGCGGGATGAGCCTGCCCGGCTGGTACTACCTGCAGGTGAGCGTGAGCCCCAAGGTCCGCGAGGACGGGGGAGTGCCGGTCGCGCTCGCCGTGTCCGTGGCCGGCGCGCGGCCGGCGGTCGCCACGGGCGGCGGCGCGGGCGGCGGGGGCCGGCAGGTCACCGGGGTGGAGCCGGTGGCGGCGGCCGGGCCGGCGCGGCGCGGCGAGCGGCTGCGGATCCTCGGCTACGCGGGCATCGGCACGGGCAGCGCCCTGCTGATCGGGCTCGGCGCATGGAGCCTGGCGGCGCGCCGCCGCGACGAGTGAGCGGTGGGCCCGGCCGGACCCACCGCAGGAAGGGGCACCTGTCAGGTGCGGTACGCGAAGTAGGCCGCGTCGGGGTTGGAGGCGATGATGCTCGCCACCGACTTCCGGAAGGTGTTGGTGGAGTGGTACGTCACGTACGGCACGCCCATGCGGCTGCGGTAGGTGACGATCATCGAGTGGTCCTTGGACCCGTCGCGGTCGAAGTCCATCTGCAGGATGTCACCGACGTCCATCTGGTAGACGTTCTGCAGGTTGGTCGCGCGCTTCTGCGACAGGGTGAACCACGACCACTCGTTGGCACCGACCCAGGAGGTGCTCAGGCTCCGGTTCGAGGAGTTGTACCACCACTTGGTGTAGTCGGAATCCGAGCCCGGCACGTCCTTCCAGCCACCGGCCTTCAGGGCCTGGCTGATGAAGTTCGTGCAGTCGCCGCCGCCCTTGTTGAAGCTCGGGTAGGCGGGGTTGTACCGGCTCCAGTACTTCTCCGCATAGGCCGCCATGGCCTTGTAGTCGTAACCGCCGGCCTTCTGCGTCTTGGGCGCCGGGCGGGCCGGCCAGGTGATGGCGGCCGGGGTCGCCTTCGGGTAGCCGTCACCGTCGGTCGCGGGCGCCGGAGTCGTCACCGGCTGGTTGACGGCGCGCGGGCCCTCGTCCTTGGCGCGGATGGTCGACAGCTCCCAGCTGCCCTTCGAACCGCGGGTGAACGTCATCTCGTGGTGGGCCTGGAAGCCGGTGGTCGTCGGCTCGTCGCCGCGCACCTTCTTGTACGTCAGGACCGTGGTCTCGGTGACCTGGACGGTGGCCGTGCGGCCCTTGATACGGACGCCGTCCGTGCTGACCTTGGTCTCCGCGTTGCTGTAGACCTCGCCCAGCTGCTCCAGGACCTTCTTGCGGTCGCGCAGCGAGCTCAGGCCGGAGGTCTCGGTGCGGGCCAGGCCCGAGGCCACGCGCACCTTCTTGTCGTGCAGGTCGCCCGGTCTGGTGACCCGGCGGCCGTCGAGGAGGGCCGCGGTGCGCTCGTTCAGCACCGCGTCGGCGAGGCGGCCGAAGGAATCGGTCGTCGCCCTGTCCACCGTGTTGTTGTCCTGTGCACCGATGGCCGTGGACGGCAGCAGAACACCCGCGGCAGCCACGGTGAGTCCTGCTCCGATAACGGATATGAGCGTCTTTCGCTTCACGAAGTTTCCTCTTGTCAAACCGGCCTGGGCTGACCGGTGAGTCGGAATCTTCGCACGAAGTTTCGCCATATTGAATGCGTGCCGGAATCCCGGACCGAAGGCGAAGTCAATCTGATATAGCGGTCGGTGGGCGGCGGATGACGTTTTGTCCGGGTGTTTCGTGGTGTTGTCCCACGACTGTCACGATCTTGTTCCGGTTGTGTTCCTGTCCTGTTCCTGTGTCCCCTCCCGGGGGACGAGCTCCAGCCGGTCGCCCGGCCGCAGACCCCAGGCGCTCATCGCCCCGGCCGCGGCCTCCAGCACCATGCGCGCCCGCAGGCGCGGCAGGCCGATCCGGCCCGGCGGCATGGTGCGCACGGCGAGGACGGTGAAGTCGCGGCGCAGGTAGGCCACGTCGATGGAGAAACGCATGCCCAGGGTGTGCACCCCGGAGGCGGGGACGAGCAGCAGACCGCCCTCCACCCCGTCCCGCCCGAGGAGCCCGCGGGTGCGGGATCGTGCCGAGGCGGCCACCTCGACCCGCACCGTCACACCCGAGGCGGGCAGACGGAGTTGGGCGGAACCGTCCTGCGCCAAGCTGTTCTGTGTCGAACCGCGCTGCCGGCGAGCCATGGCCAGAGGGTAGCCGGAGTTTTCCACAGGCCCGGACGGAATGCGCCGGACGTGCGTAACCTCGCGGCATGTACTCGCTGTTGATCGCCGCGTGCGCTGTGTACGGAGCGCTGGCCGGCGCCCTGGTGGCGCGGGCGCGGTACCGGCTGGCCGTGGCGCCGCAGGAGCCGTGGCGCACGGCCGCGCCGTGCGGCCACGCCGTCCCGGGCTGGCTGGGCCCGGCCCGCTGCGCCGTGTGCGGCGGGCGGTACGGGCCGGGGGCGCCGTGGTCCGCCGCCGCGACGGCCCTGGCCTGCGCGGCGCTGGCAGCAGTCGCCGGGGCGCGGCCGGAGCTCGGGGTGTGGCTGCTGGCCGCACCGGTGGGGGTGGTGCTGGCGGGCGTCGACTGGTCGGTGCGCCGGCTGCCGGACGTCCTCACGCTGCCGCTGGCGGCGGGCGTGGTGCTGCTGCTCGGCGTCGCCGCCCTGATACCGGGCGCGGCCGGTTCCTGGCCGCGGGCCCTGCTGGGCGGAGCCGTGCTGGGCGGGGCGTACCTGGTGCTGTTCCTGCTGCATCCGGCGGGCATGGGCTTCGGCGACGTCAAGCTCGCCCTGGGCCTGGGCTGCGTGCTGGGCTGGTACGGCTGGGGTGCCCTGCTCGCGGGAGCCTTCGCGGGCCTGCTGCTCGGCTCCCTCTACGGCAATGCCCTGCGCCTGGCGGGCCGCGCGGCGCGCGGCGCCACGATCCCGCTGGGGCCGTTCCTGATCGCCGGAGCCTGGGTGGGGGTGCTGCTGAAAGCCGGGGGATGACGTCATGGACGCGCCCGCGGCGCGCGCCGCGCCCGTACATGCCGCCATCCGGGTGTGATGTCGGCTACGTTCCCGCCATGATCACGTCCAAAATGCGGAATGGCGTCAAGCGGATGATGACTTTGCAAGACATTTTCGGCTGACACGCCGTACGTCTTTGAACAACGCGCCAGGATGGCCGGTTCTACACCGTAGGCCCAGTACTGAAGGGTCCCCCGGCCTTCGGCGGGACCCTGCGCAGAGGCGTATTCAAGATCGAATAGGGGGCTCCGGGTCAGCACGCCACGGATTGTCACCCCCCTCGATGCACCGAACACGGCCCCGGACCGGTTATGGTGGAAACCCCCCCTCGGGCCGGTCCGTATCCCCCCCACGGACCGGCCCGTTTTTCTTTCCCTCCGGTCACCCTCCGTGACGGGCTGTGCGGAGCCCGGTTCCGCGGGCCTCGGGTCAGCCCCGCTGGGCCCAGATGTTGACGCCCTCGGCACTCACGGCCAGGGCATCGATTTCGGCCAGCTCTTCCTTGGTCAGCGGCGCCCCGCCCAGTGCGGCCACGTTCGCCTCCAGCTGGGCCACGCTGGAGGCCCCCGTCAGCGCCGAGGTCATCCGCTCGTCCCGCAGCACCCAGCTCAGCGCCAGCTGCGCCAGCGTCTGGCCCCGGCGCTGCGCGATCGCGTTCAGCCCGCGCAGCCGCTCCACGACCTGGCCGGTCAGCAGCGCCGGGTCCAGCGAGGTGCCCCTGGAGGCGCGTGAGCCCTCGGGGACGCCCTGGAGGTACTTGTCGGTGAGCAGGCCCTGCGCCAGCGGAGCGAAGGCGATGCAGCCCATCCCCTCGTCCTCCAGCGTGTCGAGGAGCGCGTCGTCCTCGGTCCACCGGTTGATCATCGAGTACGACGGCTGGTGGATCAGTGCGGGTACGCCCATTTCGCGCAGCAGCCGGGCCGCCTCGCGCGTCTGCTCGGCGTTGTAGGAGGACACCCCCGCGTACAGCGCCTTGCCCTGGTGCACCGCGGACGCCAGCGCGCCCATCGTCTCTTCGAGCGGCGTGTGCGGGTCGAAACGGTGCGAATAGAAGATGTCGACGTAGTCCAGACCCATCCGGCGCAACGAGGCGTCCAGCGACGACAACAAGTACTTGCGGGAGCCCCACTCGCCGTACGGGCCGGGGTGCATGAGGTAGCCGGCCTTCGTCGAGATGACGAGTTCATCCCGGTAGGGCCGGAAATCCTGCTCCAGCAGCTTGCCGAAGTTCAGCTCGGCCGAGCCGGGCGGCGGCCCGTAATTGTTGGCCAGATCGAAGTGGGTGACCCCCAGGTCGAAGGCGCGGCGCAGGATCGCCCGCTGCGAGTCGAGGGTGCGGTCGTCGCCGAAGTTGTGCCACAGTCCCAAGGAGATCGCGGGCAGCTTGAGCCCGCTGCGGCCGGTGCGCCGGTACTCCATGGAGTCGTAGCGCGCCGGGGCCGCCCGGTAGAGCGAGGGATCGGTCATGTGCACCTGACTATCACGGTCTTGTGACAGGGCTAGTTGGGTCCTCGCGACACGCTGGCAGTAGGGTGGCGCCCTCGGGGCGACCGCCGTGGCATGGAGGGGCAGGAAGAGTGAAGTTGCGCGACCTGGTGTACAGGCTTTACGCACGCCGGGTGGAGGGCCGCCTCGACCATGCCCAGGTGCCCAAGCACATCGGCGTCATCCTCGACGGCAACCGCCGCTGGGCGCGGGCGGACGGCCGGACGACCGAGCAGGGCCACCAGGCCGGCGCGGACAAGATCTCCGAGCTCCTCGGCTGGTGCGCGGAGACCGACGTCGAGGTCGTCACCCTCTGGATGCTCTCCACGGACAACCTCGACCGTCCGGCCGAGGAGCTCATGCCGCTGCTCGCCATCATCGAGAACACCGTGCGCGGCCTGGCCGCCGACGGCCGCTGGCGCGTGCACCACGTGGGCAACCTCGACCTGCTGCCGGGGCGTACGCAGCAGGTGCTCAAGGAGGCCGAGCAGGACACGCTCGACCGCGAGGGCATACTGGTCAACGTCGCCGTCGGCTACGGCGGCCGGCAGGAGATCGCCGACGCGGTGCGTTCGCTGATCCTGGAGGCGGCGGAGAGCGGCACCTCCTTCGAGGAGCTGGCCGAGATGGTCGACGTCGACCACATCACCAAGCACCTCTACACCAAGGGCCAGCCGGACCCCGACCTCATCATCCGTACCAGCGGTGAACAGCGGCTGTCCGGCTTCATGCTCTGGCAGAGCGCCCACTCCGAGTACTACTTCTGCGAAGTGTTCTGGCCCGCCTTCCGGAAGGTCGACTTCCTGCGGGCGCTGCGCGATTACGCGGCACGCCACCGGCGGTACGGCTACTAGGGCGTGTGCGGCGGATCTTCGTCACGCGCCACCGCGGCGCCCCGTAGGGGCGCGGGGCGGTGTCGATCTGCGGCTGCCGCCGCGTGAGCGCGACAAGCCACGACGCGCCCGCAGACGAAGTGCCGTGCTGCGCCCGGACCCCGCGGGGGTGATACGTCGTCTGCAGGCCGCCGGTGGCTGATCGCGCAGTTCCCCGCGCCCCTACGGGGCGCTCCGCTACGCGGTCCAACACCGCGGCGAGGGGCGCCGTTGTGCGAACGGCAGTACGGGCAACGGGGTGTCGATCGTTCACCTGCTCGTCGCATATGCCGTTGCATGGTCACGCGAAGGAGCGGGAATATCCCCTGCAGGCCGGCGGTCTTCAGCGGGACCGTCGCTCTGCCAGCGGGTGGCATGGGGCCGCCCGCCCGGGAGGCCCTTTGCACCAGGACGATGCCCGTGGGCACCGAGCGGCGCCAAGCGCCCGCACGGCCGACGTGGCGGGCCGGAGGTCCGGCAACCCTGGCAGGGCCGGCACCCGGTCCGTTCCCCGCGCCCCCGTGCCTCACGCCGGCGGCGCGTCTCACCTCTGCACGAGGGGGTACGTCCACCCGTGGTGACCAGCAAGAAGCGCCGTGACGGCGACCGGCGCACCTTTGTCCTCGACACCAGCGTCCTGCTGGCCGACCCAGGAGCCATGACCCGCTTCGAGGAGCACGAGGTCGTGCTGCCCGTGGTGGTGGTCACGGAGTTGGAGGCCAAGCGGCACCATCCGGAGCTCGGTTACTTCGCCCGCAAGGCCCTGCGCCTGCTGGACGACTACCGGGTGCAGCACGGGCGGCTGGACGCACCCGTGCCGATCGGTGAGCTGGGCGGCTCGCTGCGCGTCGAGCTGAACCACTCGGATCCCGGCATACTGCCCGCCGGTTTCCGCCTCGGCGACAACGACACGCGCATCCTCGCGGTCGCCCGCAACCTGCAGGCCGAGGGGTACGACGTCACCGTCGTCTCCAAGGACCTGCCGCTGCGGATCAAGGCGTCGGCGGTGGGGCTGCTGGCGGAGGAGTACCGGGCGGAGCTGGCCGTCACCGACTCCGGCTGGACGGGCATGGCGGAGCTGACCGTCAGCTCCGAGCAGGTGGACGAACTCTTCGCCGCCGAGCGGGTGTCCGTGCCCGAGGCCGCGGAACTGCCCGTGCACACCGGGCTGGTCCTGCAGTCCGAGCGGGGCAGCGCGCTGGGCCGGGTGACGGCCGACGGTGCGGTGCGGCTGGTGCGCGGCGATCGCGAGGCGTTCGGCATCCACGGCCGCAGCGCCGAGCAGCGCGTGGCGCTGGATCTGTTGCTGGACCCGGAGGTCGGCATCGTCTCGATGGGCGGCCGGGCCGGTACGGGCAAGTCGGCGCTGGCCCTGTGCGCGGGGCTGGAGGCGGTCCTGGAGCGGCGCCAGCACCGCAAGGTGATGGTCTTCCGACCGCTGTACGCGGTGGGCGGCCAGGAGTTGGGCTACCTGCCCGGCACCGAGGCCGAGAAGATGAGCCCGTGGGCGCAGGCGGTCTTCGACACCCTCTCGGCGGTGACGACGGCGGAGGTCATCGAGGAGGTGGTGGGCCGCGGGATGCTCGAAGTGCTGCCGCTGACCCACATCCGGGGCCGCTCGCTGCACGACGCGTTCGTCATCGTGGACGAGGCCCAGTCGCTGGAGCGGAACGTGCTGTTGACGGTGCTCTCGCGCATCGGGGCCAACTCCCGGGTCGTTCTCACCCATGACGTGGCGCAGCGGGACAATCTGCGGGTCGGTCGGTACGACGGTGTGGTCGCCGTGGTAGAGAAGCTGAAGGGGCACCCCCTCTTCTCGCATGTGACGCTCACGCGTTCGGAGCGCTCGCCGATCGCGGCGATGGTGACCGAAATGCTGGAGGACGGCCGCATCTAGCGGGATTGGTTCCCGGGTCGGCGCGCGGCGGGCGGAGCAGCCTAGCCGCGCGTCGTCGTGTGCCGCGGCTCTTTCCGCGAATCGGTCGGGATAAACGAGGTGTGAGCTTTCCCACGTACCCAAGAATTGCTTCGCGGCGTGTCGTTCGGGCAGAGTCTGGTTCCTGTCAGGCCCCGCATACGGCACTTGGGCCCCTTCGGGGGCACTGCGTATCACACACAACTGAAGAACGTCGCCGTATGCCGCCCGAGCACTGAGCGGACCTCCCTCACGGAGGGCCCACCGGGTCAGTGCCTCCCGTGACCGGCCGGCCCTTCGGGGTCCGGTGCCTTCGGAGGCCAGCGCCAGGGGCACGATCGCGTCCGCGAGGTCACCTATGCGGGCGATGCTGGAAGGAAACCGTGTGAGCCGGATTTCGGTCCGGGGATTCGCCGTGGCATCCGCCACCGCGGTCACCACCGTTGGCGCCGTTGTCGGTGTCGCCGCGGGTCACGACCAGGGTACGACCGACCGGGTCGAGGCCACCGCCGCGGACACCACTGTTCTCGCGGGTATTCCCGTCGCACAGAACGTCCAGGCGCAGTCCGCTTCCCTCACGCAGCAGGCCGAGTCGCAGACCGAGGCCGCCGACGCCGCCGCCAAGAAGGAAGCCGAGGAGGCCGCGCGCAAGCAGGCCGCCGAGGACGCCACCGCCAAGAAGGAAGAGGCGGAGAAGAAGGCGAAGCAGGAGGCGGAGGAGAAGGCCGCCAAGCGCGACCAGGAGGACATCGCCAGCCGTTCCGCGGCGCGCGACGCGTCCTCGTTCGCGGTCAAGGGCTCCTACTCCGTCGCCGAGGTCCAGGCGATGGCCCGGCAGATGGTCCCGGGCGACCAGTTCCAGTGCTTCAGCAACATCGTGAACAACGAGAGCACCTGGGACTACACGGCCACCAATGCCTCCTCCGGCGCGTACGGCCTGGTGCAGGCGCTGCCCGGCACCAAGATGGCCTCGGCGGGCGCCGACTGGCGCACCAACCCGGCCACCCAGATCAAGTGGGGCCTGAGCTACATGAACGAGCGCTACGGCAGCCCGTGCGGCGCCTGGTCGTTCTGGCAGGCCAACCAGTGGTACTAGGTCCTTCCGGACCCCGCTGACATGACGAGACCCCGACCGGTACCGGTCGGGGTCTCGTCACGTCCGGCCAGGTAACGTCTCAGCAGGGATGGCCACGGGGGAGTGGGGTAGAGGAAGAAGAATGTCCAGATTGCCACGATGGGTGGGCGGGCTGGGAGCGGGTCTGACACGGCTCGCCGAGCGGCTCGAAACCCGCAGGGCCGCCACCGAGTCCGGCACACAACCCGGGCCCGTACCCACGCCTGCCCGCGTCACGGCGCCCGAACCCACCGAACCGCAGCCCGTCGCCGCGGCCCCGGCCGGGCCCGCCGCGGCCCCGGCCGCACGGCACGAGGCCGTACGGCCCGACCCGGTCACGGCCGTCCCCTGGGGCATCCGCGTCGCGGCCGAGGTCGCCTGGCGGCTGCTGATCCTCGCGGGCACCCTGTACGTGCTGATGCGTGTGATCAGCGCGGTGCGGCTGGTGGTGCTGGCCTTCGTGGCCGGCCTGCTCATCACGGCCCTGCTGCAGCCCACCGTGGGCGCGCTCAAGCGGCGCGGCGTCCCGCGCGGCCTGGCCACGGCCATGACCTTCGTCTCCGGCTTCGTGGTGATGGGGCTGGTCGGCTGGTTCGTGGCCTGGCAGGTGACCGAGAACCTCGACGACCTGTCGCAGCAGGTGCAGCACGGCATCACCGAGCTCAAGCGCTGGCTGCTCAACAGCCCGTTCCACGTCACGCAGGACCAGATCAACAACATCGCCGACAAGCTCAGCGAGGCCATCGGCACCAACACCAAGGACATCACCTCGGCGGGCATAGAGGGCGTCCAGGTGATCATCGAGGTGCTCACGGGCATCCTGCTCGCGATGTTCTCGACGCTCTTCCTGCTCTACGACGGCCCCCGCATCTGGCAGTGGCTGCTGAAGCTGGTGCCGGCCGCCGCCCGCGAGGGTGTGGCGGGCGCCGGCCCGCGGGCGTGGACGACGCTGACCGCCTATGTGCGCGGCACGGTGATAGTGGCCCTGATCGACGCGATCTTCATCGGCATCGGGCTGTTCTTCCTGAACGTGCCCATGGCCGTGCCGCTGGCCGTGTTCATCTTCCTGTTCGCCTTCATCCCGCTGGTCGGCGCGGTGGTCTCCGGCGCGCTGGCGGTCGTGGTGGCGCTCGTCACCCGCGACGTCTTCACGGCGATGATGGTGCTCGTGGTCGTGCTCGCGGTGCAGCAGATCGAGGGCCACGTCCTGCAGCCGTTCATCCTCGGCCGCGCGGTGCGCGTCCACCCGCTGGCGGTCGTCCTCGCCGTCGCCGCCGGCTCGATGATCGCCGGCATCGGCGGCGCGGTCGTGGCCGTGCCCCTGGTGGCGGTGACCAACACGGTCGTCGGTTATCTACGGGCGTACGCGCGGGAGAACGCCGTCGGCGCTCCGCCGGGAGACGGCGAGAAGTGAACAAGGAAGCGGGCCCCCGACCGAAGGTCGGGGGCCCGCTTCCTTGTGACCGCAATCAGCCGTTCAGCACGGCTTCCGCGTCCAGCGTCGCGCCGACGGCCTGGAGCACGGCGGCAATCTTGAACGCTTCCTGGATCGTCTCCCGGTCCACGCCGGCCTTGCGCAGCACCTGCTCGTGCGAGTCGAGGCACATGCCGCAGCCGTTGATGGCGGAGACCGCCAGGGACCACAGCTCGAAGTCGACCTTCTCCACGCCCGGGTTGCCGATGACGTTCATCCGCAGGCCGGCCCGCAGGTTGCCGTACTCCGGGTCCGACAGCAGGTGCCGGGTCCGGTAGTAGACGTTGTTCATCGCCATGATGGCGGCGGCGGCCTTGGCGGCCTCGTAGGCCTCCGGGGAGAGGTGGGTCTTGGCCTCCGGCTCCAGCTCGCGCAGCACGATCGGCGAACGGGTCGCGATCGCGCAGGAGAGCACGGTGCCCCACAGCTGCTGCTGGGGCAGGTTGGAGTTGCCGATGACCGAGCCGAGGTTCAGCTTCAGGTCCTTGGCGTAGCCCGGTATCGCGGACTTCAGTTCATCGAGGGCCATGGAGGATCAGCTCACTCGCCGGCGAGGAGCTTGACCGCGTCGAGGGTCTCCTCGCCCTTGGACCAGTTGCAGGGGCACAGCTCGTCGGTCTGCAGGGCGTCGAGGACCCGCAGGACCTCCTTGGGGTTACGGCCCACGGAACCGGCGGTCACCATGACGAACTGGATCTCGTTGTTCGGGTCGACGATGAAGACGGCGCGCTGGGCGTAGCCGTCCTCGCCCTCGACGCCGCAGCCGCGCATCAGCTCGTGCTTGGCGTCGGCGAGCATCGGGAAGGGCAGGTCGCGCAGGTCCTTGTGGTCCTTGCGCCAGGCGTGGTGGACGAACTCCGAGTCGCCGGAGACACCGAGGATCTGGGCGTCACGGTCGGCGAACTCCTCGTTCAGCTGGCCGAACGCGGCGATCTCGGTCGGGCAGACGAAGGTGAAGTCCTTCGGCCAGAAGAAAACGACCTTCCACTTGCCCTCGTAGGTCTTGTGGTCGATCTGCGCGAAGGCCTTGTCGGCCTCGAGCGAGACACAGGCGGTCAGGTCGAACTCGGGGAACTTGTCACCGACAGTGAGCACGCGCTCTCCTTGCAACGAAGGAAACCCACTGATTCGGGGGTTTCCTGCGGGTTGGACAAGAACACAGTGCCACAGGAGGCATTGATAGGGGAAATAGGTAGACTGGGTGATGTTGATTGGAGGTGGTTATCAGTGACGTCGTCGACCTCGTCCATAGCCCCCGGACGCCCCCGCCAGCCCAGCCTCGCCCAGCTGCGCGCCTTCGTCGCCGTGGCCGAGCACCTGCACTTCAGGGATGCCGCGACGGCCATCGGCATGAGCCAGCCCGCGCTCTCCGGTGCCGTCTCCACCCTCGAGGAGACCCTCGGAATTCAGCTTCTCGAGCGTACGACGCGCAAGGTGCTGCTCAGCCCTGCGGGTGAGCGGCTCGCCGTCCGGGCCCGCGCCGTCCTGGAGGCGGTCGGCTCCTTCATGGAGGAGGCGGAAGCCGCCCGCGCCCCCTTCACCGGCGTCCTGCGCCTGGGCGTCATCCCCACCGTCGCGCCGTACCTGCTGCCCACCGTGCTGCGCCTGGTCCACGACCGCTACCCGCAGCTGGACCTGCAGGTCCACGAGGAGCAGACCGGCTCCCTGCTCGACGGGCTCGCCCAGGGCCGGCTCGACCTGCTGCTGCTCGCCGTGCCCCTCGGCATGTCCTGGATCACCGAACTGCCCCTCTTCGACGAGGACTTCGTCCTGGTCACCCCGCACGACCACTGGCTGGCCGGGCGCGGCGACATCCCGCGCGAGGCCCTGCGCGAGCTGGACCTGCTGCTGCTCGACGAGGGCCACTGCCTGCGCGACCAGGCCCTGGACGTGTGCCGGGAGGCCGGCCGCACCGAGGGGGTCGCCGCGACGACCAGCGCCGCCGGGCTCTCCACGCTCGTCCAGCTCGTCGGCGGCGGCCTCGGGGTGACCCTGCTGCCGGCCACGGCCCTGCAGGTGGAGACCGGCCGCAGCGAACGGCTCGCCACCGGCCACTTCGCCGACCCCGCGCCCTCGCGCCGGATCGCCCTGGCGATGCGGACGGGGGCCGCTCGCCAGGGCGAGTTCGAGGCGTTCGCCGCCGCCCTGCGCACGGAGCTGCGACGCCTGCCGGTACGGATCGCCCCGTAGGGGCGCGGGGAACTGCGCGACAAGCCACGACGTGCCTGCAGCCGAGGGCGACACGTTATTCGGCCCGCAGGCCGTCCGGGCGCATCATCCGCCACAGCGCCGGCAGCGCGGCGAGCGTGACGAGGGCGACGACGCCCAGGCCCGTCCCCACGATCGGCACGAAGCCGAACCAGTCGGCCACCCGCAGCGGCGTCATCGTCATGACCAGCCGGCCCAGCCCCAGACCGAAGGCCACGGCCAGCAGCATGCCGAGGACCACCGGCACCGCCGTCTGCCACACCACCGACCACACCACGACCGACCGGCCGGCGCCGAAGGCCGCGAGGACCGACAGCGCCGACCTGCGCTCACCGAGCTGCTCGACGGTGGCCAGCGTCAGGCTCGCCGCGATCAGGGCGAGCGTGAGGGCGGTTCCGGCGGGCAGCAACCGCAGCAGCGACACGTAGTCGGAGTCGCGTACGCCGGACACGGTGCCGGTATCGATGACGAGCGCGGCCGGATCGATCGTGGCGACGGTGTTGCGGACGCGCTCGACGGCGTCCGGCGCCCCGGGGTCCAGCCGGACGGTGATCCTGGCCTGGGCGTCGCGTACGTCGGTCCGTACGGCCGACGGCGTGGCGAGGATGCCGGTGACCGCGTACCCCAGCCCGTCCGGGGCCTGCGGGTCGACGACGCGGGCCGACGCGGGGACGGTCCAGGGCTCCCCGCCGCTCCTGCCGTCGCGCACGGTCACCTCCATGCCGGGGCGGACCGAGAAGGGCCGTGTACCGGGGCGTTCGGTGACCAGGAAGACGTCGCCGTCGCGGCACGCGTCGACCTTGGCGAGTACGCGGGCGCTGTCGCAGTCGGCGATCGTCATGCGGCCGTACCCCTTGGTGCCCACGGTGTCGACGGTCGCGGTGATGTGGCCCGCCACCGCACGGACGCCCTCGATGCCCCGGAACCTCTCCACGTACGACCGCGTCCGCTCGCCCGTCCCCGGGCCCGTCGACACGTACACGCTCCTTGCCGCAGCGCCGCCCCCGGACGTGGTTTCCACGGCGCGGGCGCCGTCGAAGACCATCTGCACGGACACCGCACCGGCCACGGCGACGAGGATCCCGACGACGGCGCGCGAGGCCGGGCCGCTGTCCAGCTGCAGCCGGCGCACGGCGAGCTGCCACGCCGGCGCCCCGCCCTGCAGCCGGCCGACGACCGCCTGCACCAGCCAGGGCAGCAGGGCCGTGACCCCGAGCAGGACCAGCACGGCCGCGGCCGGCACCAGCAGCCACTTGTAGCCCGCGACGTACAGGTCGAGCACATTCGTGGCGATGCCCACCAGCAGGACCAGGCCCGCCAGCGGCAGCAGCGGCCGCCACCACAGCCGGCGCCGGCGCGGCGCGCCCCGCACCACGCCCAGCGGCTCGATGGCCACGTCCCGCAGCGCGAAGAGCGACACGGCGACCGTCACCAGCGGTACGGCGACGGCGATCACGACGGCGGAGGAGAGGGAGGGGAGGAGGTCGGCGGGGAAGATCCCGACCCTGTCGAGGCGCACCGACGGGCCGCCCTGGCGCAGCAGGAGGAAGAGACCACCGCCGACGACCAGCCCGAACAGCGCACCGGCCAGTGCCTCGCCCGCCGCCACCCGGCGCGTCGTGCGGCTGTCCGCCCCCAGCAGGCGCAGTGCGGCCAGCCGCCGGTCGCGGCGCTCGCCACCGAAGCGGGCGGCGGTGGCGATCAGCACGCCGACCGGCAGCAGGACGACGGCACAGGCCAGACCGCCGAGGACCTTGACGTCGTCGTTCGGCGGGGGGACGGCCCGGTCGTGACCGAAGGAGTCGATCCGGTGCGGGTCGGTGGGCAGGTAGTAATGGACGGCGAGCTTGTCGCTGCTCGCGTAATAGAGGAGCTCGTCGGGGCCGACGAGGCCCTCGGCGGCGATCGTCCCGGTGACGCGGTGCGGCAGCCGCTCGCGCAGCAGTGCGCCGGCGGGGGAGTCCAGGAGGTCCTTCAGGGCGGGGGAGACCACCATCTCGCCGGGCCGCGGCAACGCCGCCACCCCCGGCGGCACGGGGGCCTTCGGCCCCTCCGGGCGTACGAGACTGCCCTCGATCCGCCGCCCGCGGTACTCGGTGTCGGTCTGCTGGATCAGCATCGTCCGCGCGCCCGGCGCGGTGAGCGGTGCGCTCGCCCCGCCGTGGCGGGCCACCTGGCGCGCCTCGCGGGCGTCCACCGCCTCGGGCAGCGCGGCCAGCACGAGCAGTAACGCCACGCCGATGCCGACGCCGGCGGCTGTCAGCGCCGTGCGCAGCCACCCCGCGCGACCACCGGTGACGGCGAAGCGGGCACCCATGGCCAGGTCGCGCGCGTACGTCCGTGCGTACGTCCGTGCGTACCTCTGCAGGAAGGTCATCGCAGCGCCCCCGCCATGTCACGGACGCGGCCGTCGCGCACGACGACCTCGCGGTCGGAGTAGGCGGCCACGCGTGCGTCGTGGGTGACCAGGACGACGGCCGCCCGGCAGGCCCGGGCCGCATCGGTCAGCAGCTGCATCACGCGCTCGCTGTTGAGCGAGTCCAGGGCACCCGTCGGCTCGTCCGCGAAGATCACGGCCGGCTCGGTGACCAGGGCCCGGGCCACGGCCACGCGCTGCGCCTGACCACCCGATATCTCCGCGGGGCGCTTGCGCTCCACGCCGGCCACTTCGAGGACCTCCAGCCACTCGGCGGCCTTGCGCTCCGCCGCGCGGCGGCCCATGCCGCCGAGGCGCAGCGGCATCGCGACGTTCTCGGCGCAGGTCAGCTCGGGGATGAGCCGGCCGAACTGGAAGACGAACCCGAAGTCGGTGCGGCGCAGCGCACTGCGCTCGGAGTCCGGCATCGCCGTCAGCTCCCGGCCCGCGTACAGGACGGTGCCGGCGTCCGGGCGCACGATGCCGGCCAGGCAGTGCAGCAGCGTCGACTTGCCGGAACCGGAGGGGCCCATGACGGCCACGACCTCGCCGGGGTGCACGGAGAACTCGGCGTCGTCCAGGGCGCGGGTCAGGCCGTAGGCCTTGTGCAGGCCGGTGGCGGCCAGCAGCGAACCGGCGGGCGTCACGGGCGCACCACCGTGTCGGCGAGCCGGTCCAGGCGGGCGGCGGTGATCTCCAGCCAGCGCAGGTCGGCCTCCAGGTGGAACAGGGCGTGATCGCAGATCAGCTGGTCGGCGAGGTCCCCCTCGCGCTTGCGCTGCGTCAGCTCGCGCATCAGCCGCAGGTGCTCCGCGCGCTGCGCGTCGAGCACGCCGGTGGCGTCGCGGTTGGTCATCAGGGCGAGGACGACCTTGGTGTAGAGGGTCGACTGCAGGTACGGCTCGGGCTTCTCGGGTCGCTCCAGCCACGAGGCGACGTCGGTGACGCCGGCGTCGGTGATGGCGTACCGCTTGCGGTCGGGGCCGTCCCCCTGCTCGATGCCGTCGACTTCGACCAGGCCGTTCTTCAGCAGACGGGACATGGTGGCGTAGACCTGGCCGTAGTGGAGCGGGCGGTCGTGACCGAAGCGCTCGTCGAAGGCGCGCTTGAGGTCGTAGCCGTGGCGGGGGCCGGCCTCCAGAAGGCCGAGCAGGGTGTGTCCGATTGACATGGGCGGGACTCTACATCGTGTGTATACACGATGTGTATAGTCGCGCCGCGAATCGCCGGGCGGGCCTACCCGGGGGCCGGCCCGCCCGGCGACCGGGGACGGGAGGTCAGGGAAAGGAGGTCAGGGAAAGGAGGTCAGGAATCCTTCGGCGGACGCCCGCGGCGGGGGATGGCGGAGACGTCCGAGGGCAGGCGGCCCGCCTCGTGCAGCGCCTTGCGCAGCAGGAACTCGATCTGCGCGTTCGCACTGCGCAGCTCGTCCGCCGCCCAGCGCGTCAGCGCGTCGTGCACCTGCGGGTCCAGCCGCAGCAGCACCTGTTTGCGCTGCTGCGGCCTGCGCGGTGCGGCTCCCGCGCCCTCCTCCGTCACTGGTAGAGGGTGCCGGTGTTCAGGACGGGCTGGGCGGCCCGGTCACCGCACAGCACCACCATCAGGTTGCTCACCATGGCCGCCTTCCTCTCCTCGTCCAGGGCGACGATGTCCTGCTCCATGATCCGCTCCAGGGCCATCTCGACCATGCCCACCGCGCCCTCGACGATCATTTTGCGGGCCGCGACGACCGCGCCGGCCTGCTGGCGCTGGAGCATCGCCGAGGCGATCTCGGGGGCGTACGCGAGGTGGGTGAAGCGCGACTCGATGATGCGCACGCCGGCGGCCTCGACGCGGGCGTGCAGTTCGATCGCCAGCTTCTCGGTGATCTCCTCCGCGTTGCCGCGCAGGGACAGCGCGTCCTCGTCGTGCGCGTCATAGGGGTACTCGATGGCGATGTGCCGCACGGCCGCCTCGGTCTGGGTGGCCACGAACTCCTGGAAGTCCTCCACCTCGAACATCGCCTGCGCGGTGTCCTCGACCCGCCACACCACGACCGCGGCGAGCTCGATGGGGTTGCCGTACGCGTCGTTGACCTTCATGACGGCGGTCTCGTGGTTGCGCACCCGGGTGGAGATGGAGCGTCGGCTGGTGAAGGGGTTCACCCAGCGCAGGCCCTCGGTGCGGATCGTGCCGCGGTAGCGGCCGAAGAGCTGGACGACCTGGGCCTCGCCGGGGGAGATGGTGTTCAGGCCGGCCATGGCGATGAAGGCGCAGACGCCGATGGTGATGCCCACGGCGATGAGGGCGACGGTCACCCCGTCCGGGGCGTGCGAGCTGGTGACGCCGCCGGCGACGACGAGGCCGATGCCGACGAGCAGGCCGATCAGGCCGAGGAGGAGCGCGAGCCCGCCGCCTATGTCGCTGGCGGGCTTCTCCGTCACGCGCGGGCGGTCGGCGAAGGGCGGAACGCCGGGGCCGGCGTCGGTCGTCTCGGTCATGGGAGGTCCCCCGGTTCGGTCGGTGCCGTGCACCCTCGTGCACTGCTTATCAAAGTGATAGCACATTATCGTCCTTGATCGCTCCTGTACGGTTTCCCGCGCGACTCCGTACCGGGTTCCCGCCACCCGGGGTGCTGTATGTCACGTCCGTTATTGCCGTGATCGATGGGCGTTTGGTGGCAGTTGCGGTGTTAGCTTCATGAGCTGGGTTGGGGGCGGACGGACTGGAGCTACAGGAGAAATGGGCCGAGCTGAAGCGCGACGAGCGCAGAAGAAGGGCGGCCGCCCGGCACGGGGCGGCGGGAAACCCAGAAAGACCGGCATACGCCGGTTCTTCACCTGGAAGTTGCTGCTGGCCTACTTCGTGGCCCTGATCGGCCTCGCCGCCGGTGCGTTCTACGCGCTCTACCTGTACGTGGACGTGCCCGGCGAAGGAAACAAGGCCGCGCAGGCGCAGAGCAACGTCTACAAGAACCAGAAGGGCGAGATCATCGCCCGCCTCGGCGAGGTCAACCGCGAGGAGGTGCCCCTCTCCAAGGTCCCCAAGGACGTCCAGAACGCGGTCGTCGCGGCCGAGAACAAGAACTTCTGGACCGACCCCGGCGTCGACCTCAAGGGCACCGCGCGCGGCATCCTCAACACCGTCATGGGCCGCGGCAAGCAGGGTGGCTCCACCATCACCCAGCAGTACGTCAAGAACTACTACCTGGACCAGCGCCAGACCGTCACCCGCAAGGTGAAGGAACTGATCATCTCGCTGAAGGTCCAGGACCAGAAGCCCAAGACCGAGATCCTCGCCGGGTACCTCAACACCAGTTACTTCGGCCGCAACGCCTCCGGCATCCAGGCGGCCTCCCGCGCGTACTACGGCAAGGACGTCGACAAGCTCAGCCTGGAGGAGGGCGCCTACCTCGCCGCGCTGCTCCAGGCGCCGAGCCAGTACGACTGGGGGACGGCCACCGACGCCGGCAAGCGCAACGTCGAGGCGCGCTGGAACTACGTGCTCGACAAAATGGTCGAGCAGAAGTGGCTCGACCCCGAGAAGCGCAAGGCGATGCAGTTCAAGCCGCCGGGCCAGCCCAAGCCCCCGGCCGGCCTCACCGGCCAGAACGGCTACCTCGTCCAGGCCGCGCGCCAGGAGATGATTGGCGAGCTCAAGCGCCAGGGCCGCCCGGAGAGCGACTTCGCCGCCGGCGGCTGGACGATCACGCTGAGCATCGACCCGAAGAAGCAGGCCGCGCTCGAGAAGGCGGTGAAGAACCAGCTTCTCGACGACCTGGACCCGAAGGCCCGCGAGGTCGACGGCCATGTCCAGCCGGGCGCCGTCTCCGTCGACGCCAAGACCGGTCACATCGTGGCCCTCTACGGCGGCCAGGACTTCCTCAAGCACCAGCTCAGCAACGCCACGCGCGGCGACTACCAGCCCGCGTCGACGTTCAAGCCGCTGATCCTGGCCTCGGCCCTGCAGAACGAGTCGAAGACCCAGAGCGGGCAGCCGATCACACCGTCGACCACCTACGACGGCACCAACAAGCGTCCGGTCGTGGGTCCGGGCGGTGACGGCTTCGCCCCGGAGAACGAGGACCAGTACTCCGAGCCGGCGATCAACGTCCAGATGGCGATGAACAAGTCGGTCAACACGGTCTTCGCGCAGATGGCCGTCGACGTCGGCCTGTCGAAGGTCAAGAAGACCGCCGTCGACCTCGGCATGAAGAGCGACTTCGAAGAGGTCCCCTCCATGTCGCTGGGCTCCATGGGCGCCAGCCCGCTGGAGATGGCGGGCGTCTACGCCACCCTCGACAACCACGGCAAGAAGGTCACGCCCAGCATCATCAAGTCCGTGTCCTGGAAGGGCGAGAACTACAAGCTCCCCAACCCGGCCGGCGACGAGCGCGTGGTCTCCCGCAACACCGCCGACGGCGTCACCTCCGTCATGACCGGTGTGGTCGAGGACGGTACGGCGAGCGTCGTCGCCAGCGGCCGCTACCAGGTCGCCGGCAAGACCGGTACGTCCGACGACAACAAGTCGGCCTGGTTCACCGGCTACACCCCGGGTCTGGTCACTTCCGTCGGCCTCTTCGGCGAGGGGCCCGGCGGCAAGCAGGTCACCCTGATGAACGCGGGCGGTGAGGGCCGTGTGAACGGTGGTAAGCAGCCCGCCAAGATCTGGGCCGCCTACACCTCCTCCGTCTTCGACGACGAGGACGACGACGCCAAGTTCGACCTGGAGACGCAGGACAAGTACGTGCCGCCGGCCGCCGTCCCGTCCGGTAAGCCCTCCGGCAGCGCCTCCCCCGGTGCCTCGAAGTCCCCCTCGGGCACGCCCTCCGGCTCCCGCTCCCCGTCCGGCTCGCCCTCGGGCACGCCGTCCGGCTCGCGGTCGCCGTCCACCGGGCCGTCGCACCACACCCCGTCGATCCCGCCGACGAGCCCGTCGACGGGCACCTCGACCCGGCCCACGACCAGCGGGGGCACGGGCGGAGGGCAGGACACCCGGCCCAACGGCGGGATGAACCCGCCCCCGCCGGCCTGATCCACGGATCCACGGCACCGAACGCAGCGGCCGGCCGTCCTCCCGTCAGGGAAGGGCGGCCGGCCGCTTTTGTCATCCGCCGTTGACCTTGGTGGCGATCCGGTCGCCCGTCTCCTTGTCGATGTTGCGCCAGTACTGCAGGGCGCGGGAGAGGACGGGGCCGCTCAGGCCCGCCTTCAGATGGCCCGCCACGTTGTCGACCAGGCGCGCGCGGGCGGCGTCGTCCAGGACCTGGCGGACCAGCGTGCCGGCCTGGCCGAAGTCGTCGTCCTCGCGGTGCAGCCGGTAGGCCTCGCGGACCATCTCGCCGGCGGCCGCCCAGCCGGCGATGCCACCGAAGCGGGTGGTGTCGGCGGCGGGGCCCCCGTAGGAGTTGGGCGCGTACGGGCGGGCGGTGCGGGACGGCTCGTAGCGCATGGCGCCGTCCTTGGCGTAGGAGTTCACCGGCGCCTGCGGGCGGTTGGGTGGCAGCTGGGTGTAGTTGGGGCCGATGCGGTAGCGGTGGGTGTCCGGGTAGGAGAAGAGCCGGCCCAGCAGCATCTTGTCGGGGGAGGGACCGATGCCGGGCACCAGGTTGGAGGGCTCGAAGGCGGCCTGCTCGATGTGGACGAAGTAGTCCTCGGGGTTGCGGTCGAGGGTGAGCCGGCCGACCTCGATCAGCGGGTAGTCGCCGTGCGGCCAGACCTTGGTGAGGTCGAAGGGGTTGAAGCGGTAGTCCGCGGCGTCCTCGAACGGCATCACCTGCACGTACATCGTCCAGCTCGGGGCGTCACCACCGGCGATGGAGTCGAACAGGTCGCGGCGGTGGAAGTCGGCGTCCTCGCCGGCCAGGCGGTCGGCGTCGGCCTGGGTGAGGAACTCGATGCCCTGGTCGGTCTTGAGGTGGTACTTGATCCAGAAACGCTCCCCGCCCCCATTGATCCACATGTAGGTGTGGGAGCCGTAGCCGTTCATGTGACGCCAGGTCCGCGGGATGCCACGGTCGCCCATCAGCCAGGTGACCTGGTGCGCCGACTCGGGTGAGAGGGTCCAGAAGTCCCACTGCATGTCGTGGTCGCGCAGGCCGCTGTCGGGACGGCGCTTCTGCGAGCGGATGAAGTCCTGGAACTTGATCGGGTCGCGCACGAAGAACACGGGGGTGTTGTTGCCCACCAGGTCGTAGTTGCCCTCGCGGGTGTAGAACTTCAGCGCGAAGCCGCGCGGGTCGCGCCAGGTGTCGGGCGAGCCCTGCTCACCGGCCACGGTCGAGAAGCGGGCCAGTGCCTCCGTGCGGCTGCCCGGCCGGAAGAGGTCGGCCTTGGTGAACTGGCTGACGTCGTTGGTCACCTCGAAGCGCCCGTACGCGCCGCCGCCCTTGGCGTGGACCACCCGTTCGGGGATCCGTTCGCGGTTGAACTGGGCCATCTTCTCGATGAGGTAGTGATCCTGGAGCAGGATGGGGCCGGTGTCGCCGATGGTGAGCGAGTGCTCGTCGCTCTCCACCGGAATACCGACGTTGTCGGTGGTGTACGAGGCCTGCTGGGTGTGCGGGGTGCTCTGCGCCGAATCGGCCATGGGACGCCTCCCGAACGAGGAACGGGCGGGGGCGGAGGGAAGCCGCCCCTCGACCGGGCCAGTCAAGCGCGCCGACACCGCGTCGGCAACAGTGCCCCCACGGTCAGCGGGCGCGCGAGGGCAGCGCCAGCTCGAACCACACCACCTTCCCCGTGCTCAGCCGCGTGGCACCCCAGCGCCGGGCCATCCTGTTGACCAGGTACAGCCCCCGGCCGCCCTCGTCCGACGGCCGCGCCTGCCGCAGCCGCGGCAACTGCGGCACATCGTCCCCGACTTCGCAGCGCAGCACGTCCGTGCGCAGCAGCCGCAGCGTTATCGGACGCTCGGCATACCGCACGGCGTTGGTGATCACCTCGCTGACCAGCAGCTCCACCCCGTCCGTGAGCTCCTCCAGATCCCACCGGGCCAGCGCCCTGCGGGCCAGGCGGCGCGCCTCGCGCGGCGTCTGCGGACGCGGATCGAGGAACCAGTACGCCACGTCGCTCGGCGCGATGCCCTCGAAACGGGCCGCCAGCAGCGCGATGTCGTCGTCCCGGTCGCCCGGGCCCAGCATGCCCAGCACCTCGTCGCACAGCGGCTCCAGCGGAGGCGGATTGGGACCCGTCAGACGTGCGGTCTCGATGAGCCGCTCACGCAGCTGCTCTATCCCCGTCCACACGTCCCGCATCCGGGACTCCACCAGGCCGTCGGTGTACAGCAGCAGCGTCGCCCCGGCCGGCGCGTCCAGCTCCACCGCCTCGAAGTCCACCCCGCCCACGCCGATCGGCGCACCCGGCGGCACCCGCAGCACCTCCGCCCGGCCGCCGCGGTGCAGCAGCACCGGCGGCGGATGCCCGGCGTTCGCGATCACGATGCGGTGCGCGACCGGGTCGTACACCGCGTACAGGCACGTCGCCATCCGGTCGCTGCCCAGGCGCTGTGCCTGCTCGTCGAGATGGTGCAGCACCTCCTGCGGCGGCAGGTCCAGGCCCGCCAGGGTCTGCGCGGTCGTCCGCAGCTGACCCATGATCGCCGCGGACGTCATCGAGTGACCCATGACGTCGCCGACGACGAGCGCCACGCGGTTGCCGGGCAGCGGGATCGCGTCGTACCAGTCGCCGCCGACCCGGGCCGTCTCCGCCGCCGGCAGATAGCGGCTCGCCAGCCGCACGCCCGTCGGCTGCGGCAGCGAATCCGGCAGCATCGTGCGCTGCAACTCGTCGGCGATGTACACCTCGCGGCCGTACAGGACGGCCTTGTCCACACCGAGCGCCGTGTGCGTCGCCAACTGCGCCGCCACCAGCAGGTCGTCGCCCTCGAACGGCGGCCGGTCCAGACGGCGGACGAACACGGCCGCGCCGATCACCCGGCGCCGGCCGCGCAACGGCGCCAGGATCGTACGGTGGCGATCCGGCACGTGCCGGCCCTCGCCGAGCAGTTCGGGCAGGGCCGCCCGCGCGGCCGAGGAGTCCCCGAACACCGGCCGGACACCCCGCAGCACCTCCGCGAGCGGCCCGCCTATGCGCACCTCGCAGCGCTCCGCGGCCGTCTCCGTCAGCTCCGGGCCGGGATCCGGACTCTCCTGCGCACTGTCCGGCAACCGGTCCGTGCGGCGCAACCGCAGCACCACCGGACCCACGGGCCGCTCGTCACCGACCGGCAGCGGATCACGGAGATACACGAGGATCGCGTCCGCGAACGTGGGCACGGTGGCCCGGCACAGACCCAGCACGATCTCGTCCAGATCGATGCCACGGGCGATACGGCGGGTCGCGGCGCCCACGAAGCGCAGCCGCTCGCCGCCGCCGGAGGCGCCGGCCGCGGCCTGCGCCAGACCCGCCGTACCCGGCCCGCCCGTGCCACCCGCGCCACCGCCGGGCGGCATGCCGCCGCTGCCGTGACCGGCGGCGTCCCCGGCGCCCTTGGCACCGCCGCCGGTGGCGGCGGCGGACACCGTGCCGTCGCGGCTGCCGCGCACGTCACCGGCCCGCTGCCGGCCGCCACGGGCCCGCGGGCGGGCGTGCCCGTCCCCGTCCCCGTCGTCCACGACGGGCACATGTGCCGGATCCTGATCGGACCCCTCCATGCGCATCCCACCCCCGACCCGCACGGCCGGCGCCGCCTTGCGCCGACGGCGCCGCGGGACGCCGGTGCCGGCGGCGACGGGCCGAACCCGCTCGCCGTCGCCGGCGGTGGGTATCTCCCCCCGGAGACGGACGATTGATGGGGCGTCAGCCGCGCGCCGGCCCTCGCCCTGCGCCCTTGAAGCCCCACCACGGCGCCGCCCGCCGACCCGCCGCGCACGGCGCCCGGGAGCGGCGTCCGTGCGGTCGTGGCTCGCGGCAGCTCCGCCGCCGGCGGGCGCTGCGGCGGCCTCCGCCCGGCCGGAGGCGACCCCGTCGCCCCGGCCTGCGGGACCGCCCTCCGGACGGCCCGTCAGTTGCCGTGCGCGGGCGCCACCGGCACCGGAGCTGCCCGCGCCGCGCGCCGGGCGCGGTGCACGGCCCCCGGAGTCGCCGGCGCCGCGCGCCTGACGCGGCACGCGGCCCGCGGGTGCCGGCTCGGCGGTGGGCGCGGCTTCCGTGCGGCCCGCAGGGGCCGGCTCGGCGGTGGGTGTGGTCTCCGCGTCGCCCGTCGGGCGCGGTGCGGGGGTTGCGGGGTTGCCGTCGCGGACGGGGGTGGCGGCCGTGCGGCGCGCCTGGCGCGGTACGCGGCCGGTGGGTGCGTCGTCCGTCGGGCGCGGCGCACGGGACGCGGGGTCGCCGGCGCCTGCAGCGCCCGGCTGGGCGCCGGGCATGCTGCCCGTACGGCCCGTCGGCGCGCCCGCCTGGCGCGGCACGCGGCCGGTGGGGGCGGTCTCCTCGTGGCCGCGGGCCGCGCCCGGTTCGCCGCCGTGCGGGGCGGGTACGGCGTCGGGGCGTGCGGGGGTGGCCGCCGGCCGGGGGGCGGGGCGGGGTCTGCCGTGGGAGTGGGGATGCTCCGTCACGCGTGGGGTTCCATCCGTCGGGGCCGTGCACCCGGCTGGGGCACACGGGGTTCAGGCGCGGCGCAGGTCGAGGAAGATCTGGATCTCGGGTGGGACGTCCGTACTGGCCGGGGCGTACGCCAGCGCGTTCTCGCCGGCGATGTCGAATCCCGCGTCGCGCACGACCTGCCGCAAGTCGTCCCGCAGGTAACCGGATACCCGGATCGTGTTGCCCAGGAACGGCATGGCGTAGTCGTCGACGTCGGCCTCGACCATCGACAGGGCCAGCAGTCCCCCGGGTCTGAGGAGGTCGTGCAGCATCCGCAGCGCGTGCGGGATCTCCGCGCGCGGCAGCATCAGCAGGGAGAAGAAGGCGGCGATGCCGTCGAACGTGCCCAGGTGCCCGTCGCGCAGACCGGCGAGGTCACCGAGGTGGAAGGTGGCGTCCGGGACGTTGGCGCGGGCGAGGTCGAGCATGCCGGGGGACAGGTCGATGCCGACGACCTCGTGCCCGGCGTCCGCCAGCTGGCGTGCGGTCGGCAGACCGGTGCCGCAGCCGACGTCCAGGACGCGGGAGCCGGGCGGCAGGGTGGTGGCCAGCCAGGCGCCGGAGGCGAGCTGGCCGTCCTTGTGCGGGAATGCCTCGTCGTAGCGGTCGCCGATGGCGTCGAACGCCTCGGCCTGGCCGCTGCGGTCCAGCCCTAAGCGGGCGTAGCCGTCGTAGTCCCGCCGACCGTCAGCGCTCACGGTTGTGCCCCTCCCATAGCTGTGCCGGTACCGCGGAGGCTGATCCTACGATCGTCGCGCGGGGAGTCGGCAAGCGGTTCCGGCCCTGATTCACACCCGGGTTCGCGGTGGGCCGTGGGCGGGCGGTCCCAGTCGGCGGGCAGGGCGGGTACGGGCCAGGCGGGGTCGGGCCGCCAGTTCGGCCAGCCGGCGGCGAAGGGGGCGCCCCAGGCTTCGATGAGGTCGACGGCGGCGCGCCCGGCGGCCCGTACGCGCTCGGCGCGTTCGGCGGTCATGAGGCCGACGAGCTGGGCCTGGGCGAATTCGTCCTCGTCCTTCCATTCCCAGCTGCGGTCGGGGTGGACGGAGATGTCGAGGAAGTGGTCCTCGGAGTCGACGCCGCCGGCCCAGCGGGCGAGGGGTTCTTCGAGGTTGACGTACCAGTTGCGGAAGTGCCAGCCCGGGTCCCAGAAGAGCCAGACGGACCAGGGTTCGCCGGGCCGGGCGAGCTTGAGCACGCCCGGCCCGAACCAGCGGGTGACGGTGGTGGTGCGGGGCTTGGTGTAGCGGGTGGCCAGCGGCTCCCGGTGGACGGGCGTGCCGTCGGCGAGGAGCGGTTTGACGCAGTCGGTGCCGGGGGCCATCCAGACGGCGAGCAGGTCGGGGGAGTCCTCGACGACGGTGACGGGCCGGCAGATGTGCACCTGTCCGCTGCGGTTGTCGCGGTAGCGCCACAGGATCTGGTCGCCGGGCGCCCAGGAGGTGTCGCCGCCGGTGGTTCCCGTCGTGTCGTCCGTGGTCTCCGCTGCCATGCACAGATCTTAGGTGCCCCGGCCACCGATGTGCCGTGACCTGCGCCGCAAAGGTACGGTCCAGGCGCGTTTGCTCAGGGGCGGGTCATGCGCAGCACGTCGAGTGCCTCGTCGAGCTGTTCCAGGGTGAGCAGTCCGCGGTCGACGTACCCGGATTCGAGGACGACCTGCCGGATGGTCGTGCGCTCCGCAAGGGCCTTCTTGGCCACCTTCGCCGCCTCCTCGTAGCCGATGTAGCGGTTGAGGGGGGTGACGACGGACGGGGAGGACTCGGCGTACTCGCGGGCCCGCTCGGCGTTGGCGGTGATGCCGTCGACCGTGCGGTCGGCCAGCAGGCGGGAGGCGTTGGCGAGGAGCCGGATCGATTCCAGGAGGTTCCTGGCCATCACCGGCAGCATCACGTTGAGCTCGAAGTTGCCGGCGGCGCCGGCCGTGGCGACGGTGAGGTCGTTGCCGGTGACCTGGGCGGCGACCATGAGCACGGCCTCGCAGACGACCGGGTTGACCTTGCCGGGCATGATCGAGGAGCCGGGCTGCAGGTCGGGCAGGGCGATCTCGGCGAGCCCGGTGCGCGGGCCGGAGCCCATCCAGCGCAGATCGTTGGCGATCTTGGTGAGGCCGACGGCGATGGTGCGCAGCTGCCCGCTGGCCTCCACCAGGCCGTCGCGTGCGCCCTGCGCCTCGAAGTGGTTGCGCGCCTCGGTCAGCGGCAGCCCGGTGACCCGGGCGACCTCGGCGATGACGGCCGGCGAGAAGCCGGGCGGGGTGTTGATGCCGGTGCCCACGGCCGTGCCGCCGAGCGGCAGTTCGGCCAGGCGCGGCAGCGCGGTGCGCAGCCGCTCGACGCCGTACCGCACCTGGGCCGCGTACCCGCCGAACTCCTGTCCGAGGGTCACCGGGGTGGCGTCCATCAGGTGGGTGCGCCCGGCCTTGACGACGTCCGCGAACTCCGTCGCCTTGCGCTCCAGCGCCGCCGCCAGGTGCTCCAGGGCCGGGATCAGGTCCCGCGTGACGGCGGCGGTGGCGGCGATGTGGATCGAGGAGGGGAAGACGTCGTTGGAGGACTGGCTCGCGTTGACGTGGTCGTTGGGGTGCACCGGGCGGCCGAGCCGCTCCGTGGCCAGGGTGGCGACGACCTCGTTGACGTTCATGTTGGAGGACGTGCCCGAGCCGGTCTGGAAGACGTCGACGGGGAAGTGGTCGTCCCAGTGGCCCTCGGCAACCTCGCCGGCCGCCTCCGCGACGGCCGCGGCCACGTCGGCCTCCAGCACCCCCAGCTCGCCGTTGACCTTCGCGGCCGCGGCCTTGATGCGGCCGAGCGCCTCGATGTGGGCGCGTTCCAGCCGCTGTCCGCTGATGGGGAAGTTCTCCACGGCGCGCTGGGTCTGGGCCCGCCACTTGGCGTGGGCGGGAACGCGGACCTCCCCCATCGAGTCGTGCTCGATCCGGAACTGGCCACTGTCGGTCATGGTCATTACCTCCTGACAAACACAGCGTTTGTCTCGTTCCCCGTGTTCCCAAAAGGCCCTCGTGACTACTAAATACCGCGAGTAACAACAGAACTCGGGGAGGCTCCATGTCCCGGACACGCAGACCCACCCTGCGATGTTCCCTCGCCACGCTCGCCGCCCTCGCGGCGGCGGTCGGCGGACTGACCGTCGGCGGACCGGCGGCGGCCGCCGCCGCGCCCCGCACCACCACCGCGTCCACCCCCCTCGCCCCCGACCTCGAAAAGCTGCGGGCGGCCGAATCCGTCAAGCTCTACGGCGACGCCGCCGAGCGGCCCATGGACCAGCGCAAGACCTCGCTGCTCTCCCTGGGCGACAGCGAGATCTCCGGCGAGGGCGTCGGAACGTACGAGCGCGGCACCGACGGGCCGGACAACTGGTGCCACCGCTCGCCCGACGCCGCCATCCACCGCACCGGCATACCCGCCGACCTCACCTACAACGTGGCCTGTTCCGGTGCCTCCACCGTCAACATCCGCATCGGCGGCAGCAAGCAGTACGCCGACGAGCTCGTCCAGAGCGACGCCCTGGCCGTCAAGGCCCGCACCACGCGCGTGAAGATGGTGCTCCTGGTCGCCGGCGCCAACGACGACCTGCAGTTCGGCCCCGTGATGACCGACTGCGTCGAGCGCTACCTGCTGCTGCAGGGGCCCTGCGAGCCCAAGTACGCCCCCGGCTGGCAGGCCCGCGTCGACGGCCTGGTGCCCAAGGTCGAGGCGACCGTACGGGACCTGCGCAAGGTCATGACGGACGCCGGCTACGCCGACGGCGACTACAAACTCGTCGTCATGGGCTACCCCAGCCCCATCGGGCCCGACATCGAGGACAACCCCGACTTCCCCGGCAAGATCCCCGGCGGCTGCGTCGGCCACACCTCCGACGCCGCCTGGGGCCGCAACGCTGCGGTGCCCGCCTTCGAACGCGGCATGCGGCAGGTGGCCCGGGACACCGGCGTGTACTTCCTCGACAACTCCCGCCTCTTCCACGGCCACGAGGTGTGCATGGAGGACCCCTGGGCACGCGGGCTGTGGATCGAGCTGTCCAACCCCTTCCCGCCGGACGCCAACTCCGTACGGCAGTCCTTCCACCCCAACCAGCGCGGCCACGGCGCCTTCGCGTCCTGCCTCACCCAGCTGTACACGTCCGGCTACCGCGAGGCCGGCTGCGCCGACCCCGCGAGCACGGGCACGCCGCAGCTGTACGCGGGCGCGTGGGACGACGCGTACCGGCCGCTGCGCGGTGAAGCGGCGGGTACCTGCGTGGACGCGTACGGCGCCGCCAGCGCCGACGGCACCACGGTGGGCGGCTGGCCCTGCACGGCCGGGGCCCGCAACCAGCAGTGGTGGTACGACGCCGGGCGCGGCTCCCTGCACACGGCGCTGACGCACGACCGCTGCGTGGACGTCCCCGGCGGCCGCTACACGGCCGGGGCGGCGGTGACCCTGTGGAACTGCCACGGCGGCACGAACCAGCAGTTCGTGCGGTCGGGCTCGACGTTCCGCCCGACGGCGGCGCAGGACCTGTGCCTGACGCTGGCAGGGGCGAAGGAGCCGGTGCGCCTGCAGAAGTGCGACGGCTCGGGCGCGCAGCGCTTCGCGTAGCCGTACGTCCTCGGACGCCGGACGGGCTGTTCAGCCCGTCCGGCGTTTGCGCTACTTCCGCACCGGAATCGTCATGAACGTCGGGGCCGGCGCCGGGTCCGTGAAGAAGTCGTTGCCCTTGTCGTCCACAACGATGAACGCCGGGAAGTCCTCGACCTCGATCTTCCAGACCGCCTCCATGCCGAGCTCCTCGTACTCGACGACCTCGACCTTCTTGATGCAGTCCTGCGCCAGGCGCGCCGCCGGGCCGCCGATCGAGCCGAGGTAGAAGCCGCCGTGGGCGGCGCACGCGTCGGTGACCTGCTTGCTGCGGTTGCCCTTGGCGAGCATGACCTTCGAGCCGCCCGCGGCCTGGAACTGCTCGACGTAGGAGTCCATGCGGCCGGCCGTCGTGGGGCCGAAGGAGCCCGAGGCGTAGCCCTCGGGGGTCTTGGCCGGGCCCGCGTAGTAGACCGGGTGGTCGCGCAGGTACTGCGGCATCTCCTCGCCCGCGTCCAGCCGCTCCTTGATCTTCGCGTGGGCGATGTCGCGCGCGACGACGAGCGGGCCGGTCAGCGAGAGCCGGGTCTTGACGGGGTACTTGGTGAGCTCGGCGAGGATCTCGTCCATCGGCCGGTTGAGGTCGATGCGGACGACCTCGTCGTCGCCGAGGTGCTCGTCGGTCGTCTCCGGCAGGTACTTCGCCGGGTCGGTCTCCAGCTGCTCCAGGAAGACGCCCTCGGCGGTGATCTTCGCGACGGCCTGGCGGTCGGCGGAGCAGGAGACGGCGATGGCCACCGGGCAGGACGCGCCGTGGCGCGGCAGGCGCACGACGCGGACGTCGTGGCAGAAGTACTTGCCGCCGAACTGCGCGCCGATGCCGATCTTCTGCGTGAGCTCGAAGACCTTCTCCTCCAGCTCCTTGTCGCGGAAGCCGTGGCCGAGCGGGGAGCCCTCCTCCGGCAGCTCGTCGAGGTAGTGCGCGGAGGCGTACTTGGCGGTCTTCAGCGCGTACTCGGCGGACGTGCCGCCGACGACGATCGCCAGGTGGTACGGCGGGCAGGCGGCCGTGCCGAGCGAGCGGATCTTCTCCTCCAGGAACTTCATCATGCTCGCCTCGTTGAGCACGGCCTTCGTCTCCTGGTAGAGGAAGGACTTGTTGGCCGAGCCGCCGCCCTTGGCCATGAAGAGGAACTTGTAGGCGCCGCCGTCGGTGGCGTACAGCTCGATCTGCGCCGGCAGGTTGGAGCCGGTGTTCTTCTCGTCCCACATGGTCAGCGGCGCCATCTGCGAGTAGCGCAGGTTGAGCTCGGTGTAGGCGTCGAAGATGCCGCGGGAGAGGGCCTTCTCGTCCTCGCCCTCGGTCAGCACGTTCTGACCGCGCTTGCCCATGACGATCGCGGTGCCGGTGTCCTGGCACATGGGCAGGACGCCGGCGGCGGCGATGTTGGCGTTCTTGAGCAGGTCCAGCGCGACGAACTTGTCGTTGGCGGACGCCTCGGGGTCGTCGATGATCTTCCGCAGCTGCGCGAGGTGCGCGGGCCGCAGGAAGTGCTGGATGTCGTGGATGGCCTCGGCGGCGAGCTTGCGCAGCGCCTCCGGCTCCACCTTGAGGAAGGTGCGGCCGTCCGCCTCGAAGGTGGACACGCCCTCGGCGGTCACCAGGCGGTACGGCGTGGTGTCCTCGCCCAGGGGCAGCAGGTCGGTGTACGCAAACTCTGAGTTCGCTGACTTCGCGGGCATCGCGGCGGCCATTCCTCACTCGGCAGACGGCTGTGCGCCGACGTCTTCGGCAGCGCTGAAACAGCCTAAAACCCCCGGAGGCGCGGACGCAGGTGAGGTAGGACTCACTTGGGTTCCCCGACGGCCGGTACAGCGCTATCGCGATCTATCGCGTATCGCTAATCTGAAGGACGTGGACGACTCATCCCCTGAGCGCGTGTCGCTCACGAAGCAGCCCGGACAGCCCGCACCGCCCGCGCTGCGCGCCTCCGACGCCGACCGCGACCGGGTCGCCGGCATCCTGCGCGAGGCGCTCGCCGAGGGCCGGCTGACGGCCGAGGAGCACTCCGAGCGCATCGGCGCGGTCTACAGCGCGAAGACGCACGCGGAGCTGGAGCCGCTGGTGCACGACCTGCCCGGCGGCCGGGAGGCCGCCCGGGCCCCCGGAGCCGTGGGGCCCGCTTCCACGCGCCCGTACGACGCCTCCGTACGCCCCGTCGCGGCGCCGGCCGAGAATCTCGTCGCCGTCTTCGGTGGCGCCAGTCGCAAGGGCCGCTGGCGGGTGGGCGCGCGCACGAATGCAATCGCGGTGTTCGGCGGCGTGGAGGTGGACCTCACGGAGGCGCTGTTCGAGCACCGGCAGATCGTCGTCAACGCCTGGTGCGCCTTCGGCGGCGTGGAAATCAAGGTGCCGGAGAATGTGACCCTGCGCGGCGGCGGAACCGGCGTCTTCGGCGGCTTCGAGGTGCGCGCCAACGAGTCCCCCGACCCGGACGCGCCGATGGTGATCGTCACGGGTTTCGCCCTCTTCGGCGGTGTGGAGGCGCGGACCCGGCGGGGCAAGCGGATCAAGCGGCTGAGCCGGGAGGGGTGACGGGGCAGGCGAGGATATTCCGCTCATGGCAACGGTGTGAATAAGCTCGCGCACAGCGGGTAAAGCTTGGTGCATCGCCTCTCGGACGGCTACGGGTGCGAATGGCCGTGCGCGTCGAGGCGGGCAAAGGTGACTCAAATCGGCCGAGCAAAGCCGTCGTCAGGAGTAGACCGTGCTGCTACCGCATCAGCCCCTGCAGGAAGCCGCCGTTCCGTCCCAGCGGATTTCCGCTCGGGAACAGGCCGGCCCCTGGCATTCGGAGGCGGTGTGCCGCCGGGACGAGGCAGGGCTGTTCTTCGCACCATCAAAGGAACCCACCGCTGCCCGGCTTTCCCGCGAGGAGGCCGCCAAGCGCGTCTGTGCCCGGTGCCCGGTCATGGTCGAGTGCCGGGAGCACGCGCTGTTGCAGCCCGAGCCGTACGGGGTGTGGGGCGGGCTCACCGCGGCCGAGCGCCGGGTCGTGCTCGCCAGGCGCCGTCGCCGGGACGCCGACCTCCAGCGCGCCGCCCAGGTGGCCGCCGCGGGCTGACGCCGCGCTCCTTGGCCGCCTGTCGTCTCCACCACGGGCCGGGCCCCGCCGTTCGACGGCGGGGCCCGGCCCGTTCGGTGCGCAGGCGCCCGTGCGTCAGCTGGGGCGCTCGAAGTCGATGGTGCTGTAGGCGCGCAGCTTCGACAGCCGGTGCTCGGAGTCGATCAGGCGGATCGTGCCCGACTTCGAGCGCATGACCAGCGACTGGGTGGTCGCCGTCTCGGAGCGGTAGCGCACGCCGCGCAGCAGCTCGCCGTCGGTGATGCCGGTGGCGACGAAGAACACGTTCTCCCCGCTGACCAGGTCGTCCGTGTGCAGGACGCGGTCGAGGTCGTGGCCGGCGTCCAGCGCCCGCTGCCGCTCCTCGGCGTCCTTCGGCCACAGCTTGGCCTGGATCGTGCCGCCCAGGCACTTCATCGCGCAGGCCGCGATGATGCCCTCCGGCGTACCGCCGACGCCGAGCAGCAGGTCGACGCCGGTGCCCTCGCGGGCCGCCATGATCGCGCCGGCCACGTCGCCGTCGGAGATGAACTTGATGCGGGCGCCGGCCTCGCGGATCTCCTTGACCAGGCCCTCGTGCCGGGGGCGGTCCAGGACGACGACCGTGACGTCCTCGACGGAGGAGCGCTTGGCCTTGGCGATACGGCGGATGTTCACCGCGACGGGCGCGTCGATGTCGACGAAGTCGGCCGCCTCCGGGCCCGTCACCAGCTTGTCCATGTAGAAGACCGCGGACGGGTCGAACATCGTGCCCCGCTCGGCGACGGCCAGCACGGAGACCGCGTTGGCCATGCCCTTGGCGGTCAGCGTGGTGCCGTCGACCGGGTCCACGGCCACGTCGCACTCGGCGCCGGTGCCGTCGCCGACCCGCTCGCCGTTGTAGAGCATCGGGGCGTTGTCCTTCTCGCCCTCGCCGATGACCACGACGCCGTTCATGGAGACGGTGTGGATCAGCGCGCGCATGGCCCGGACGGCCGCGCCGTCGGCGCCGTTCTTGTCCCCGCGGCCCACCCAGCGGCCCGAGGCCATGGCACCGGCCTCGGTGACACGGACGAGCTCCAGCGCGAGGTTGCGGTCGGGGGCCTCCGGACTGACCTCGAGCTGGGACGGCAGGTGGTGATCGGACATCGGGGCGCACCTTTCTGTACGGCGGCTCTGTACGGCGGCGGCCGTGGGGCTCCTCCCGGGCCACGGGTGGGCCGGGAGGGTGAGGGTGTCATGACTTTATCGGTTGATTGCCTAAGTGAGCAGGGCGCCCCACGTTTGAGCAGTCAGGTCGGCGTCAAGATCCCTCGGAGCATGGGGGACGATGGGGGCGTGGCAGGTAGGAACGGCAAGACCCAGACCATCCGGAACATGCTGCTGTCGCTGGCGGTGGTGATCCCGGTGGCCGCACTCAGTTACCTCTTCATCCCGCACGACGGCAGCGGCGATCCGGTGCGCACCATCGGCTACCGCGTCGAGCTCGACACCGCGCGCCGGGCAGCGCCCTACCCGGTGGCCGCCCCCGAGGGCCTGGGCGAGGGCTGGCGGGCGACGTCCGTGTCGTACAAGGCGGGCGGCAAGCAGGGCTCCGCGTGGCACCTGGGCTTCCTCGACCCGCAGCGGCAGTACGTGGCGGTCGAGCAGAGCGACGGCCCGGCCCCGGCCTTCGTCGACGAGGTGACGCAGCGCGCCGAGAAGACCGGCCGCACGGAGAAGATCGGCGGCGCCGTCTGGCAGCGCTACGAGGGGCCGAAGTACAACGCGCTGGTGCGCGAGGAGCCGGGCGTGACCACCGTGGTGACCGGCAGTGCCACGCAGGAGCGGCTCATGGAAATGGCCGCCGCGCTGCGCACCGGGAAGGCCAAGGGCTGACCCGGGGCGCGCACACGGCGGCCGACAAGAGCTGCGACGGGCGCGTCAGACGGTGGTGACGGCCTGCTCGTAGGACAGGCGCGGGGAGCGCGGGTAGAAGGCGTCCGCGCCCGGCTTGCCGATGTTGACGATCATCAGCGGCGCGTGGTCGTCGTCCAGGAACTCCTTCTGCACGGCCGCGAAGTCGAAGCCGGTCATCGGGCCGGCGGCCAGGCCGGCGGCGCGGATGCCGAGGATGAAGTACGCGGCCTGCAGGGCGCCGTTCATCGCGGCGGACTGCTCGCGGACCGGGCGCTCGCTGAAGAACAGCTCCTTGGCCTGCGGGAAGTGCGGCAGCAGGGCCGGCAGCTCCTCGTGGAACTCGTTGTCCGCGGCGAGGATGGCCACCAGCGGCGCGGCCGCGGTCTTGGCCTGGTTGCCCTCGGCCATCAGCGGCACCAGGCGCTCACGGGCCTCGGCCGAGCGGACCAGCACCACGCGCAGCGGCGACTGGTTGAAGGCGGTGGGGGCGAGCTTGATCAGGTCGTAGACGGCCTGCATCTGCTCGTCGGTCACCGGCTCGTCGGTGAAGGTGTTGGCGGTGTGGGCCTCGCGGAACAGCAGGTCCTGAGCGGCGGCGTCGAGGGCGAGGGTCATTTCGGTGCAACCTTCCAAAAGCGGTACGGGGTGCGGCTTGGCCGACTCCCTCAACGTACGCCGAGGTAGATGAATTTTCAACTAAATTGGAAGTTCGTGAGACCCGGGTCACATCGCCGTGCTTCGAACCGTCAGTCGGACTCCGCCGGCTCCCCCGCCGCCTCGGCCGTCTCCTCCTCCGCCAGCGCCGCGTCCAGCCGCGCCCGCGCCCCCTCCAGCCAGCGCCGGCACACCTTCGCCAGCGCCTCGCCCCGCTCCCACAGGGCCAGCGACTCCTCCAGCGTCGTGCCGCCCGCCTCCAGCCGGCGCACCACCTCGATCAGCTCGTCACGCGCCTGCTCGTAGCCCAGCGCATCGAGATCGTCCACGGCCCCACCGGCACCAGTCGTCGTCGCCATGCCCACCAGCCTATGCGGGGGGTACGACAGCGCCCGGCCCCGCGGCCGCAGGCGCGTCGGCCCCCGCCACGGCCTCCACCGCGAACTCGCCCTCGGCCACCCGCGCACGCAGCCGCTCCTGCGGCGCCACCTCCTCCGGCGAGCGCACCACGTGCCCGTCCGCACGCTGCAGCACCGCGTACCCCCGGCGCAGCGTCGCCGCCGGGGAGAGCGCCACCACCCGGGCCCGGGTGTGCGCCAGCTCCGACTCTGCCCGGTCCAGCAGGTGGCCCAGCGTGCGACGGGCCCGCGCCGTCAGCGCGTCCACCTGCTCGGCACGCTCCTCCACCATCCGCTGCGGCCGCTCCATGCACGGCCGCGCCCGCGCCGCCGCCAGCCCCCGCTCCTCCCGGTCCAGGTGCGCGGTCACACAGCGCAGGGCCCTCTCGCGCAGCTGACGCACCCGCGCCAGCTCCTCGCCCACGTCCGGCACCACGCGCTTCGCCGCGTCCGTGGGCGTCGAGGCCCGCAGGTCGGCCACCAGGTCCAGCAGCGGCGTGTCCGGCTCGTGGCCGATGGCCGACACCACCGGCGTACGGCAGGCGGCCACCGCCCGCACGAGCTCCTCGTCCGAGAACGGCAGCAGATCCTCCACGCTGCCGCCACCGCGCGCCACGACGATCACGTCCACGTCGGCGTGCGCGTCCAGCTCCCGCACGGCCTCGACCACGGCCGGCACGGCGTGCACCCCCTGCACCGGCACGTTGCGCACCTCGAAGCGGACCGCCGGCCAGCGGTGCCGCGCGTTCTCCAGCACGTCCCGCTCGGCGGCGGACGCCCGGCCGCACACCAGGCCGATCAGCTGCGGCAGAAAGGGCAGCGGACGCTTGCGCTCCGGCGCGAACAGACCCTCCGCCGCCAGGGACTTCTTCAACTGCTCCAACCGCGCCAGCAGCTCGCCCACCCCCACCGGCCGGATCTCCGTCGCCCGCAGCGACAGCTGCCCCCGCGGGGCGTACCACTCCGGCTTCGCGTGCACGACCACCCGGGCGCCCTCGGAGACGACGTCCGCAATCCGGTCGAAGACGGCGCGATAACAGGTGACGGTCAGCGAAATGTCGTGCGACGGGTCGCGCAGCGTCAGGAACACCACGCCGGCACCCGGACGCCGGGAGAGCTGGGTGATCTGCCCCTCGACCCAGATGGCGCCCAGCCGGTCGATCCACCCGCCGATGAGGCGGCTGACCTGGCCGACGGGAAGCGGGGTGTCGGGGGAGGTGTGCACAGCCATGGGGCGAGCGTAGTGGGGAGGGGTGACAGGGGTGCGGGTCGCGGGTGGTGCGCCTGCGGCGGGCCGGGCCCTAGTCCCGCCCGCTGGACGGTGCCCTCACCCCGGCGCCGGGCGCCACTGGAAGGCCAGGACCACCAGGCCCACCGCCAGCCAGGCCACGCCGACGAGCTGCGCCGTCAACGCCGCATTCGCCAGTACCGCCAGCACCACCGCCAGCCCGCAGACCGGCACCAGCGCCCCCCGCCCCCGGAACCACGCCAGGACCGACATGTGCAGCAGCGCGAACGCGCACAGCGCTCCCACGTTGACCACGGACACCAGCCGGTCGAGGCCGTCCGGGCGCCAGGCCGCCCACACCGCCGCGATCAGCGTGATCGCGGCCGCGCCCAGCAGCGCCCGCCGGGGGACGCCCGACGTACCGTCCACCTTGGCCAGTGCCCGGGGGAGGCGCCGGTCGCGTGCCATCGCGTACAGCAGGCGTCCGGCCGCCGCCTGTCCGGCCAGGGCGGCGAACGCCGCGCCCACCGCCTTGCTCGCCGCCACCAGGTGGTGCAGCCACGTGCCGGTGGCCGCGTCGACCGTGTCGTAGAAGGCCGCCCCTTGCCGGGCCGGCTGTGCCGCCAGTTCGGCGGGCGAGGCGGGGGCCAGCAGGGCGGCCAGGTAGGTCTGGGCGACGAAGAGCACGCCCGCGACCGCCAGGCACGTGAGCACCGCCCGGGCGACCTTGTGCGAGCCGCCCGCGGCCTCCTCCGCGAAGGTGGCGATCGCGTCGAAGCCCAGGTACGACAGCACCGCCACCGACACGGCTGTCAGCACCGCGCCCGTGTCGAAGGCGCCTTCTCCGGTGAGCGGCGCGAGCCAGTCGCGGCGCGCCCCGCCCTGCGCCAGGGCGACCGTGGCGGCCGCCACGAAGACGGCGAGGACGGCGATCTCCATGGCCAGGACCAGCAGGCCCACGCGGGCCGCCGTGCGCACGCCCCACAGGTTGAGCCCGGTGGTCACCGCGACGGCGATCGTCGTCCACGCCCACTGCGGGACCGCCGGTACCAGGGCGTGCAGGGCGATGCCGGAGAAGAGGTAGGCGACGGCGGGGATGAGCAGGTAGTCGAGCATCGCCATCCAGCCGGCCACGAAGCCGGGCCCTTCGCCGAGCCCGAGCCGGGCGTACGCGTACACCGAGCCGGCCTGCGGGGCGACCTGCACCATGCGGGCGTACGAGTGCGCCGTGAAGGCCATGGCCAGGGTCGCGACCAGGTAGACCAGTGCCACCGCGCCGTGGGACCTGGCCGACAGCGTGCCGAAGACGCCGACCGGCGCCATGGGCGCGATGAACAGCAGCCCGTAGACGACGAGGTCGCGGAAGGACAGGGACCGGTGCAGCGACTCGTCCCCGTGCGGCGGCGGCACGGCGGCGCGCGGGGCGGAGCGAGGGGCCATGGGGCCAGTATTCGGTGCGGCCGGCGGGCGGCCGGGCGGGCCACGCCGGTGGGCGGGGGCCCGTACGATGGACCGCATGACTGCCACCTCCGCCCGCAAGGTCCTGCTCGCAGCCCCCCGTGGCTACTGCGCGGGTGTGGACCGTGCCGTCATCGCCGTCGAGAAGGCCCTCGAGCAGTACGGCGCGCCCGTCTACGTGCGGCACGAGATCGTGCACAACAAGTACGTCGTCAAGACGCTGGAGAAGAAGGGCGCGATCTTCGTCGACGAGACGTTCGAGGTGCCCGAGGGCAACATCGTCATCTTCTCGGCGCACGGCGTGGCCCCGACCGTCCACGAGGAGGCCGCGCGCGGCAAGCTGGCCACCATCGACGCCACGTGCCCGCTGGTGACCAAGGTGCACAAGGAGGCCGTCCGCTTCGCCAAGGAGGACTACGACATCCTCCTGATCGGCCACGAGGGCCACGAGGAGGTCATCGGCACCTCCGGCGAGGCCCCCGAGCACATCCAGCTCGTCGACGGCCCCAAGGACGTGGCGAACGTCGAGATCCGCGACCCGGAGAAGGTCGTGTGGCTCTCCCAGACCACGCTGTCGGTCGACGAGACCATGGAGACCGTCGACGCGCTCAAGGAGCGCTTCCCGCTGCTGCAGTCGCCGCCCAGCGACGACATCTGCTACGCCACGCAGAACCGCCAGCTGGCCGTGAAGCAGATGGGCGCCGAGGCCGACCTCGTCATCGTCGTCGGCTCGCGCAACTCCTCCAACTCCAAGCGCCTGGTCGAGGTCGCCCTCGGTGCCGGCGCCCGCGACGCCCACCTGGTCGACTTCGCCGAGGAGATCGACGAGGCGTGGCTGGAGGGCGTGAACACCGTCGGCGTCACCTCCGGCGCCTCCGTTCCGGAGATCCTCGTCGACGGCGTCCTGGAGTGGCTGGCCCAGCGCGGCTACGAGGACGTCGAGACGATCAAGGCCGCCGAGGAGTCGATCACCTTCTCGCTCCCCAAGGAGCTCCGGCGCGATCTGCGGGCCGAGGCCGCGACCCTGGTCGCCCCCGCCGAGGGCACCTCGTCCGAGGGGTGACGGGCGTCGCCACGCCGTAGCGTGTCCGTATGAACGCATTCGGCGTGGACATCGGCGGATCGGGCATCAAGGGGGCTCCCGTGGACCCGGTCCGCGGGGAGCTCGTGCAGGAGCGCTTCAAGGTGCTCACCCCGCACCCGGCCACCCCGCAGGCGGTGGCCGAGGGCGTGCGGCAGGTGGTCGGGCACTTCGGCCGGCCGGGCGGGCCGGTGGGGGTGACCTTCCCCGGCGTGGTGGTGGACGGCAGGACGCGTACGGCCGCCAACGTCGACAAGAGCTGGGTCGGCACCGATGCCGCCGCGCTGCTCGGCGAGGCCCTCGGCGTGCCGGTGGCGGTGCTCAACGACGCGGACGCGGCCGGCCTGGCCGAGATGACGCACGGCGCCGGCAAGGGCCGTACGGGCACGGTCGTCGTGCTGACCTTCGGCACCGGCATCGGCAGCGCCCTGTTCTCGGGCGGCCGGCTGGTGCCCAACACCGAGCTGGGCCACCTGGAGCTGCAGGGCCACGACGCGGAGACCCGCGCCTCCACCCGGGCCAAGGAGGAGGAGGACCTCACCTGGGGCCGCTGGGCCAAGCGGGTGGGGCGCTACCTGGCCCATGTGGAGATGCTGCTCTCGCCCGAACTGTTCGTGATCGGCGGCGGCGTCAGCCGCAAGGCGGAGAAGTTCCTGCCGCTGATCGAGGGCGTCAGCGCCGAGGTCGTCCCCGCCCGTCTGCAGAACAACGCGGGGATCGTGGGGGCCGCGATGGCTGCTGCCGCCGCTGCCGTCGTTCCCGTCGGCGCACCCTGATCAGGGCGATCCGGCGGCAGAGCGCGATCAGCCCGGCGAGCAGGGTGCCGCTGTAGAGCCAGGCCGCGCTCAGCGACAGCATGGTCACCAGGCTCATCACCCGCCCCACGAAGCCGCCCGAGGCGTCGCTGAGCGGGATCGCGCCCACCGCGTAGGCGATGGGCACGCTCACCGGGGCGGTCATCAGGTCCACCGGGCGCACCCACAGGGCGCAGGCCGCGGCGGCGAGCAGGAAGCACCCCCCGTACAGCCGGGGCGAGCCGCCCACCAGCGAATCCAGGTAGCCGGCGGCCAGCATGGCCAGCGTCGTCAGCAGCCCGCTGCCCAGCCCGGTCAGCCGGGCGGCGGGCAGCCGCCGCAGGACCGGGCGCGAGCCGGGCCCGGGGTGCCGCTCGTGCTCGCGGGCGGCGCCGTGGCGCTGTCCCACGGGGGCGGAGGGGCGGGGCACGGGGGATCCACGGCGGGGTCCCCGCTGGGGGGTGCGCGTGCTGGGTTGCTCCACGCGACCAAACTAGGCAGGCCCCGGAGCGGAATCCGGGGCGGGACACGCCGTTTGCACCACCTTGGGCGTGTGTTCGATGGATCATCCGTCAGGGGCCGGTGTGCGCCACCGCCCCGTAGACTGGTGGACCGGCCGCGTCACGGGGCGCGCGCCCCTCGTCCCTACGGAACCCACGGGAAGTCGCCACGTGTCGCTCACGATCGGAATCGTCGGTCTGCCGAATGTCGGCAAGTCGACCCTGTTCAACGCCCTGACCAAGAACGACGTCCTGGCGGCCAACTACCCGTTCGCCACCATCGAGCCGAACGTCGGCGTCGTGGGCGTGCCCGACGCCCGCCTGACCAAGCTGGCCGAGATCTTCGGCTCCCAGCGCGTCCTGCCCGCCACCGTCGACTTCGTCGACATCGCCGGCATCGTGCGCGGCGCCAGCGAGGGCGAGGGCCTGGGCAACAAGTTCCTGGCGAACATCCGCGAGTCGGACGCCATCTGCCAGGTCATCCGCGCCTTCAAGGACGAGAACGTCGTCCACGTCGACGGCAAGGTCTCGCCCAAGGACGACATCGAGACCATCAACACCGAGCTGATCCTCGCGGACCTGCAGACCATCGAGAAGGTCCTGCCGCGCCTGCAGAAGGAAATGCGGATCAAGAAGGACGTCGCGCCCAAGGTCGCGGCGGTCGAGGCGGCCAAGGCCATCCTGGAGGAGGGCACCACCCTCTTCTCGGCCGGCATCGTCCAGGGCTCGGAGAAGGCCGAGCTCCTGCACGACCTGCACCTGCTGACCACCAAGCCCTTCCTCTACGTCTTCAACGTCGACGAGGACGAGCTGACCGACGAGGCCTTCAAGGACGAGCAGCGCGCCCTGGTCGCCCCCGCCGAGGCCATCTTCCTCAACGCCAAGCTGGAGGCCGACCTCGCCGAGCTGGACGAGGAGGACGCCATGGAGCTCCTGCAGTCCGTCGGCGCCGAGGAGCCCGGCCTGGCCACCCTCGCCCGCGTCGGCTTCGACACCCTCGGCCTGCAGACCTACCTGACGGCCGGCCCCAAGGAGTCCCGCGCCTGGACGATCAAGAAGGGCGCAACGGCCCCCGAGGCCGCCGGTGTGATCCACACCGACTTCCAGAAGGGCTTCATCAAGGCCGAGGTCATCTCCTTCGAGGACCTCGTCGCCACCGGCTCCGTCGCCGAGGCCCGCGCCGCGGGCAAGGCCCGCATGGAGGGCAAGGACTACGTGATGGCGGACGGCGACGTGGTGGAGTTCCGCTTCAACGTCTGATCGTTCCCAACGCTGCGAAGGGCCGGGCTCCGTCGAGCCCGGCCCTTCCGCGTGTCGTCGGGGGCGTGTCGTCATGCGGTCTTCAGGAGGGTGCGCCGCTCAGGACCTCGACCTTCCCGGTGTCGAGCGAGTAATAGGCGCCGACCACGGCGAGCGCCCCTTTCTTCACGAGGGGGGCCAGGTCCTTGTTGGAGCGCAGGTCGGACGCCGCGAGCTCGACCTGGGTGCGGGTCATGGTCTCGACCGGGTCGGAGCCGCCGCCCTTGCGGGTCGTTTGCTCGTACGCCGGGCGCAGCGCCTGGGCGATCGCCTCCAGGTTGCCCGGCAGCGGCTTGCCGCCCCGCAGGGAGTCGTACGCCGCCTTGACGGCGCCGCAGCGCTGGTGGCCGAGGACCACGACGAGCGGGGTGCCGCTGGTCATCGGCCCGTACTCCACGGACCCGGTCACGATCGGGCCGACCGTCACGCCGCCGGTGCGCATCACGTACAGATCGCCCAGCCCGGTGTCGAAGAGGAGCTCGGGCGGCACCCGGGAGTCGATGCACGAAAGGACCGACCCGAAGGGCTCCTGTGCCTGGGCCACGGCGTGGCGCCGGTCCGGGTCCCGGTCGGGGTGCTGGAGGTGGCCGTTCACCCAGCGCTTGTTGCCGTCCATGAGCCGGGTGAAGGCCGCGGCGGGTGTGGCCGGCCGGGCCGACGGGGAGCCGGTCGCCGAGGGGTCGGCGCTCGTCGGGGTGCAGCCCACCAGGGCGGCGCCCATGGTCGCCAGTCCGCCGGCGAGCAGGGTCCTGCGATCGAACAGGGCCCTGCGCTCCGGGTGCCTCGTGGTGTGCATCGGTCGGCTCCTCTCGCTCATGACCAGGCGATTGTTGGGCGCGAGGGGGGAAACCGGCGGAAGGCGCCACCGGGGGGCCGCAGAACTCGCCCGGGCGGTGGCCGGGCGGCACGCGGAGCATGCGGACCGGACGGTTGGTAGCGCTCCGTGCTCGCCGGCGGCCGGGGCTCCGCGGAGGTGCCGCCCGGGGGTGCCTGGCGCACGTGCGGTGGCGCGGCGCGGGGCTGCGCGGGCTGAGCTGGGAATCGCTGCGGAGGGTCGCGCCATGGCCAGAGGTTGCGGACCGCAACGTTCGGTTGCCAAGCTGTTGCGGACTGTCAACCCCTTGGGAGTGGACGTGGCCTTCGGTGACCAGCCCGCATACCTTCGAGTGGCCGGCGATCTCCGGCAGAAAATCATCGCGGGCGAGCTGCCGCCGCACACCCGGCTCCCGTCCCAGGCCCGCATCCGGGAGCAGTACGGCGTCTCGGACACCGTGGCCCTGGAGGCCCGCAAGGTCCTGATGGCGGAGGGCCTCGTCGAGGGCAGATCCGGCTCGGGGACGTACGTGCGCGAGCAGCCGGTGCCCCGGGCCGTGGTGCGCACGGGGTACCGCGGGGTGGGGGAGTCCACCCCGTTCCGCCAGGAGCAGGCCAACGAGCGGGTCAAGGGCACCTGGGAGTCCCGCAGCGAGCAGGTGCCGGCCGACGCGCGGATCGCGCGGCGGCTGCGGATCGGGCCGGGCGAGAAGGTGATGCGCACCGACTACCTCTTCCGCTCCGGCGGCGAGCCCTGCATGCTCTCGACCTCCTTCGAGCCGCTGGCGCTGACCGGGCGCACGCCGGTGATGCTGCCGGAGGAGGGGCCGCTGGCGGGCCGGGGCGTGGTGGACCGGATGGCGGCCATCGACCTGATCGTGGACAACGTCACCGAGGAGGTCAGTGCGCGCCCCGGGCTGGCCGAGGAGACGCTCGCGCTCGGCGGGGTGCCCGGTCACGGCGTGCTGGTGGTCTCGCGGACGTACTACGCGGGCGGCTGTCCCGTGGAGACGGCGGACGTCGTGATGCTCGCCGAGCGGTACCGGGTCGCCTACCACCTGCCGGTGAAGTAGGCGTGAACCCGATGTGAACTTACTCGCGGGTCAGTGTGACGATCCGTGCCCCGCCCTGCCCGCCGGCCGTGCCGGCGGGCAGAAAGCAGAGGGGTTGTCCCGGTTCGCCCCGGTTCGGAAGCCCCGTCATCGATGTGGCAAAACTCACAAACTCCCAGCTCAGGGCCTTTTGGCGTTAACCAACTCGGCTAAATCGCCCGTACGATGGCGCGGTTTGTGTTCCTGCCGTGGGGGATGAGAAAGAGAAGGAGATCCGGGGCGTTGAGTACCGAACAGGGTTCCCATTCGAATTACCGCCGGACCCTCGGCACGACGGCCCTGACGGCCGTCGGCCTCGGGTCGATCATCGGCTCCGGCTGGCTCTTCGGCGCCGAGCGCGCCGCTGTGCTCGCCGGCCCCGCCGCGATCTTTGCCTGGGTCATCGGCGCCGTGGTGGCGCTGACCATCGCCCTGACCTACACCGAGCTCGGCTCCATGTTCCCCAAGGCGGGCGGCATGGTGCGGTACGGGCAGTTCTCGCACGGCTCCCTGGCGGGCTACATGGCCGCCTGGGCCAACTGGATCGCCATCGTCTCCGTGATCCCCGGTGAGGCGACCGCATCGATCCAGTACATGAGCTCCTGGAAGTTCGACTGGGCGGGCAAGCTCTTCGACGGCAAGGAGCTCACCGGCACCGGCCTCGCCGCGGCGAGCGTGCTGGTCGTCTTCTACTTCTTCCTGAACTGGTTCGCGATCACCCTGTTCGCCAAGACGAACAACGCGATCACCGTGTTCAAGGTCGTCGTCCCGGCGCTGACCGCCGGCGCGCTGATCTTCGCGCACTTCGACACCAGCAACGTCGGCTCCGCCCACGGCGGCTTCGCCCCCAACGGCTGGAGCGCCGTCTTCAGCGCCGTCGCCGTCGCGGGCATCGTCTGGGCCTTCAACGGCTTCCAGTCGCCGCTGAACATGGCCGCCGAGGCCCGCAACCCCGGCAAGTCGCTGCCGAAGGCCGTCGTCGGCTCCATCCTGATCGCGCTGGTCATCTACATCGCGCTGCAGATCGCCTTCCTGATGGCCGTCCCCGCCGCGGACCTCTCCGGCGGCTGGAACACCCTGGCGTACAAGTCCCCGCTCGCGGACCTGTCCATCACCTGGGGCCTGAACTGGCTCGCCCTGCTGCTCTACGCGGACGCCTTCATCTCCCCGTCCGGCACCGGCATGATCTACGCGGCCACCACCTCCCGCATGATCCACGGCGTCCAGGAGAACGGCCACCTGCCCAAGGTCTTCGGCAAGGTCGACCCCAAGACCGGTGTCCCGAAGCCGGCCCTGCTGCTCAACCTCGTGATCTCCTTCGTCTTCCTGGCCGTCTTCCGCGGCTGGGGCTCGATCGCCGAGATCGTCGGTGTCGCCACCGTCATCTCCTACATCACCGGCCCCGTCGCCGTGATGTCGCTGCGCCGCATCGCGCCGGACATGAAGCGCCCGGTCAAGCTCAAGGCCATGCCGGTCATCGCCCCCATCGCGATGATCTTCGGTTCGCTGGTCATGTACTGGGCCCGCTGGCCGCTGACGGGCAAGGTCATCTTCATCATGGCCATCGGCCTGCCGATCTGGGCCTGGTACGAGCTGCGCAAGCCCTGGGCCGAGCTCAAGCCGCACCTGCAGGCCGGTGCCTGGATGGTGACCTACCTGCTGGTGATGGCGCTGGTCTCGTGGGCCGGCGGCACCGAGTTCGGCGGCAAGGGCTACCTGCCGGAGGGCGTGGACATCGCCGTGGTTGTCCTGATCGCTCTGGTCTTCTACGTGTGGGGCGTGCGCAGCGCGTGGCGCAACCCCACCCTTGAGCAGGTCGAGAAGGAAATGAACGACCTCGCCGAGACCGAGGTCGCCGAGGAGCAGGAGCTCGCCCCGGCGAAGTGATCCGCTCGCGTGGCCGAATGCGTACCTCTTCGTGAAAACCCGTATCCGGTGCGTAAAGTCCGGGCGTACGCTCGGGCATATGCGGACTGCGGTTTCTTCGGAAGTAGTCACCGAAGGGCGTGCGCCGGTGCACGCGGCGACAGCGGGAGGGCAGGAGCGATGACGGACACCGGACCGGTCCTGCCCTGGCTCGTGATCCGCCAGGACGAGAACGGCAACCGCTACCGCGTCGGCCGCTACGCCACCAGGACGGAGGCGGAGCGCGTGGCCGACCGGCTCGACGCCGAGGGCAACCGACGGCTGTACGTCGTCGAGCGGGTCGGCCGGGCCGTCACCTAGTGCTCCGGCGCCGCCCCGGCCCGGCACCCCCAGGGTGCCGGGCCTTACGCTTACCCCTCGTGACGAGCGAGCGTGTGGTGGTCGGCGGAGCGGTTCTCCACGAAGGACGGCTGCTGGCCGCGCGGCGCAGCGCGCCGCCCGAGCTCGCCGGCCGCTGGGAGCTGCCCGGCGGCAAGCTGGAGCCCGGCGAGAGCGCCCCGCAGGCGCTCGTACGGGAGCTGCGCGAGGAGCTCGGCGTCGAGACCGAGCCGCTGGAGCGCATCGCGGGACAGTGGCCGCTGAAGCCCGGCTACGTCCTGCAGGTCTGGACGGCCCGTCTGGTGGCGGGCGAGCCGCAGCCGCTGCAGGACCACGACGAGCTGCGCTGGCTGGCCCCCGGTGACATCGACGACGTCGACTGGCTGGAGCAGGACCGCCCCGCGGTCGCCGCGGCCGCCCGGCTCCTGAGCGGCATCTCCTGACCAGCACCTCCTGATCGGATCTCCTGACCGGCATCTCCTGACCGGCCGGCTGACCGCTTTCTGTACGCCGAATGCGGCACCTGAGGCGGACGGTCCCGGTCAGGGAAGATAGTCCGACCCCCATACCGGGTATGTGCTGATTATTAGCCCCAAAGACGGACATGCCGGAGGGGTCGTGCAGCGGTCTGGGAAGTGGTCGGCGTGAGCGACAGCACGGGGACCTTGGCGTCGACTCCCGGCTTCGCCGAATGGAGCTTCCCCGCGGAGGCCGGCGCCGTGCGCACCGCCCGCACGCTCGTGCGCGACACCCTGCACGAATGGGGCCTGGACTCTGTCGTGGACGTCACCGTGCTGCTCGTCAGCGAGCTCGTCACCAACTCCCTGCGGCACGCCACCGGCCCCATCGGCCTTCGGATGTACTCCCACGCCGGCCCCAGCCTGCTGGTCGAGGTCTCCGACCCGCTGCCCGACCCGCCCCGCGAACGCGCGGCCGACGCCGACGACGAGGGCGGCCGTGGCCTGCAATTGGTGGCATCGGCCTCCCGCCGCTGGGGAACCCGCCCTGGTAACCAGGGGAAGACCGTGTGGTTCGAGCTGAGCCTGCCCGGTTAGTAACCCAGGGAGAATACATAGCGGGTTGAGACCGTGCTGTGATCGTGAAGTCCGTGTTCCGAAGGCCCCCTGTGCTGGATACTCGGCCTTCTGATGCCGGTGCGAGCACGAGAGCCGGAGGGGACGGGCACGTGAGCGAGAAGCCAGCGGGTACGGCGGGCAGGCCGGAGGGTGCGGGCGCCACCTCGATGTGGCAGAACAGCCCGCCCGGCTCCCTCTACGACCACATCCGCGTGGCCTCCTTCTCCCTCGGCGCCGACGGCCGCATCGCGCAGTGGAGCGACCGGGCCGCCGAACTCTTCGGGATAACGGCACGGCACGCCGTCGGCAAGGACCCCCAGGAGGTCTTCGCCCCCGCCGGCGAGGGCCGGTACGGGCGCCGGCCCGGCGCACCCGCGCCCGCACCCTTCCTCGCCGACGACGGGCCCGACGGCCGGGCCTGGACGGGCCTCGTGCCCTACCAGCGCGACGGCGCCCACGGCCGCCCCGAGGGGCTCGCCGAGATCTATGTGATGCCCGGCGAGGACGCCTCCGGCGACCGCACCGCCCTGTGCGTCGCCGTCGACGTCAAGGCGTTGCGCGGAATAGAGACCGACATTGCTGCTTCGGAAGCCGTTTTCGGCCAATCTCCGCTCGGCTTCTTCTTCTTCGGTACCGACCTCACCCTGCTCCGCGTCAACGAGAGTTTCGCCCAGACTTTCGGCCGCCCCGCCGCCTGGCACCGTGGCCGCACCCCGCACGACTTCCTGCCCCGCTCCGAGGCCGACCGCCTCACCGCCGCCCTGCGCCAGGTCCTCGACACCGGCAAACCGGTGGCCGACATCCAACTCGTCGGCCCCGTCCCCGGCCAGAACGAACGCCGCCGCTGGTCGGTCTCCCTCTACCGGCTGCACAGCGGCAGCGGCCGGCCCATCGGCGTCGCCGCCATCGCCACCGACGTCACCGGCCGCCGCCGCGCCGAACGCGAGGCCGCCGGCGTACGCCGCAACCTGGCCCTGCTCAACGAGGCCGGCGCCCGCATCGGCAACTCCCTCGACCTGGAGAAGACCGCCCGCGAACTCCTCGACGTCGCCGTCCCGCAGTTCTGCGACCTGGCCTCCGTCGACCTCTACCAGGGCCTGCTCGCCGGTGACGAGGCCCCGCCCGGGCTCGCCGACGGCAGCGCCGAACTGCGCCGCGTCGCCTACTCCAGCGCCGTCTCCGGCGCCCCCCTCGACGCCGCCGACAGCAAGCCCGTCCAGGTCGGCGAGGTCCACCGCTACCCCTTCCACTCGCCCTGCGCCCAGGCCCTGCGCACCGCCCACGTCCAGGTCGTCCCCGGCCGCGAGAGCGACGACGGCCCCGAGCTCGGCGCCGTCGTCCACTCCACCCTCGCCGTGCCCATGGTCGCCCGCGACACCGTGCTCGGCCTCGCCCAGTTCTCCCGCACCAAGGGCAGCGAGCCCTTCGGCGAGCGCGACACCGCCCTCGCCGTCGAACTCGCCGCCCGCGCCGCCGTCTGCATCGACAACGCCCGCCTCTACCGGCGCGAACACGAGCGCGCCCTCATCCTCCAGCGCAGCCTGCTGCCCCCCGGCGACCCGGAGGCCGCCGGCGTCGAGATCGCCTGCCGCTACCTGCCCGGCAACGCGGCCACCGAGGTCGGCGGCGACTGGTTCGACGTCATCGAACTGCCCGGACACCGCACGGCACTCGTCGTCGGCGACGTCATGGGCCGCGGCCTGCGCGCCGCCGTCGCCATGGGCGAACTGCGCACCGCCGTGCGCACCCTCGCCATGCTCGACTTGGAGCCCGCCGAGGTGCTCTCCGCCCTCGACGAGATCGCCCACGGGCTCGGCCGCCCCGGCGGCAAGCAGTCCGCCTCCCGCGGCGTGCGCGGCTCCGTCCGCCCCGCCGACCTCTCCGAGGTCTACCTCGCCACCTGCGTGTACGCCGTCTACGACCCCGTCACCCGGCGCTGCACCGTCGCCAACGCCGGCCACCTGCCGCCGGTGCTCGTCGAGGCCGGCGAGCCGGCCATGCTGCTCGACGTGCCGCCCGGCATGCCGCTGGGCGTGGGCGGCGAGCCCTTCGAGGAGACGGAGGTCGAGCTGCCGGACGGCGCCCTGCTCGCCCTCTACACCGACGGCCTCGTCGAATCCCGCGACCACCCCCTCGACGAGGGCCTGCAGGCCTTCCGCGACGCCCTCCAGGACCCCGACCGGCCGCTGGAGGACGTCTGCGACCACGTGCTCGGCGCCCTGAACACCCACCACGGCGAGGACGACATCGCCCTGCTCATGGCCCGCCTGCGCGGCCTGCGCCCCGGCTGCGTCGGCGACTGGACCCTCCCGCCCGAGCCGCGCTCCGTGGCCCGCGCCCGCGAGCTGGCGCGCGAGCAGCTCGAGAGCTGGGGCCTGGACGACCTCGTCGACACCTCCGAGCTGCTCGTCAGCGAACTGGTGACCAACGCGCTGCGGTACGGCGAGGGGGAGATCCGGCTGCGGCTGCTGCTGGACCGCACGCTGGTGTGCGAGGTGTGGGACGGCGGCCACGTCCAGCCGCGGCGCCGGCGGGCCCGCGACACGGACGAGGGCGGGCGCGGCCTGCAGCTCGTCGGCCTGCTCAGCGCGGCGTGGGGCAGCAGGCGGACGCCGCTCGGCAAGACGGTCTGGTTCGAACTGAGCCTCCCGGACGAGGACTCCCCGGCCCCGGACGCGGTGGAGGCGTTGCTGAGCCTGTACTAGGCCGTGTCCGGCGGATCATGCAGTGCCCCGTCAGGGGCGCGGGGAACTGCGCGACAAGCCACGACGCGCCCGCAGATGGGGTGCCGCCCGGGGGCCCGGGGGCGGAGCCCCCGGGTCAGTTCCGCAGGAAGCCGATGTCCTGGTAGCGCGGGCTCGCCATGCCGAAGGCTCCCGCATTGACGACCGTGCGCCGTGTCGCCACCAGTTCCGGTCGCTGGTACAGCGGGAGCGAGCCCGCCGCTGCCCAGATGCGGGCGTCGGCCTGGGCGAGCAGGTCGTGGGAGGTCTCCTCGTCCAGCTCCGCCGACGCCTTGTCGAACAACTGGTCGATCTGGTCCGTGCCCACCCGTGTGTAGTTCTGCTCCACCGTCAGCGACCCGTCCGGTGCCGGCTGCGGCTTGGCGAAGACCGGGCGGGCGTCCGTGGCCGGGAAGGCCCCCGTGGGCCAGCCGAACAGTGCGAGGTCGAACTTGCCCTTGGAGATGTTCTCCTTGAAGAACACCGCGTCCTCGACCTTCACCAGCTCCGTGCGCACCCCGATCGCGTCCAGCTGCCGGGCGATGCGCTCGCCGACCGCCCGCAGCGGTTCGGCGCCGGAGCTGTTCGGCAGGACGAAGCGCAGGACGAGCTTGCGGCCGTCCTTGAAGCGGGCCGGCGCGGCCGCCGCGCGGCCGCCGGTGTCGCCGCGGCCCTTGCCGTCGGCCTCGTCGCCGTAGGGGGAGGCGTAGGGGGATGAGAGGGGGGACTCATCGGGGGACTCCGCGGTCTCCTCGTCCTCGGGGTCGTCGCTCGGGTCCAGGCCGCCGACGACCGGCAGGTGGGCGGCCTTCCTCGCCGGGGCGGCGCCGTGGCCCTCCTTCCAGCCGGCGTCGGCGAGCAGGTCCATGGCGGCCTTGAGGTCGACCGAGCCGACGGCGTCGCTGTGGTCGGCGTACCCGGGCTGACCGGCCACCAGCAGGTGGCTGCCGAGCGGTTCGACGGGCAGGCCGAGCGGGCCGAGCACGTACTCGGCGAGCGCCTTGCGGTCCACGGCCCGTACGATCGCGCGCCGCACCCGCTCGTCGGCCAGCGGGCCGGAGGCGCCGTTGAGGGCGAGCTGGGTGTAGGCGGGCTCCAGGGAGCGGCGGACCATCAGGCCGCGCAGCAGGGTCGCGTCCGCGGCGACCGGCTTGTTCGCCCCGTCGGAGCGCGGCGTGCCCGGGCGCTTGGCGGTGGACGGCACGGCCACGGAGGGGGACATCAGGGACGGCGAGACCATGGGCGTGCGCACCGACGGGCTGACCGCCGGGGGGCTCGCCATCGCCGGGCTGGCCAGCGGTGTGCGGACGGAGGGCCCGGTGGCCGGGCCGGTGCCGGGCGCGGCGGCCGAGCCGGCCTTGCCCGCGTCGCCCGGCGGCTCCTGCGTGCCCTTCGCCGCGTTCGCCTTCATGATGCGTTCGGCCGCGGCGGGGGTGATCTCGGCCAGGTCGACCTTGCCGCCGGCCAGGGCCTCGACGCGCTGCTCGCGCGGCACGGCCCGCAGCACCATCCGGTCGAGCTTGGCGCGCTCGCCCCACCACCGGGGGTTGCGCGCCAGGGCCAGCGTCCCCTGCTGCTGGTCGCGCTCGGCGACCTGGAAGGGGCCCGCGGCCAGTGGCAGCTCCTTGCGGGAGGTGTCGTTGAAGGCCGAGGCGTCGTTGGTGAGCGCCTTCGGGTACAGCGGCGTGAACAGGGCCCGCCAGTCGGCGTCGTTCCGGGCGAAGGTCACCTTCACCTCGTGGGCGTTCGCGCCCTGCTCGACCCGGTCGATCCGCTCGTAGCCGGCGTTGCGGGCCGCGAAGTACGCACTGTCCTTGCCGCGCAGTGCCTTCCACTGCGCCGCGAAGTCGGCGGCGGAGACGGCCGTGCCGTCGCTCCAGACGGCCTTGGGGTTGAGCTTGTAGCGCACCACCTGGTGCGGCTTGCTGCTCACGACGGAGGCGTCGGTCAGGTAGTCGGGGTTGCGCCGGGGCCGCCCGCGCTCGTCGAGGGTGAACAGCGCCGGCAGCACGGCTCCCGCGACGCGCTGCGTGGTCTCGTCGGCGTCCGCGTGGAAGGCGTTGTAGGTGGCGGGCAGCGCGTCCACGGCCCAGGTCAGGGTGCCCTGGTCGGCGACCTTGGCGCGGGGGACGGCGGCGATGTCCGGCGGGGCGGCCGGGCCCTCGGCCTCGTCCTCGCCTCCGCCCGCGCAGCCCGCCAGCACGGGCAGCGCCACCAGCGCGGCGGCCGGCAGGGCGAGGGAGCGGAACGTACGGGACCGGGGGGTACGGGCCCGGGTGGTGCGGGGCCGGGTGCGCGAGGACCACATGCCGCCCACTGAAGGCGACCCTCCACGCGAAGACGCGCCGACACGTCGCCTCCCTCGTGCACGCCACTCGCCTGGGGGAATGTCGGCCGTCACCGGTGCGGCGCCGATCGCGCTCCCGCGAACGGGCGATCCGGGAGGCTATCTTCCCTCCGAGGGGTGTGACGCGCGACACTTCCTGTCGCATGACCGGCGGCACCCGCAATCATCGAAGCGGAAGGCCAAACCATGTCCGTCAAAGATGAGTTGACCGTCATCGAGCGTTCTCTCGAAGACCTGGACCGTGCGATCGGCCGGCTGGAGCAGCATCTGGGCAAGGGCCTGGAGATGCGCCGCCTGCGCCTCGACGCCGGTCACCTGCGCGAGGACCTCGCGCTGCTGCGCGCGGGCACCCCCGCCGCCGCGGAGGCGCGGCCCGTCCAGCTGGTGACGATCCCCGACACCCCGTACGACGCCTCGCTGTGGAGGGACGCCGACGAGGAGGGGCTCGGCTGCCGGGACCGGCGCGCCCCCTGACCGGCCGTTCGACCGTCCTTGTCGTCCCCGACCTCCACTCCACCGACGGAGTCCCGTCTTGGCCACTGGTACCGACCCCGAAGCACCCGCCGCGGCCGCCGTTCCGGCGGCCCGCGGCGTCCATCACGCCTCCCGGGCCGCCATCGCCGCCCGCCACCTGCGCCGCGACCGCTGGTGGCTGACGCCGGCCGCCACCGCCGCCGGGCTGCTCGCCTTCGTCGCCTACTCCACCTGGCGCGCCTTCGCCGGCGACCACTACTACGCCGCGCCCTACGTCTCCCCGTTCTACTCGCCCTGCCTGGCCGCGAACTGCGTGGACATGAACGGCGGCGCCGACTGGCAGCTCATCGGGTCCTGGTGGCGGCTCTCGCCCGCCCTGCTGATCCTGATCTTCCCGCTGGGCTTCCGGCTGACCTGCTACTACTACCGCAAGGCCTACTACCGGGGCTTCTGGGCCTCGCCCCCGGCCTGCGCGGTGCCCGAGCCGCACGCCCGCTACAGCGGCGAGACCCGCTTCCCGCTGATCCTGCAGAACGTCCACCGCTACTTCTTCTACTTCGCGGTGCTGGTCGCGGGAGTGCTCACCTTCGACGCCGTCCTCGCCTTCCGTGACGCCCACGGCGCCTGGGGGCACATGGGCCTGGGGACGCTGGTGCTGCTCGCCAACATCGTCCTGATCTGGGCGTACACCCTCTCCTGCCACTCCTGCCGGCACATCGTGGGCGGCCGGCTGCGCACCTTCTCCAAGCACCCCGTGCGCTACCGCATGTGGGGCTGGGTCAGCGCGCTCAACGCCCGCCACATGCTGCTGGCCTGGGCCTCGCTGGTGAGCGTGGCGGTGGCCGACCTGTACGTCTACCTGGTCTCCAGCGGCGCCTTCGCCGACCCGCGCCTGTTCTAGCCGCGCGGCCGCGACCGGGAGTTCTTCATCGAAAGAGGGGTCACGTTCTGATGCCACAGGTGGACCGGCAGTCCTGGGACGTCGTCGTGGTGGGGGCCGGCGGCGCCGGGCTGCGCGCGGCCATCGAGGCGCGCGAGCAGGGGCTGCGGTGCGCGGTCATCTGCAAGTCGCTGTTCGGCAAGGCGCACACGGTGATGGCGGAGGGCGGCATCGCCGCCTCCATGGGCAACGTCAACCGCAACGACAACTGGCAGGTGCACTTCCGCGACACCATGCGCGGCGGCAAGTTCCTCAACAACTGGCGGATGGCCGAACTGCACGCGCAGGAGGCCCCCGACCGGGTCTGGGAGCTGGAGACGTGGGGCGCGGTGTTCGACCGCACGCCCGACGGGCTGATCTCCCAGCGCAACTTCGGCGGCCACGAGTACCCGCGGCTCGCGCACGTCGGCGACCGCACCGGCCTGGAGCTCATCCGCACGCTCCAGCAGAAGGTCGTCTCCCTGCAGCAGGAGGACCAGCGGGAGTACGGGGACTACGAGGCACGCCTGAAGGTCTTCCAGGAGTGCACCGTCACCCGCATCCTCAAAGATGGCGGCAGGGTCGCGGGCGTCTTCGGCTACGAGCGCGAGTCGGGGCGCTTCTTCGTCTTCGAGGCCCCCGCCGTGGTGCTGGCCACCGGCGGCATCGGCAAGTCCTTCAAGGTGACCTCGAACTCCTGGGAGTACACCGGGGACGGGCATGCGCTGGCGCTGCTGGCCGGGGCCCGGCTGGTCAACATGGAGTTCGTGCAGTTCCACCCCACCGGCATGGTCTGGCCGCCGTCCGTCAAGGGCATCCTGGTCACCGAGTCGGTGCGGGGCGACGGCGGGGTGCTGCGCAACAGCGACGGCAAGCGCTTCATGTTCGACTACATCCCGGACGTCTTCCGGGAGAAGTACGCCGAGACCGAGGCCGAGGCCGACGGCTGGTACACCGACCCCGACCGCCACCGCAGACCGCCCGAGCTGCTGCCGCGCGACGAGGTCGCCCGCGCCATCAACGCCGAGGTCAAGGCCGGGCGCGGCTCCCCGCACGGCGGGGTGTTCCTGGACGTGTCCACCCGCATGCCGGCCGAGGTCATCCAGCGCAAGCTGCCCTCGATGCACCACCAGTTCAAGGAGCTGGCGGACGTCGACATCACCGCCGAGCCCATGGAGGTCGGCCCCACCTGCCACTACGTCATGGGCGGCGTGGCGGTCGACCCGGACACCGCCGCCGCCGAGGGCGTGCCCGGCCTGTTCGCCGCCGGCGAGGTCGCCGGCGGCATGCACGGCTCCAACCGGCTGGGCGGCAACTCCCTGTCCGACCTGCTGGTCTTCGGGCGCCGCGCGGGGCTGTACGCGGCCCGGTACGCGGCCGGATTCGCCACCGGCGCCGCCCCCGCCGTGGCCGACGCCGACGTCGAGCTCGCCGCGGCCGAGGCGCTGCGCCCCTTCGGCGCGGAGGGGGCCGGCACCGGCGCCGCCGGGGCCCCGGCCGAGAACCCGTACACCCTGCACCAGGAGCTGCAGCAGACCATGGGCGACCTGGTCGGCATCATCCGGCGGGCCGGGGAGATGGAGGAGGCGCTGCACCGCCTCGCCGGGCTGCGCACCCGGGCCCGGCGGGCCGGGGTGGAGGGCCACCGGCAGTTCAACCCCGGCTGGCACCTGGCCCTGGACCTGCGCAACATGCTGCTGGTCAGCGAGTGCGTGGCCCGGGCGGCCCTGGAGCGCACCGAGAGCCGCGGCGGCCACACCCGCGACGACCACCCCGGCATGGACCGGCGCTGGCGGCGCATCCACCTCGTGTGCCGGCTCGCCGACGAGTCCGCCGGACTGGCCGCGGCCGACTCGGCCCTCGGCCTGATCCGCCTGGACCGCGTCGAGACGGCCCCGATCCGCGAGGACCTGCTGGCGCTGTTCGAGAAGGAAGAACTGACCAAGTACCTGACGGACGAGGAGCTCACCTCATGAGTTACCAGGCCCACTTCAAGGTGTGGCGGGGTGATAAGGACGGTGGCCGCCTCGTCGACTACGAGGTGGCCGTCAACGAGGGCGAGGTCGTCCTCGACATCATCCACCGCCTGCAGGCCACCGCCGCGCCCGACCTGGCCGTGCGCTGGAACTGCAAGGCGGGCAAGTGCGGTTCGTGCAGCGCCGAGGTCAACGGCCGGCCGCGGTTGATGTGCATGACCCGGATGTCGGTCTTCGACCAGGCCGAGACGATCACGGTGACCCCGATGCGGACCTTCCCCGTGGTGCGCGACCTGGTCACGGACGTGTCGTACAACTACGCCAAGGCGCGCGAGGTGCCCTCCTTCGTGCCGCCGGCGGAGCTCGGCCCGGGGCAGTACCGGATGCAGCAGGAGGACGTCGGGCGCGTCCAGGAGTTCCGCAAGTGCATCGAGTGCTTCCTGTGCCAGAACACCTGCCACGTGGTGCGCGACCACGAGGAGAACAAGACCGCCTTCGCCGGGCCCCGCTTCCTCATGCGCGTCGCCGAGCTGGACATGCACCCGCTGGACGCCGCCGCCGAGGCCGGGGTCGACCGCAGGAAGGGCGCCCGCGACGACCACGGCCTGGGCTACTGCAACATCACCAAGTGCTGCACGGAGGTCTGCCCCGAGCACATCAAGATCACCGACAATGCGCTGATCCCGCTGAAGGAGCGCGTCGTCGACCGCTCGTACGACCCGCTGGTCTGGCTCGGCAGCAAGATCCGCCGGAGGCGCGGCTGAGGCGTGGCCGAGGCGGGGCCCGGGTCATGGCCGAGGCGGGGCCCGGGCCACGGCCGGGGCGCGGTCCAGGGGGCGCACGGGGCGGGTGACCGGCGCGTGACTACACTCCGCATTGGGCGGCATGCTCCGGGTAGCGGATCGGCCAATCCGGTCATACGCTCCAAAATGTGACGCGGCTTTCGTGGGGGTACGGGCCGAGGGCGCCTGGCTGGGCCATGGTCGGCGCCCTCCTCGCGCTCTGCGCCCTGCTGCTGCCCGCCGCACCCGCCTCCCGCGCCGACGCCCCCCTCGACCTCGACGCCCCCGGCCACATCACCGACACCGTCGGCGCCCTCGGCCACCGGCGCGGCCAGGTCGAGGCCGCCCTCGAAACCCTCCACGCCACCCAGCACGTTCAGCTCTACGTCACCTACGTCCACGACTTCTCCGGCCGCGCCGCCCAGGCCTGGGCCGACGCCACCGCCGACCGCAACGGCTTCGGCCCCCACGACGTCCTTCTCGCCATCGCCACCCACGGCGGCCAGTACGCCGTCTCCGCCGACAAGGACTCCGGCTTCCGCCCCGACCAGCTCAAACGCGTCGCCGCCACCGCCGTCGAACCCGCCCTGAAGGAACACGACTGGGCCGGCGCCGCCGTCGGCGCCGCCGACGGCTACCGCGCCGTCCTGCGCGGCCAACCCGTCCGCACCCCCGCCCTGCGCCCCGGCAGCAAGGACCCCGGCAGCGACGGGCTCCTCCCCGGCGAACGCTCCGTCTGGCTGCCCATCGCCGTCGGCGCCGCCCTCGTCCTGACCGGCCTGCACCTGTGCTCCCGCCGCTCCCGCCGCACCCGCCTCGCCCGACTGCGCCGCGCCGCCCTCCGCGAAGGCGGCCTGTGCCCCGACGGAGCCCCCGCCGACCTCGCCGCCGCCGTCACCGTCGCCGTCGCCACCGGCACCGAACCCGGCCTCGCCCGCATGGCACAACCCCTGACCCCCCTGCCCGAACTCGACGCCGAAGCCGCCCACACCCTCGTCGCCACCGACGACGCCGTGCACACCAGCGCCGAGGAACTCCTCTTCGCCACCGCCCAGCTCGGCCGCACCGCCACCCGGCCCTTCGCCGAAGCCGTCGCCTACGCCCGCGCCGAGCTCGCCGCCGCCTTCCGGCTCCGCCACGAACTCGACCGCACACCCCCCACCGACGAGGACGCCCGCCGCCACCGCCTCGACGAGATCTGCTCCCGCTGCACCAGCGCCAACCGGCGCCTCGACGCCGAGTCCGCCGCCTTCGACCGGCTGCGCGACCTGCGCAACCAAGCCGCCGCCGTCCTCGACCTCGCCGAGACCGCCGCCCGCTCCCTCGTCCTGCGCCTCGACGCCGCCGACGCCGCCCTCACCGCCCTCGCCCGCTGCCGCACCGCCCCCACCGCCCTCACCCCCGTCGCCCCCCACCCCGAGCAGGCCCGCGACCGGCTCGCCTTCGCCGACACCGCCCTCGCCGAGGCCCGCACCGCCCTCCTCGTCCACGACACCGACCACGCCGCCCTCTCCCTGCGTGCCGCCGAAGCCGCCCTCCACCAGGCCCGCACCCTCACCACCGCCGTCATACGCCACACCCACGAGCTGACCGCCGCCCCCGGACGCCTCCGCGACGCCCTCACCGAAGCCGCCGCCTGCCCGCAGGCCGCGGCCGCCGTCGAGGAGGCCCGGCGGGCCATGGCCAAGGAACCCTCCTGCGACCCGCGCGAAGTCCTGCGCCTGCTCGACGGCGCCGCCGCCCTGCCCGGCGGACCGGCCCGCGCCCTGCTCGCGGCCCGCGCGCAGGTCGCCGCCGCGCGCGACCACCTCGCCACCCACCGGGGCGCCGTCGGCGTGCGCGCCCGCACCCGGCTCGCCGAGGCCCAGCGCCTCCTGCCGCTGCCCGGCGCGGCGGCGCGGGCCGAGGCGCTGGCCCGCCAGGCGCGGGCGCTGGCCGAGGACGACGTGCTGGTGTACGACGCGTCGTACGAGCCGGCGACGACGCAACGGGCCCGGGCCCTGGCCGGCGCCCTGCGCGGCGGCATCGTCCTGCTGTCCCTCCACCCGCCCACCTTCGGCGGCCCCGCCACGCGGGGGCGCCTCGGCGCCCCGTAAGGGGCGCGGGGAACTGCGCGACAAGCCACGACGTGCCCGCAGACGGAGTGCATGTCGGCTGCGGGCCGCCGGTGGCCGATCGCGCAGTTCCCCGCGCCCCTTACGGGGCGCTACCCGGGGTCCGGGGCGGAGCTCCGGAGAAAACCGCAGGTCACAGTGGGTAGGGGTGATCCCGGGGCGCCGTACGCGGCAGCGCCCCGTACCATGGGGTGAGGCCGTGGCGTGTCGCCCGGCAGGGCCGCGTGCAGACTCCGTGCGCGAGCCGTCACCTACCCGGGAGAAGCGCCCCACGTATGCCCACGCGCCACGACATCCGTAATGTCGCCATCGTCGCCCACGTCGACCACGGCAAGACGACCATCGTCGACGCCATGCTCAAGCAGGCCGGTGCCTTCGCCGCCCACCAGCTCGACTCCGTCGACGACCGGGTCATGGACTCGAACGACCTGGAGCGTGAGAAGGGCATCACGATCCTCGCCAAGAACACGGCGGTGAAGTATCACCCCAAGGACGGCGGGGACCCGATCACGATCAACATCATCGACACCCCGGGCCACGCCGACTTCGGTGGCGAGGTCGAGCGCGGTCTGTCGATGGTGGACGGCGTCGTGCTGCTCGTGGACGCCTCCGAGGGTCCGCTGCCGCAGACCCGCTTCGTGCTCCGCAAGGCCCTGCAGGCCCGGATGCCGGTCATCCTGTGCATCAACAAGACCGACCGCCCGGACTCGCGCATCGACGAGGTCGTCAACGAGACCTACGACCTGTTCCTGGACCTGGACGCCGACGAGGACCAGATCGAGTTCCCGATCGTCTACGCCTGCGGCCGTGACGGCATCGCCTCGCTGACCAAGCCGGAGGACGGCACGGTTCCGGCGGACTCCACCAACCTGGAGCCGTTCTTCTCCACGATCCTGGAGCACATCCCGGCTCCGACGTACGAGGAGGACGCGCCGCTGCAGGCGCACGTCACCAACCTCGACGCCGACAACTTCCTCGGCCGTATCGCGCTGCTGCGCGTCGAGCAGGGCGAGCTGCGCAAGGGCCAGACCGTGGCCTGGATCAAGCGCGACGGCTCGATCTCGAACGTCCGCATCTCCGAGCTGATGATGACCGAGGCGCTCACCCGCAAGCCGGCCGAGAAGGCGGGCCCGGGCGACATCTGCGCCGTCGCGGGCATCCCGGACATCATGATCGGTGAGACGCTGGCCGACCCGGAGAACCCGGTCGCGCTGCCGCTGATCACGGTCGACGAGCCGGCGATCTCCATGACCATCGGTACGAACACCTCGCCGCTGGTCGGCCGCGGTGGCACGGGCAAGGGCGCGGACGCCAAGTCCGCCGTCAAGGACCGCAAGGTCACCGCCCGCCAGGTCAAGGACCGTCTGGACCGCGAGCTGATCGGTAACGTCTCGCTGCGCGTCCTGGACACCGAGCGCCCCGACGCCTGGGAGGTGCAGGGCCGCGGTGAGCTGGCGCTGGCCATCCTGGTCGAGCAGATGCGCCGCGAGGGCTTCGAGATGACCATCGGCAAGCCCCAGGTCGTCACCAAGGAGGTCGACGGCAAGACCTACGAGCCCGTCGAGCGCATGACGATCGACGTGCCCGAGGAGCACATGGGTGCCGTCACCCAGCTGATGGGCGTCCGCAAGGGCCGGATGGACAACATGTCCAACCACGGCTCCGGCTGGGTCCGCATGGAGTTCGTCGTCCCGTCCCGTGGCCTGATCGGCTTCCGTACGGAGTTCCTGACGAACACCCGCGGTACGGGCATCGCCCACTCGATCCACGAGGGCCACGAGCCGTGGTTCGGCACCCTGCAGACCCGTAACAACGGCTCCCTGGTCGCCGACCGCGCCGGTGCGGTCACCGCGTTCGCGATGACCAACCTGCAGGAGCGCGGCGTGCTGTTCGTCGACCCGGGCACCGAGGTGTACGAGGGCATGATCGTCGGCGAGAACTCGCGCTCCGACGACATGGACGTCAACATCACCAAGGAGAAGAAGCTCACCAACATGCGCTCCTCCTCCGCCGACTCCTTCGAGGCGATCGTCCCGCCGCGCAAGCTGTCGCTGGAGCAGTCGCTGGAGTTCTGCCGCGACGACGAGTGCGTCGAGGTGACCCCGGAGGCCGTGCGCATCCGCAAGGTCGTCCTGGACCAGAAGGAGCGCGGCCGCACCGCGTCCCGCGCCAAGCACGGCTAAGGGCAGGCCCTCTTCCGTACGACGGCCCGGCACCCCGCTTCCCGCGGGGTGCCGGGCCGTCGGCGTGTCCGGAAGCCGGACGGGGGCTGTCCGGAAGCGGCCGGGAGGCGGCCGGAAGTCGGGCAACTCCCTCCGCTTGCCGCGTTAACAGTCCGTTTCGTAGGTGTCTGTCTGTGCTGGCTTTGTCCGGATTTCGAACAGGTCGCGATGATCGATGTGACCAAAGCGAGACCCAGTAAGAGTGGTTTAAAGGGCGGCTGTACTTAATAGTTGGGTTCACTGAGCTCGGGTCAATGGGTCACGCGCTGTGGGGAGCGCCGACTCACGAGCACACTCGAGGTGCCGGTTCCGTCGTGCTGTCAGGGGTGTCAGCTGGGACCGGCGCCTCACTCGTAAAGAAAAGTGGACTCTTGAGGAGGCATACCCATGCGCGGTGCCAGGAGCGCCAAGTGGGTCGCGACCGCCATAGTTGTGGCGCTGGCCGCAACGGCCTGCGGCGGTGACAAGGACAGCGGCAGCGATGTGAACGCCGGCAAGCCGGACCCGAACGGCACGATCACCGTTCACACCAGTGAGCCGCAGAACGCGCTGCAGCCGGCGAACGCCAAGGAGACGCAGGGCCACCGGGTCCTCAAGACCCTGTTCTCGGGTCTGGTGACGTACGAGCCGGGCACCGGCAAGATCGTCCCCGTCAACGCCGAGTCGGTCACCTCCACCGACGCCCAGCACTGGACGGTCAAGCTCAAGCCGGGCTGGAAGTTCCACAACGGCGAGACCGTCACCGCGCAGTCCTACGTGGACTCCTGGAACTGGTCGGCCAACACCAAGAACAACCAGATCAACTCGAACTGGTTCAGCGACATCGAGGGCTTCGACGACGTCCACCCGGACAAGGGCGACCCGAAGTCGGACACGATGTCCGGTCTGAAGGTGGTGAACGACAACGAGTTCACCATCTCCCTGAAGACCAAGGTCCCGTACTTCAACTACAAGCTGGGCTACATCGTGTGGGCCCCGCTGCCGAAGGCGTTCTTCAAGGACCCCAAGGGCTTCGGTGAGCACCCGGTCGGCAACGGCCCGTACCAGTTCGTCTCCTGGAACCACAACGACAAGATCGTCGTGAAGCGGTTCGACGGCTACTCCGGTCCGGACAAGGCCAAGAACGGCGGCATCACCTTCAAGAACTACACCACCGCCGACGCCGCCTACAACGACCTGCGCTCGGACAACCTCGACTGGGTCGAGCAGATCCCCGACACGTCGCTGACCACCTACAAGCAGGACCTCGGCGACCGTGCGGCCACCGTCGAGTTCTCCGCGGTCCAGACCGTTGCGATCGCGTACTACTCCGACCAGTGGAAGAACGTCGACAACAAGGTCATCCAGGGCCTGTCGATGGCGATCGACCGCGACACCATCACCAAGACCACCCTCCACGGCACCCGTGTCCCGGCCAACAGCTGGGTGGCCAAGGGTGTGCTCGGCTACCAGGCCAACTCCTGCGGCGAGGCCTGCACCTTCAACCCGGAGAAGGCCAAGCAGCTCATCAAGGACGGCGGCGGCGTCCCGGGCAACAAGATCTTCATCCAGTACAACGCCGACCTGAACCACAAGCCGTGGGTCGACGCGGTCTGCAACAGCATCCGCACCAACACCGGCGTCGACTGCGTCGGCGACTCCAAGCCGAACTTCAAGGCGGACCTCGACACCCGCGAGAAGAAGCAGGTCAAGTCGCTCTACCGGTCCGGCTGGAACCTCGACTACCCCGTCAACTCCAACTTCCTGCGTGACCTGTTCGGCTCCAAGGCCGACGGCAACCAGGGCGGTTACGAGAACAAGGAGTTCGACGAGATGGTCGCCAAGGCCGACAACGTCAACTCCCTCGACGAGTCGGTGAAGCTGTACCAGGACGCCGAGAAGGTCCTGCAGAAGAAGATGCCTTCCATCCCGCTGTGGTACTACGCGATCAACTCCGGTCAGTCCACCAAGGTCTACGGGAAGATCAAGTACGGTCAGGACGGCGAGCCGCTGCTGGGCCAGATCCAGGTCAAGCAGAAGTAGCTCACCCCTGACACCAACCGCACAGCCGGTGCCGCCGCATTCGTCGGCGGCACCGGCGCACCCGCCGACGCCGGGCGGCACTCGCTGAAAGCCGGTCAATCCCCCCACCACCACAGGGGCATCGGCCGCCCGGCGCCGCGGGCTGCGACTGACATGGAGGCATGATGGGGCGCTACGTCGCGCGGCGACTGCTCCAGATGATCCCGGTCTTCATCGGGACCACGCTATTGATTTTCCTCATGGTGCACTGGCTCCCCGGCGACCCGATCGCGGCGCTGTGGGGCGACAAGGTGCCCGACCCCGCCCAGGTCGCGCAGCTTCGCCATGACTTCGGGCTCGACAAGCCCCTGTGGCAGCAATACCTCGATTACATGGGCAAGCTGTTCCAGGGCGACTTCGGCAAGACCTTCGGTGGTCGCGAGGTCTCCGACGTGATGGGCGAGGCGTTCCCCGTCACCATCCGGCTGGCGATCGTCGCGTTCGTCATCGAGGTCGTCCTCGGCATCACCCTCGGCGTCCTCGCCGGCCTGAAGGCCGGCCGCGCCTTGGACACCATCGTCCTGATCTTCACCCTGCTGGTGATCTCGGTGCCGGTCTTCGTCCTCGGCTACATCTTCCAGACGGTCTTCGGCGTCGAACTGGGCTGGGTGACGCCCAACGTCAAGGACTCCGAGGACATCACCCAGCTGATCCTGCCGGGCGCCGTTCTCGGCTCGCTCTCGCTGGCGTACGTCGCGCGCCTGACGCGCACCACCATCAGCGAGAACCTGCGCTCCGACTACATGCGCACCGCACTCGCCAAGGGCCTGCCGCGGCGCCGCATCGTCGGCGTGCACCTGCTGCGCAACTCGCTCATCCCGGTCGTCACCTTCCTCGGCACCGACATCGGCGCCCTGATGGGCGGCGCCATCGTGACCGAGGGCATCTTCAACGTGCAGGGCGTCGGCATGCAGCTCTACCGGGCTGTCAACCAGGGCGAGGGCGTCACCACCGTCGGCATCGTGACCGTGCTGGTCCTCGTCTTCCTGCTCACCAGCCTGATCGTCGACCTGCTCTACGCGGTCCTGGACCCGAGGATCCGGTATGCCTGACGTGACCAAGACCCCTGACACCGGCGCGGTGGAGACCGCGGCGGCGGCCGGCGAGGCGGCGGTCGTGGCGGCACCCGCCGCCGGCAAGCCGCGCAGCCTGTGGAGCGACGCCTGGCGCGACCTGCGGCGCAACCCGCTCTTCGTCATCTCGGCGCTGCTGATCGTCTTCCTGCTGGTCATGGCGGTCTTCCCGCAGCTGTTCACCAGCACCAACCCGCGCAACGGCGACCTGACGCACCACTTTTTGACCAAGCCCTCGTACGGCGACGTCTTCTCGGCCGACTGGTTCGGCTACGACAAGCAGGGTCGCAGCATCTACGCGCGTGTCGTCTACGGTGCCCGCGCCTCCATCAGCGTCGGCGTGCTCGTCACCCTCGCCGTCACCGTGGTGGGCGGCCTGGTCGGCATGCTCGCCGGCTACTACGGCGGCTGGATCGACTCGCTGCTCTCCCGCCTCACCGACATCTTCTTCGGCATCCCCTTCTTCCTGGGCTCGATGGTCATCCTGGTGAGCTTCACCGACCGGAAGGTGTGGGTCGTGGCGGCCGCCATGGCGTTCCTGGGCTGGACCCAGATCGCCCGCGTGATGCGCGGCTCGGTGATCACCACCAAGCAGGCCGACTATGTGACGGCGGCGCGGGCGCTCGGCGCCGGCACCGGGCGCATCATGTTCCGGCACATCCTGCCGAACGCCATCGCGCCCGTCATCGTCGTCGCCACGATCGCGCTCGGTGGCTACATCGCGGCCGAGGCCACGCTGTCCTACCTCGGTCTCGGCCTCGCCGAGCCCATCATCTCGTGGGGCATCGACATCTCGGACGCCAAGGACTCCATCCGGGACAACCCGCACGTGATGTTCTTCCCCGCCGGCATGCTCTGCATCACCGTTCTCGCGTTCATCATGCTCGGCGACGCGGTGCGCGACGCCCTCGACCCCAAGCTGCGCTGAGGGAGGCGTACGTGACCACCGATACTGAGAAGACCACGAACGTGCCCGAGCCGCGCAAGGCCGGCGACGACGGCGCGCCGCTGCTCGAAGTGCGCGACCTGCATGTCGAGTTCCACACCCGCGAGGGCGTGGCCAAGGCCGTCAACGGCGTCAACTACACCGTCGACTCCGGCGAGACGCTGGCCGTGCTCGGCGAGTCCGGCTCCGGCAAGTCCGTGACGGCCCAGGCCATCATGGGCATTCTCGACATGCCGCCCGGCCGCATCCCGCAGGGCCAGATCCTCTACCGCGGCCAGGACATGCTCACCATGTCCGCCGACGAGCGCCGCAAGATCCGCGGCCGGAAGATCGCCATGATCTTCCAGGACGCGCTGTCGTCGCTGAACCCCGTGCTCAGCGTCGGCTACCAGCTCGGCGAGATGTTCCGCGTCCACCAGGGCATGTCCAAGAAGGACGCCAAGGCCAAGGCCATCGAGCTGATGGACCGGGTGCGCATCCCGGCGGCGGCCCAGCGCGTGAGCGACTATCCGCACCAGTTCTCCGGCGGTATGCGCCAGCGCATCATGATTGCGATGGCGCTGGCGCTGGAGCCGGACCTGATCATCGCGGACGAGCCCACGACGGCGCTCGACGTGACCGTCCAGGCCCAGGTGATGGACCTGCTCGCGGAGCTGCAGCGCGAGTACAACATGGGTCTGATCCTCATCACCCACGACCTGGGCGTCGTCGCCGACGTCGCCGACAAGATCGCGGTGATGTACGCGGGCCGCATCGTCGAGAACGCCCCCGTCCACGAGCTCTACAAGCGCCCGGCCCACCCGTACACCCGCGGCCTGCTCGACTCCATCCCGCGGCTGGACCAGAAGGGCCAGGAGCTCTACGCCATCAAGGGCCTGCCGCCCAACCTGCTGCGCATCCCCACCGGCTGCGCGTTCAACCCCCGCTGCCCCAAGGCGCAGGACATCTGCACCACCGACGTCCCCGTGCTGCAGCCGGTGGCGGAGCAGGACGGCACCGAGATGCCCGGCCGTGGCAGCGCGTGCCACTTCTGGAAGGAGACGATCCATGGCTGAGACCGGCAAGAAGGACGAGGCCGCGACGCCCAACGTCTCCGAGGTGCACGTCAGCGACGCCTCCACGACCCAGGAGGTCGAGGCCGTCCTCGACGCGCCCGTCGAGCGCGGCGAGCCGATCCTGCAGGTGCGCAACCTGGTCAAGCACTTCCCGCTGACCCAGGGCGTCCTCTTCAAGAAGCAGGTCGGCGCGGTCAAGGCCGTCGACGGTGTCTCCTTCGACCTCTACCAGGGCGAGACGCTCGGCATCGTGGGCGAGTCCGGCTGCGGCAAGTCCACCGTCGCCAAGCTGCTGATGACCCTGGAGACCGCCACCTCCGGCGAGGTCTTCTACAAGGGCCAGGACATCACCAAGCTGTCGGGGCGCGCGCTGAAGGCCGTGCGCCGCAACATCCAGATGGTGTTCCAGGACCCCTACACCTCGCTGAACCCGCGCATGACGGTCGGCGACATCATCGGCGAGCCCTTCGAGATCCACCCGGAGGCCGCCCCCAAGGGCGACCGCCGCAAGCGGGTCCAGGAGCTCCTGGACGTCGTGGGCCTCAACCCCGAGTACATCAACCGCTACCCGCACCAGTTCTCCGGCGGCCAGCGCCAGCGCATCGGCATCGCCCGCGGCCTGGCGCTCAACCCCGAGATCATCATCTGCGACGAGCCCGTCTCGGCGCTGGACGTCTCGGTGCAGGCCCAGGTCGTCAACCTGATGGAGCGACTGCAGGACGAGTTCAACCTCTCCTACGTCTTCATCGCCCACGACCTGTCCATCGTGCGGCACATCTCCGACCGCGTCGGCGTGATGTACCTGGGCAAGATGGCCGAGATCGGCACCGACGTGCAGATCTACGACCACCCCACCCACCCGTACACCCAGGCCCTCCTCTCGGCCGTCCCCGTCCCGGACCCCGAGGCCCGCCAGCGCCGCGAACGCATCATCCTCACCGGCGACGTCCCGTCCCCGGCCAACCCCCCGTCGGGCTGCCGCTTCCGCACCCGCTGCTGGAAGGCCCAGGACAAGTGCGCCGAGGAGGTCCCCCTCCTGGCGGTCCCCGAGGTCTTCGCCGGCAAGAGCACCCCGGCGGCCCACGAGTCGGCGTGCCACTTCGCCGAGGAGAAGGACGTGGTGCACGCGGCGTAATGCCGCACCTCGCCCCGTGGGGGCTCCCCCGGTTCGCCGGGGGAGCCCCCACGGGCTTTTCCGGGGCCTTCCCCGATCGGGTGACGGTGGCTCCGGAGGGAGCCACCTCCGGGCCCGCGGTTCGTATGATCCGGAGTATGAGCCTTGAGCGCGTCACCATCACGATCCCCAGTGAGACCCTGACCGCTGCCAAGGAGGCTGCCGATCGCGAAGGACTCAGCGTCTCGGCCTGGCTCTCCCGGGCCGCCGAGAGGGCGGCCAAGATCGAGGCGGGGCTGGCGGCAGCGGAAGAGGTACTGGCGCAGGTCGGCCCTCCGACGCCCGACGAGCAGGCATGGGTGGACGACTTCATGAACGCTGTCGCCCGTCCCCCCTGGGGGACGAACGCGGACGCCGACCACGACGCGGCCTGACGACGGGGGAGGGGGCGGGGATGAGCACACTACGGACCGTGGTCTACGACGCGGGGATGCTGATCGCGGCGGAGAGGTCCCATCCGATGGTGTGGCGTGCGCACCGGGCCTATCTGACAGCCGGCGGGGTGCCGCTGGTTCCCGCTCCCGTCCTGGCCCAGGTGTGGCGGGACGGGGGACGGCAGGCCCGGCTGGGGCAGCTCCTGAAAGGTTGTGACGTGGCCGGGATGGACGAGGCGCTGGCCCGGCAGATCGGGGAACTGCTCGGCGCGTCGGGTACGACCGACCCCGCCGACGGAGCGGTGGCGGTGCTCGCGGTTCGCTCGCGGGCCGCCGTCGTGACGTCCGACCCCGACGACATCCGGCACCTGCTCGACCGGCTCGGGGAGCCGGGCAAGCACGTCACGATCCAGCGGGTCTGACCGCCCCTTCCTCCGCGCGGGTGGGACGTCCGGGTGGCAGGCCGACGGGTGGGCCGCCGGGCCCGGGACGGCCGTGGTGGCGTCCGGCCCGGACATCCTCCGGTGCCGGGATCGGTCTCAGGCGGAGCCGGGGCGCGAGCCGTGCTGAAGCTTGGTCAGGTTGAGCGCGACCTGGGTCCAGTTGTCGATGTGCTGGACCGCCGGCCAGATGGATATCACCGTGGCCGATATGAGGACCGCGGCCCAGTAGACCGGGTAGGGCCGGGCCGCCCGGGTGCTCATTGCTCGCCGGCGCCTGGCCCCCGGCAACCTGCGCGCCCGCACCGATCCCCGATCGACCCGGGTGCGCGGTCGTCATCCTGCCGGAACGGCCTGGAGATGCTCGGAGAGCTGCTGGAGGACCGTCCAGGCCTGGGCGTCGGTGCCGTCGCCCAGGGGATAGTGGACGGCAGGCCCGAGGCGTACGGGGCCGAGGCCGAGCGGCGGACGCAGAGTGTGCTCCAGTCCGATCCGGCGGACATCGGCGCCACCGAGGGTGAAGGAAACCGGAATCGGCGGGGCCGCGAAGCGCGGCGGCACGGTGAGATCACGCCGGGCCCGGCGCAGCGAGACGAGCATGGACGTCAGGCCGCGCTCGCCGGCGAGCGTACGGGCGAGGGCCTCGACGGCGTCGAGGGGCGGGGCCTCGTGCGCGCCGTACCCGAGAGTGAGGGTGACGTCCTCGGCCACCCCGCCCTCGGTACGGCTGACGCGCAGGGTGGCGAGGGCCGGGCGGTCGGGCCGGCCGACGGCGAGGAGATGGGTGGGCTCGGGGGAGCGCTCACGGGCGAAGGCGGTCAACTGCTGTGAGGACCAGGGAAGATTGATGGGCTCGGCGGTACCCCAGCCCGCGGGCGCCGTACCGGCGAGCGCCGTCCAGGCGGTCTCCAGCGCGCGACCGAGGACGAGGTCGTCGGTGACGTGCTCGTGCAGGATGCGAAAAGAGACGACCAGCTGTCGCTCGGAGGAGGGGGCGGCGTCCGCGAAGGGCTGGGCGACCACCGCTTCGCCCGTCTCCGTGAGAACGGGCGTGAAGGTGCCGTTCTCCCAGCGGAGTTCCGCACCGGAAAGCCCGTCGTGGAACAGGTTTCCGCTGTCCTGGACGACCCAGCGGTTGGGCGCGCCGGCCAGGGCGGTACGGAGGGGAAGGCTGAGGCGTACGTGAGGCGGCGTGACGATCTGCAGGGCCAGGCCGGCCGCGGCAACCGTACGCAGGATCTCCGACATCCAGGCGTTGAGGGCGACCACCGGCCGGTCGGCGAGCACGACCGCAGTCGAATCGGTGAGGATGTCGACGGCGAGCCCGGCTTCGGCGGTGGTCGCCGTGACCTCACCGGCATCGGACGCGGAGGGCACCGGGACGACATCGAGCGAGGCCGCGTCGGCGGGCCACACCGCCCCACCGAGCAGGACGGTGAGCCGCCCTGCCACGGACCCGGCGAGCGGCACGGCTTCCGGCAACGCGGCCGAGGCCCGCACCTCGGTCCACCAGTACGGCACCGCCGGCGCCCCAACCCCGTCCCCGAGCAGCCGCTCGGCTTCCCCGGGCACGTGCACGAGCAGCGGCGCCTCGACCGAAACGAGCGGCCGCCCGTCCCCCGCCCGCAACTGCACGACGGCCCCGTCGTGCACACCGGACGCCTCGACGTCGGGCCCACCTGCATAGAGCCCTGCCACGACGGCCCAGGAGTCGGGCATCTTGGGGGTGAGGGCTATGACGTCTTTCATGTGGCTTCCTGGTGGGTGGCGAATGGGGGTAGGAGCCCGGCTCCCGTCAGGCGGACGCCATGGGCGGTCTCGACTACTCCGGCGGGAGCGGCTGGTCGGGCCGGCTTCCGAAGAGGTAGTCGAACATCTTCCCCAGGTAGTCCGACCATAGTCCTCGACGGACAGCTCTCGGGACTCCAGTACTTCGGTGAACCCATCTCGGACTGCATCCGTGAATGTCGGATTGAATCCGTGCAGGGTCCTGTGAAGCCACCCGCTTGTGTCATACCCCTGTTCGGCGTCGAGGTAGCCGGTGATGAACGTACGGAGTTCTTGATTCACTATTCAGTCCCTTTAAGGGTGTCTGCCCCGCATGGGGTTCGGGTACATGGTGTGACGGTTGCGCATGGCCGACTGTGATTCCCGCCTGCCTTACGTAGAACCTTCCTCAGCCCCCTTGGATTTCTCCGTCAGCTCCGCGGCGTACTCCTCAAGGATGCTCGCATGAATCGCATCCAGGGCCTCGTCGTACTCCTCCTGCTGCTCCGGAGTGGCCTCATCCGGGTCGTCGACGCCGTACTTCTCGCAGAATTCGTAGAACCATTCCGATGACAGTCGGTCTGCCTTGGCCACCAATGGGTGGACCGGATCGGAAGGCCTTAGTCGTCCGCGCTCATTCACACGCGTTTCCTGCCTTACCAGCGCTGCCCCATCGGAAGGCGCTTGCTGAAAGGGGCACCTGCCGCTGTGTCGAGACACTCCACCCCCGGGTCGGTGGAGCCCCGACCAGCCGACCTGCTTCGTTTCCCAGTGGTGCGCTCTTCGCGGATTTGGGCCTAGACGGCTTTACGTTGAATTGCAGTTCACTGGTCCTGCTGGTCGAGGGCGTCCAAAACGGCAGGATCCAGTGAGACGACCGGCTCCAGGGAGGCATGTTCCCGCAAGGGCTTGACCGGCAACGTCTCTCCGTTGAGGTCGATGAAGTTGCTTTCCATCGTGAAAGCGCCGCCCCGTTCGTACATGAGCAGGAGTGGTTCGTACGGGTCGTCGAGGTCGGGGAGTGCGATCTGCGTCCCACTCCGGAAGGCGGTCCAGTGCACAGCCGCCACGAGGGTCGCCTCCACCTGAGGCCACCCCACCTCCTCGTCGAGGTATTCCTTCAGCTCGGCGAGAACCTCGTCGTCAGCGCGTACCGTCGGATCAATGAGCTTGGCGAGGTCGATGTAGGGCCAGGACAGTTCAGCTCCGAAGGCCCGCGCCCAGAGCGCCGTACGCCGGAAGTGTTCGCGCAGCAGCGCGGCTCTCGACACGGCATGGTCGTACGGCGCGTCCTCGTCCTCCCAGTCGATGGCACGCAGGCGCTCAAGCAGGGCACGCGGTGCTTCGTCCGTCACTTGAGGTTCCATCCCTTCTTGTTCAGCTGTTCCTTCGCACTCTTCACGATGTCATCCAGGTTGGAGAGATCCCGGGCGATCGTGATGGACGGGATCTTGAGACCCAAGCTCCTCTTCCAGTGCTTCAGCCCACCACCGATCTCCTTCGGCGCAACTTCGTGCGCGCCGAAGTCCAGCACACTACCGGGGGTCATTCGGGCCTTGTCCCACCCGCCGGCTCCGTCAGGAACCCAGGCTCCGGGGTTGGGCGAGATGTAGGGCATACCAGCCTTCATGAGCTGGCTTTCGACATACTCATGAGCCATGAGCTGACGGAACCGGGTTTTCTGTGCCTTCGAAAGCGTGCCCTCAGTGGCACCCTTCCACAACTCGACGATATGGGGGTACGGGGTAAAGGCTCCGCGCTTCACGTTCTCCGCGCCTGGGCCTGTCGCCACTTCGTGCTGCGCCCGGAACAGGTGGGTCTTGACCTTCGTCAGCACGGACTGATCGATGCCTGTGTGTTCCGAGATCCGGGGCAGGTCGTAGCTGTTGGGGGTGCCACGGACATGCTCGTAGTACTTGGCTGCGGCGTTGTGGATCGCCAGATCCTCCGCATTCGTCGGCACCTCGACCCAGCCCGCACCTCCCCAGCCTGATTCTGCCCCGGCGCTTGCAGGACCGTCATGAGCGTGCTTTCCAGCCCCTTCATGTTCGCCACCGCCACCGTGACCGGCATTCTCCGTTCGGTGTTCCCCAGGCGCGTGCGGGCCGTCGCCCTCGTGGGCGTTGCCCGCCTGTGCCTCGTGTTCGCCGCCGTGTCCACCGCCGTCGCGCGGTGGGACCTCATCCCCATGGTGCGGGACGGTGGGCTCGTGCGGGGACGATGGGGAGTCGCCGTGACCGCCGTGGCCGCTGGTGTTGTGACCGCCTGTCCCGGAGGGGACAGTGTCATGGCCGGGGCGCGGGGACGTGCCGTGGCCGGAGCCCGGTATGTCGTGGCCGCCGGCTCCACTGCCCGAGTGGGGTGATGCGTGGCCACCGTGGCTGCCCGCACCGCCATCCCGTGCGTGCTGTGCGGCTCCGCCGGGCGTGTGTCCGCCGATGCCGCCACCCGCCGCGTGGCCCTCCGCGCCGTGCGTCGGTATGTGCTCCCCGCCGTGCCCCGCCGCCGTCGTCGCGTCGCCGCCCGCGTGGACGCCCGCGGCCACCGGGACCTTTTCGTGCTCCGAGACGGTGGAGTGCTGCGGTTGCCGCCCGGGCGACTTCGCGGCTTCCGCCGCTCGTTCCTCGGCCGAGAGTTCCTTCTTCGGCGGCTGGAGCTCCTTGCCGTGTTCGTTGAAGAGCTTGCCGCTCTCCTTGTCGAGGTAGACGACCTTGTTCTTGGGGTCGAGGAACGGGACCGCGCTCTCCGGAAGGCTTGCCGGGCGTTTGGGCAGGGTGGCGCCCTGCTCCGGCAGCTTGAACGTTTCTTCGGTCAGGTGGACCGTCGAGCCCACCCGCAGGTTCTTCAGGCCCGACATCGCGTCGCCGACCTTCACGAAGGCGAACCTGCCCGCCTTGCCCACGTACGTCATCGGGTCGACGATCCGGCCCGCCTTGCCCAGCGCCGAGACCGTCTTCGCGACAGCACCGCCCTTCCCCGCCGCCCCCGCTCCACCCGTGAAAACCGTGGTGAGGACGTTGAAGGTGACGCCGCCGGCCGCGCGGGCGGGGTTCTTGCCCCACTGGTCGTAGGCCACGAGGGCCTTGCCGGTCTCCTTGACCGCCGTGCGCGAGTCGCGTAGCCAGCCGGGCAGTTGGTCGTCGCGGGCCGCCCAGTAGGCACCGGACAGTGGCGTGCAGCTGATCACCACGCCGGTTGCCAGTTTGCCGAGGCCCGTCCAGGCCTCGCCCGCCTTGTCCCAGCCGTCGGTGCCGACAAGGGTGCCCAGGCCCTTGACGGTGCCCCAGACGCCGTCGACGATGAAGCCGTCCCAGACGAAGCTCTTGACCTGGTGGCCCAGCCAGGCGATGCCGGTGTACTCGCGCTCCGCCATCGAGCCCCAGGGCGTCTCCTCGGCATGGTCGAGGTCGCTCGCCTTGTAGCCGTACATATTCGGCTTGTGGGAGCCGTCGTCGACGACGAGTTTCTCCCCGCCGACCAGGGCGACGATCTTGTCGTGGCAGGCCCGCTCGGCGTCGTGGAAGGCGGCGACCGTGGCATTGACGCTGTGCCACAGGCTGTTGTTGTGCTCGACCTTCTTCTTGTCCCGGCGCCAGTGGTTGTCGCCCTGGACGCTCTCGACGAAGGCCACGGCCTCGTCCCTGAGGTCACCGAGCTTCTTGGCCAGCGGGCGTATCTCCGTCGCGTACGTGCTGAGCGCACCGGACACCTTCTCGAGGTCGCTCGCGAACGCGCTGGATTTCGTCGCTACCGGTGCCGTCGTCGCGAAGAGCCGGTCCGCCTCCGGTGCCTTGTAGCAGGCGGAGAGTCCCTGGAAGGTGGAGTGGACGGACGCCCCCGAGTCACGGAAGAGCTTGGCGTCGGAGGTCAGTGTTTTGGCGTCGGACACCAGCGTGTCGACGTTCCCGGTGAACTGGGGTATGCCCGAGGGGACGATGAGTTCCTTGTCGGCGCTCACTTCTTGCCACCGCCCTGCCCGGGCATGTCTGTCTTGGGTTCCTTCAGGGCCTCGTGCTGGGTGTTGGAGGCCATCTCCAGGTCGCCCTCGACGTAATGGCGTGTGGCCTCGGCCGCCCCGTTCAGCGAAGCGGCGGTGCGCTTGGCGATGTACTGCAGGTCACCGGACCATTTCTTGGCGAATTCCCCCAGGGCTCCGGCGACGGGACCGCTGGGCACCGGGCCGCAGACCGGGCCGCTGATGGTGCCTGCCGCCGTCGCGGCGCTCGGCAGCGTCTTCTGCACGCTCTGGCCAGCCCTTGACAAGCCTTCGGCCGCCGTGGCCGTCCTGCTCAGCACGCCGCCCACTTCTGCCGGCCGGATGTCCCATGACGTCATGGAAGCCCCCTGGTCCCCATCCCCTGTCCCCCGCCTTACAGCGATACGTTCATGTGACACATTGCCATATCCCACTGACACAGGGCGTCACGGTTCATTCGCGCCCCGCCGCTGCCCCGCCGCCACTTCGCCGAGGAGAAGGACGTCGTCCACGTGGCATGGGGCTGTCGCCGCTGTCGCCGTTCGGGGCGCCCGGACCGTACATGTGCGGTCTGGGCGCCCTTGTATGCACGGCCGCTCGCCGGGCGCGGAGGACTGGGAGGCTGTTCGGTGGGCGCGAGGGGTGGACTCAGCCGAACCAGGAGACCTGCACGACGACGATGCGCTCGCCCCGGACATCGGTCAGATAGGTGATCATCGCGTGGCCCCGGCTCTCGGTGCGGAGTCCAGGCCCCGGACGGTGTAGGACGCGCCGTCGAGGAAGACCATGGAATCGCGCATGGCAATCTCCCGTGCCAGGCGCTCGACCTCGGCAATCGCTTCGGCGGGAAGGCCGTCGAGAAGATCGTCGGGATCGTGCTCCCAGTGCCAATCAGCCACCCTCGACCTCGCGATGCGCAGCCCGGACGATCTCGCCGACCTCACGGATCGCCTGATCCCGTACGGCGGCGTGCTCGCTGTCAACGGCACGTTCGGCTGCGTGCAGCCGACGCGCCGTCACCGGATGGCGTTCGATCTCGACGACCACACCCCAGCGCCGGTAGAACATGCGGATCGGAACAACACTGCCCTCCTCCCCGGCCTGGACGAATGCGTCCTGCATGTCCTCGAAGAACTCGGGCAGACGTGACGGGGCCACCGCGGCGACGGCCTGGCGCAGGGCCGGGAGCGTCAAAGCGGGCTTGGGGATGAGCGGGCCGTCGTGTTCGGCGTGTTGTACGGTCATGCGCCGTCCCTCTCGATCGCGGAATCCGTCGTCAGCCCGCCGCGAGAATAGACTCGCCCCGACGACATCAACCATCTGCACGATGAGGGCCCTGCTCCGTCGGTAGAATCCCCCGCTCCTCCGCGTAGTGGCACGCCGACGGGTGGGCCGCCGGGCCCGGGGGGTCGCGGAGCCAGGGCGGGATCTCCAGGGGTGGGACGACCTCCGCGCACTTTTCGCGGGCCTTCCAGCAGCGGGTGCGGAAGCGGCAGCCGGACGGGGGGTTGGCGGGGGAGGGGATGTCGCCCTTCAGCAGGATCCTTGCGCGGCGTTCGCGGGCCGACGGGTCGGGGACCGGGACCGCGGAGAGGAGGGCCTGGGTGTAGGGGTGGGTGGGGTGGTCGTAGATCTGGGTGTCGGTGCCCAGTTCGGCGAAGCGGCCCAGGTACATCACGCCGACGCGGTCGGAGATGTGCCGTACCACCGACAGGTCGTGGGCGATGAAGACGTACGAGAGGTCGAAGGCCTGCTGGAGGCGTTCCATGAGGTTGACGACCTGGGCCTGGACGGAGACGTCGAGGGCCGAGACGGGTTCGTCCGCCACGATCACCTCGGGCCGCAGGGCGAGTCCCCGGGCGATGCCGATGCGCTGGCGCTGGCCGCCGGAGAACTGGTGCGGGTAGCGGTTGATGTGTTCGGGGTTGAGGCCGACGACGTCGAGGAGTTCGCGCACCTTCTGCCGGCGGCTGCCCTTGGGGGCGGCCTCGGGGTGGATCTCGAAGGGCTCGCCGATGATGTCGCCGACCGTCATACGCGGGTTCAGCGAGGTGTAGGGGTCCTGGAACACCATCTGGATGTTGCGGCGTACGGCCTTCAGCGCGCGCCCCGACAGCCGGGTGATGTCCTCGCCCTTGTAGCGGATCCGTCCGGACGTCGGGCGTTCGAGGTGGACGAGCAGCTTGGCGACGGTGGACTTGCCGCAGCCGGACTCGCCCACGATGCCGAGCGTCTCGCCGCGCCGCAGGTCGAAGGAGACGCCGTCGACGGCCCGTACCGCGCCGACCTGTTTCTTGAAGAGGATGCCCCGGGTCAGCGGGTAGTGCTTGACCAGGTCCCGTACTTCCAGCAGGGCCTCGCTGTCAGCCGTCATCCAGCGTCTCCTTCCAGAAGTGGCAGGCGCTCGACCGCCCGGGTGCCACGGTGTACAGCGGTGGCCGGTCGGTGCGGCAGATGTCCTGGGCCCTGGGGCAGCGGGGGTTGAAGGGGCAGCCGGGCGGGACGGCGGTCAGGCTCGGCGGCAGGCCCTTGATGGCGTAGAGCTCCTGGCCCTTCTGGTCCAGCCGCGGGATGGAGTCGAGCAGGCCGCGGGTGTACGGGTGGGCCGGCGCGGCGTACAGGTCGTGGACGGGGGCGTTCTCGACGATGCGGCCGGCGTACATCACCGCGATCTTGTCGGCGACGTCGGCGACGACGCCGAGGTCGTGGGTGATGAGGATCAGGCCCATGTTGTACTCGCGCTGCAGCTCCGCGAGCAGGTCCATCACCTGGGCCTGGACGGTCACGTCGAGCGCCGTCGTGGGCTCGTCCGCGATGATCAGGTCCGGCTCCAGCGCCAGCGCCATCGCAATCATGATGCGCTGGCGCATACCGCCGGAGAACTGGTGCGGATAGTCGCCGGCACGCTGCGCGGCCGCCGGGATGCGTACGCGGTCCATCAGCTGCACGGCCCGGGCGCGGGCGTCCTTGCGGGCCATGCCCTCGTGCACCTGGAACATCTCGGCGAGCTGGGCGCCCACGGTCATGACGGGATTCAACGCCGACAGCGCGTCCTGGAAGATCATGGCCAGCTTGGCGCCGCGGATCCGGCGCCGGTGCTCCTCGCCCATGGTGAGCAGGTCCTGGCCGCGGAAGCGGACCTCCCCGCCGGTGACGAAGCCGGGCGGTGAGTCGAGGATGCCCATGACGGCCTGCGCGGTCACCGACTTGCCGGAGCCGGACTCGCCGAGCACGGCCAGCGTCTCGCCCGCCGCGACGGTGTAGTCGACGCCGTTGACGGCCTTGGCCACCCCGTCCCGGGTGCGGAACTCCACGTGCAGGCCGCGTACGTCCAGCAGGGCAGTGGTCATGTCGGCGTACCTCAGCGCAGTTTGGGGTCGAGGGCGTCGCGCACCGCGTCGCCGAGCATGATGAAGGCGAGCACCGTGATGCTCAGCGCCGCCGCCGGCCACAGCAGCATGTGCGGGGCGTTGCGGATCATGGTCGAGGCGTTGGAGATGTCGATCCCCCAGGAGACGGTGGGCGGCTTGAGGCCGACGCCCACGAACGACAGCGTCGCCTCCAGCGCGATGTACGTGCCCAGCGCGATGGTGGCGACGACGATGACGGGGGCGACGGCGTTGGGCGCGATGTGCCGCAGCAGCAGCCGCGCGTTGCCGGCGCCCAGGGCGCGGGCGGCCTGGACGTAGTCGTGCTGCTTGGCGCCGACGACCGCGCCGCGCGCGATGCGGGAGACCTGAGGCCAGCCGAGCAGCACGATGAATCCCACGACCGGCCAGACCGAGCCGCTGGGCACGACGGACAGGAAGACCAGGCCGCCCAGGATGATGGGGATGCCGAAGAAGACGTCGGCCAGCCGGGACAGCAGCGCGTCCCACCAGCCCCCGTAGTACCCGGCGAGCCCGCCGAGGAGGCTGCCCAGCAGGGCGGACCCGGCGGTGGCGCACACCCCGACGGTGATGGAGGCCCGCGCCCCGTAGACCGTACGGGTGAAGACGTCGCAGCCTTGCGCGTCGAAGCCGAAGGGGTGGCCGGACTGCGGCCCGTCCTGCGCCTTGGCCAGGTCGCACGAGAGCGGGTCGCCGCCGGCGACGAGCGAGGGCCACACCGCGATGAGCACGAGGAAGACGATGACGAGGGCGGAGGCGACGAAGACGGGGTTGCGCCGCAGGTCGTGCCAGGCGTCGGACCACAGGCTGCGGGCCTTGCCGCCGGCCGGGGCGCCGGGCAGCGGGCCGCCTTCGAGGGTCTCGGCGTCGCTGGTGGCCAGCGACATGGCCCCGCCGCCGCCCGGGGTGATGGTGCTCTTGGCCTCGTGCTGCACCGGCGGGTCGTCGGGCTCAGGCATAGCGGATCCTCGGGTCGAGCACGGCGTACAGGAGGTCGACGACCAGGTTGGCCACCAGGAAGACGATGACGAGGATGGTCACGAAGCCGACGACGGTGGGCGAGTTCTGGCGCAGGATGCCCTGGTAGAGCTGGAAGCCGACGCCGTGGATGTTGAAGATCCGCTCGGTGACGATGGCCCCGCCCATCAGGGCGCCGATGTCGGTGCCGATGAAGGTGACCACGGGGATGAGGGAGTTGCGCAGCAGGTGCCGGGTGACGACCCGGTGCCGGGGCAGGCCCTTGGCGACGGCCGTGCGCAGGTAGTCGGCGCGCGCGTTCTCGGTGATGGAGGTGCGGGTCAGGCGGGTGACGTACGCCAGTGAGGTGAGGGCGAGGACGACGCCGGGCAGCAGCAGCTCGTCCAGCGGGGCCTCGGGGGAGACGGAGGGGGAGGCCACGGCCCACTTCACGCCGAAGAGGAACTGCAGCACGTAGCCGCTGACGAAGGTGGGGACGGAGACCACGACCAGGGTCAGCAGCAGGACGGTGGTGTCCGTCCCGCGCCCGCGCCGCAGGCCGCTGAACAGGCCGAGGGTGATGCCGATGACGATCTCGAAGGCGATGGCGACGAGCGTCAGGCGCACGGTCACGGGGAAGGCGGTGCCCATCAGCTCGGTGACCGGCTGGCCGTTGAAGGCGGTGCCGAAGTCGCCGGTGAGGATCTGCCCCATGTAGTGCACGTACTGCTTCCACAGGGGCTGGTCGAGGTAGAGCTCGGCGCGGATGCGGGCGGCGGTCGCCGGGTCGGGCGCCTTGTCGCCGAACAGGGCGGCGACGGGGTCGCCGAGGGCGTAGACGAGGAGGAAGATCAGGAAGGTGCTGCCGACGAACACGGGGATCATCTGCAGCAGCCGCCGGATCACATACCGTCCCATCAGGGCTCCTCGCGGCTACTCGACGGCGGTTACTTGACGGTGATGCGCTCGTAGACGGGCACGCTGAAGGGGTTGAGCTCGACGTCGGAGACGGCGGTGGAGTAGCCGGCGCTGCCGTTCTGGTACCACAGCGGGATGGCGGGCATGAGGTCGGCGAGGACGTGCTCGGCGGAGCGGAATCGCGCCACTGCCTTGGCCGTGTCGGACTCGGCGTTCGCCTCGTCGACCAGCCGGTCGAAGTCCTGGTTGGAGAACTTGCCGTAGTTGGACGAGGCGCCCGTGTAGTAGAGGGGCTGCAGGAAGTTCTGGGCCAGCGGGTAGTCCATCTGCCAGCCGGAGCGGAACATCCCGGCGATGCGCTGGTCGGAGACCTGGTTGCGGAAGTCGGCGAAGGTGCCGACCGGGTTGACGGTGCACGCCCCGTTGTTGCCGAGGGCGTTGTTGATGCTGTTGCAGACGGCGTCCATCCACACCCGGTGCGAACCGGTGTCGACGTTGGAGGTGATCGTCACCCTGCCGCCCGGCAGCCCGCCGCCCTCCTCGATCAGCCGCCTGGCCTGCCCGGGATCGTAGGTGCAGGCGTCGCCGCACAGTCCGGCCCGGTAGCCGCCTTTGTCGCCCAGCACCGGCGAGGTCCAGTCGGAGGCGGGGGTGCGCGTCCTGCGGTAGATCTGCTCGGTGATCCGGTCCCGGTCGATGGCCATGGAGATGCCGCGCCGGACCTTCTCCTTGCCGGGCGCGGACCAGGCGGGGTCGTACATCGGGAAGACGAGCGTCTGGATGATGCCGGCGGGCTGGTTGATGTAGCGGTCGTCGAGGTCGCTCCTGACGTTCTTCAGCTGGGTGCTGGGGATGTCGTCGACGACGTCGAGGTTGCCGGCCTGCAGGTCGGTGTAGGCGGTGTTGCTGTCGGTGTACACGCGCAGCTCGACGCCGGCGTTGCGGGCGCGGTCCTCGCCCGGGTAGCCCTCCCAGCGGCTGAGCCGCATCTGCGAGCCGCGGGTGTAGGAGTCCACCAGGTACGGGCCGTTGCCCACCGGCCGCTTCAGCCAGTGGGCGTGGTCGTCGAAGAACGCCTGCGGCAGCGGGGCGTACGCCGCGTAGCCGAGGGTGTCGGGCCAGGTGGAGAACTTGGTGCGCAGGGCGACGGTGAAGGTGTGCTCGTCCTTGAGTACCAGCCCGGAGAGCGTCCTCGCGGTGGGGGAGCCGGAGGCCGGGTGGACCTTGTCGTAGCCCTCGATGTCCTGGAAGAAGGAGGCGTTCTTCTGCTTGTTGGTGACGAGGGCGGCGTAGTTCCATGCGTCGACGAAGGACCGCGCCGTGACCTTCTCGCCGTTGCTGAAGCTCCAGCCGTCCTTGACGGTGACGGTGAAGTGCTGCTGGTCGGCGCTGTCGATCTTCTCGGCCAGCATGTCCTTGGCCTCGCCCGTCCGCGGGTCGTACTGCTTGAGGCCGCGGAAGATCATGGCGAGCACCTTGCCGCCCTGCACCTCGTTGGTGTTCGCCGGCTCCAGCGGGCTCTGCGGGTCGCCCCAGGAGGCCCGTACGACACCGGCGCCGCTCGCGCCCCCGCCGCCACCGCACCCGCCCGCCGCCGCGGCGATGCCGGCGACAGCGGCCAGGGCCAGTACGGCCCTGGCCCGGGTGGGTACGCGCATGGAAGTGCCTCCTCGGGGGACCGCCTCGGGGGGTTTGTCCTCATAACACCTCATGCGATGCCCTGGGACGGTGCGCCGGGGACGGCCGGGAGCAGAAACCGCCCATATGCGGGAGCGGGGGCGAGTGGCAGAACGGTCCATATGTGTGAGTTGTGGCTAGTGTGCTCTTTGTCAGGAATCGCCTGGATCAGTGAGGAAGGGACGACCGACATGCGCGACGAGGTGTGGGACCGGGTCGAGGAGCAGGTCATGGACGAGGTCATGGACGTGGCCGGGCTCATGGGCGCCGCCCCGACGCCCGCCGACCCGGTCGTACCGGCCGGACGCCGGGCCGACGTCGACGACGTGGACGGCGACGACCTGATCGGGGACGACGACATCACCCTCGACACCGCCATGGGCGCCGCCGCGTTCATGGAGCGCATCGTCGTCGGGGCCGGCCTCGGGCCGAACGCCAGCGCCGGCGAACTGCTGCGGACCCGCCGCGAGGCCCTGCGGACCCTGGGCTGAGGCGGCGGCGGGGCGGGCGGGGGCGGTGCGCATGGACCCGTACGCGTACACGTGCGCCGCGGCCCTCGCCGGGTGGCTGCTGCTGTCCGCCGTGGCCCAGCTCGGGCCGCTGCTCCCGCGGCTGAAACAGTGGCAGCAGCGCTACGACCCGCTCGGCTACGTCCCCCGCTACCACTTCTTCGCGCCACGGCCCGGTACGTACGACTACCACCTGCTGGTCCGTACGGGCCCGGACGGACCGCCGTCCTTCGGGCCGTGGCGCGAACTCGCACCACCCCGCCGCCGGCGCTGGTGGCACATGCTCTGGAACCCCGACCGCCGCCGGCGCAAGCAGCTCTTCGACCTCGCCATGCGGCTCTGCCGGGCCGACGCCCGGTGCGAGGACCCGGCGACACCGCTGTCCGTCCCCTACCTGCTGCTGCTCGGCCACGCCGGCAGCGCCGCCGGCGACGGCGGGCAGGTGCAGTTCATGATCGCCCGGTCGGCGGGCTACCGCGGGGGCGAACCCCCGCAGCCCGTCTTCGTCTCCCGCCCCCACCGGCTGGGCACCCGATGACCGGCCTGCCCCCGCACACCGCCCTGCGCCTGGTCGAGGCCGTCGCCGCGGCCGGCGTCCTGCTGGGCTCCCTGGAACGACTGGCACGCCCGCGCGAACTCGCCGACTCCTCCCTCGCCAGCTGGCCCGTCCTGCGCCTGCGCCACCCGCGGTACGCCTTCGGGCTCACCGGCGCCGCCCTCCACCCCGTCGTCGCCTACCCCGCCGTCCTGTGGCTCGTCGCCGCCCGCGCCGCCGCCGGGGCCTGCCTCCTCGCCCCCGGCACCGCCCCCCGGCCCCTGCACGTGGCCCTGCTGTCCGTCGTGGTCGCCTCCGGCGCCGCCCTCGGCCTGCGCGGCGCCGGAGGCGGCGAGGGCTCCGACCAAGTACTGCGGATCATCTTCGCCACCCTGCTGCTCGTCGCCCTCCACCCCACGGCCGCGGTCGAGCGCCTGGGCCTGTGGTTCCTGGCCCTGCAGGCGTGCCTCGCCTACTTCGTCTCCGGCATCTACAAGGTCACCTCCCGCCCCTGGCAGGACGGCACCGGCCTGACCGGCATCCTGAGCACCCGCTGCTACGGCCACCCCGGCGTGGCGACCTGGCTGACGGCCCACCCGGCGACGACCACGTGGCTCTCACGCGGGGTGAGCACGGCGGAGACGCTCTTCCCTCTGATCCTCCTCGCCCCCGCCCCCCTGGTCCCCCTCGCCCTGGCGGCCGGCGCCCTCTTCCACCTCGCGTGCGCGGCGGTCATGGGCCTCAACTGCTTCGTGTGGGCCTTCACGGCGCTCTATCCGGCGGTGGCGTGGGCGGCACTGGGCCCGTAGGACCCGAGCCGGATTGTCAGCAGTCGCCGATAGATTCACCGCATGAGTTCCGCACTGAGCGTGTACCTGCTCGACCTGACGAGGACACGGGCCCTGATCGGCTCGGGCGACGAGCAGTTGCTCGACGTCATCCGCGCCGAGTTCGGCGACCACCTGGCCGCCGACGACCGCTACTTCGCGAGCGAGATCGCGCAGGGCGCCCCCACGGCGTACGAAGCCCTGCGTGCCGTGGTGCACGGCGGCCCCTTCGGCGAGAACAAGAACCACGACTTCCAGTACGCCTACGCGTACAAGCGGCTCTGCGAGCTGACCGGCCACTTCCTCGACAACTCCAACTTCTGCCCCTTCCGCGGCGACTGGCTGTCGATGGTCGACGAGGGCCTGACGGCACTGGGCATCACCGCGGTCTCCGTGTCCTCCTTCGACCTCGGCTCCCTGCCCGACCCCCTGCCGTGGACGTACACCCCGGGGTACGGGGAGTGGACACCCGAACAGTGCGCCCGGGCACTGGAGCAGTTCGAGGAGACGAAGCGCGCGGGGCACGCGCCGCCGCTGGAGCCGGAGGTGGTGGAGGCGGTGACGGACTGCCTCGGCTGGATGCGCCACGCGGCGAGCCGCCCCGGCTACGGCATAGCGGGCTTCCGGTCGTAACGGCGGCGGAGGCCGGAGGCCGGTGCCGGAGCACCGGCCTCCACCGTTAGTGCGCCATGCGCAGGTGTACGCCCATGGCCGTTGCCATGCCGGCTGCTTTCACCTGGTCGCCGGCCTCCAGTGCCTGGTGGCGTCGGCGCTTGATCTTCAGGCACGCCTCACAGCGCGGTGCGGCGGGCCGACCGCGTCCCTGTCTGCTGCGGGCGTTGGCCTCGGCGACTTTGGAGCGGAGTTCGTCCGCCAGGGTCGCCGGGCAGAGGGCCTGTGGGAGCGCTTCCCACACGCGGCCGGTGCCGGGCGCGCGGAGCAGGACCTGTTCGGCGGAGGTCTGCATGACCTCGCCGATGCGGTTGCGGGTGGTGTCGAGGACGAGTTCGCCGACCTCGGGAGCGTCGGTCATCGCTCGGCCGCCTGCGGCAGGGAAGCGAGGTCGAAGCCGTGTGCGGTCACCCGCAGGGTGAAGGGTGGTTCCTCCTGCGGCTTCTGGCGGGGGCCGCAGGTGTGGCAGTGGGGGATGGTGGAGTGGCGGGTGAACAGAGTCCTCGCCCGTTCAAGGCAGCGGAAGATAAACTTCTGCATGTCGGCGCTCCTAGCGCAGCGTTGACCATGCCCCGGGACTGGTCGCAACAGTCGCCGGGGTTTTCTTGTGCTGCAGCATGTCCACCGGCGAGCCGTGTCTGCAACATCGTCGCCCAAAGTGCATACGCAGGAGTGAATGCGCAGATTCACTGGATGCTGCCTAAGGAACACTGTGCCGCAAAGCTGACCGCTTCAACCGTCAGGAAGGCTCGTTCCAGTGCCTGCTACGCCCACCGTGCACCGCCGGATGCTCGGCGCCGAACTGCGCAAGTTGCGCGAGGCTTTGGGAATGACGGCAGACGAGGTGGCCGACCGCCTCGGATGGCATCAAACCAAGGTGAGCCGAGTCGAGAACGGCCGATCGGGAGTGCGCGCCCACGACCTGGAAGCTGTGTTCGAGGTCTACCAGGTCACTGAGCCGACGGTTCGTGCCGCGCTCTCAGGGCTGGCGCACCAGGGAAGACGGCGGATGTGGTGGACGCCGTATGCGGACGTCATCGCGCCGCGCTACTCGTCCTACATCGCACTGGAGGCGGAGGCGAGCTCCATGCTGAGCTTTCGCGATGCCCTGATCCCAGGCTTGCTGCAGACGCCGGAGTACACCCGCGCTGTCACCCGAGCTCTCCAGTCGGACGCCTCTCCCGACACCGTCGATGCCCTTGTCAACGTGCGACTCGCCCGGCAGAACGCCGCCTTCAGGCGTTCCGAGCCGTTGCGATTCCACGCGGTGACCGATGAGGCGGCCTTGAGGAGGGTGGTGGACGGCCCGCGGACGATGATCGGCCAACTCCAGTACCTGTTGGAAGCGTCCGAGGCGAGTCACGTCACCCTGCAGGTTCTGCCCTTCGCCGCCGGTGCGCACGCGGGCTTGATGGGGTCGTTCGTGATCTTGCGGTTCCCGGTCCTGAGTGAGCTGGACGTCGTTTACACCGAGTCGTACACGAGCAACACTCAGCTGGAACGCAAGACCGATCTCGCGACCTACAGTCGCATGTTCGAGGAGATTTGCGCGGCAGCGCTCGATCCGGCGATGTCCCGCGATCTCATCGCAGACGTCGTAAGGGATCTCCAATGAGCTGCACGACTCTTCACCGTGTCGATGTGAACGGCGCCGTGTGGCGCAAGAGCTCCCACAGTGGTCACCAAAGCGACTGCTTACAGGTCGCGGACGGCTTCCCGGCCTGGGCACCCGTCCGCGACAGCAAGCGTCCCTATGGCTCCTGCCTGGTGTTTCGGCGGGCGGCGTGGGCAAACTTCATAGCGGCTCTGAAACGCAGCGAGTTGCCGGCGTTCGACTGACGCACACCAGCAGGAGCGCCATGTCATGGCCTAAGGCAGTCAGGAGCCGGCTCAGGGGCAGAGGGGACCAGGACGTCGTCCGCAGCTACCCCTACCGGTCCGGGTGTCCGTCCACCGTCTGGGGTGAGCTCATCGCGGGTGCGGGGGAGGAGTTGTTCTTCGGCGGCTACACGTCGTACTTCCTGTGGACGCAGGTGCCCGCGCTGCCCGACGTCCTGCGGAGGAAGGCCGCCACAGGGTGCCGGGTGCGCTTTCTGATCGGGGATCCGGGTGGGGTTGTGACCCGGCAGCGGGAGGAGATCGAGGGCGTTGCCCTGGCCGTGTCGACGCGCATCCGGATGACGATCGAGCAATTGGCCGCACTGGGCACCGCTGAGGGCGTCGAAGCCCGCTTCTCGGCGCCTGCCGACGCCGTCAACCACATCTCCCTGTCCGTCTTCCGCTTCGACGACGAGGCCCTCGTGACGCCGCACCTCGCGCGGCAGGTGGGGCACGACTCCCCGCTGCTCCATGTGCGGCGTCGCGGGGACGGCGGCGGGATGTTCGGGCGATTCGTCGAGCACGCCGAAGAGCTGTGGGTGCGGGGCAATCCGGTGTGAGACTCGTAGTACCGGGCTTCCGGTCCTAGCGGGCGGTGCGCTCCTCGTACGGGCTGTGCATCGTGAGGTAGCGGATCTCCAGGTCGCGTTCCAGGTAGTCCATGCGGCGCTCCCAGAAGTCCTGGAGGTGGGGGAGGGCCAGGTGGGCGTCGAGGTCCTCCTTGGTGCGCCATGCCTCGTAGAAGACGAAGACGCCCGGCGTGCCGCGGTCCTCGTGGAAGTGGTACTCCAGGCAGCCGGGCTCCTGGCGCGTCGGTTCGACGAAGGAGAGCAGGAGTTCGCGGAGTTCGTCCGCGCGCTCGGGCTTGGGGTGGGCCGTGCCGACGAGGGTGAAGGGCTGGGGCATGGGTCCTCCGGAGGTGCGTCGCCTTAGGTACGGTCGATTTCGTACCTCGTGGACCGTAGCGGCCGACGAGGTACGATGCAACTCGTACCTGGGAGGTGATGGTGATGCCCGACGAGGAAGGGCACCCCGACGTCGCCGAGATGGAACTCGGCGCCGTCCTGTCGGCACTCGCCGACCCGCTGCGGCGGCGCGTCGTGCGGGAGCTGGCGGCCGGGCCCGACGGCGAGGCGCGCACCTGCAGATCCTTCGCGCTGCCCGTCAGCAAGGCCACCGTCACCCATCACTTCCGCGTGCTGCGGGAGGCCGGGCTGGTCCGGCAGGTCGACCGGGGCAACAGCCGGATGGCCACCCTGCGCCGGGCCGAGATCGAAGAGCGCTTCCCCGGCCTGCTGGCCCTGCTCGTCGCCGAGGCCTAGCTCCGGCTCTCCAGCGCCGCGCGCCACGCCGGGCTGTCGACGTAGTGGTTGTCGAAGCGCTCGGAGGAGTCCTTGATCTCCTGGGGGCTCGCCTCGCCGCGCAGGACGCGGTTCAGGAGGCGGAAGTAGTCGAAGCGGCCCATGCCGGGCGTGAAGGTGCACAGGACGTCGGCGTCGTGACCGGGGGCGGCGCGGAAGGCGTGCGTCGTGTGCGGCGGGACGAGGAGGAAGTCGCCCGCGGTCAGCGTGGTGATCTCCTCGCCCAGCAGGACCTCCAGGGCGCCGTCGAGGACGTGGAAGAGCTCGCTCGCGCGGGTGTGGAAGTGGGCCGGGGCGCCCACCGCGCCCTTCGTGAAGCGGGAGCGGTAGGTGGTCACCAGACCGCCGGTGGTGTCGGAGTCCGCGAGGAGCGTCATGGTGCTGCTCGGATCGCTGACGGTCTCGGCCTCGGCGGCGCGGACGACGAGGGCGGCGGTGGGGTGCGGGTGCGTGCTGTTCATGTCAACGATCCTAGGCAGCCGGAAGCCCCCGTGAGGGGGGCAATTCCGGGAGGATTCCGTGGGCCAATCGGTCAGTGACGCGCCGTCGGCAGGCCCAGGGCGCGGAAGGTGACGCGCTGGTCGAACCACAGCAGCGTCGTGCCTGTCGCCGCCATCACCACGGCCAGTACCAGGTGGCCCGCGGCCGAGGTGATCTCGGCCCCGGCGAGGATCAGCACGCCGTGCAGGCACACGCGCAGGGCGATCAGGCCGGCGGTGATCCAGCGGGTGCGGGAGTTCTTGAGCATGGCCTTGACCAGCTTCGTCCTGCCGCGCAGCACGGTCAGGCCCACCACGAGGTTCGCCAGGCCCATGGCCACCAGAATCATCCAGGCGTTCTCCCACGCCTTGCACAGGTCGTACGCCGCGCCCATCGAACCCTCGAAGACGAAGAACCAGGCCGGGAGGGGCTTGACGGCCGACAGGTCGGGCGCGGTGTTCGCAGAGGCCGTGGCAGGAGCGGCGGTGATGGTCATCTCGAAGTCCCCCGGTGCGTCGTGGCTGTTGCTTCAACACCCACGATCCTTCCGGGAAGCCGCACGGCGCGGCAGATGCGCGCGTCACCGGTGACCCGGGACAAATGTCAGGTGCGCAGCGCCGGGTCGAGGACGACCTCCGTGTCCCGCGCGATGGTCGGCGGCTCCGGGAAGTGGCAGGCGGACAGGTGTCCTTCGGCGCTGCCCGTCGCCCGTACCAGCGGGGGCTCCTCCGTCGCGCAGCGGTCCGCGGCCTTCCAGCAGCGGGTGCGGAAGCGGCAGCCGGAGGGCGGGCTCACCGGGGACGGTACGTCGCCGGCCAGCCGGATGCGCTCGCGTACCGTCCCCTCGGGCGGGGCGTCGGCCGCCTCCAGCGGTTCCGGCACCGCCGACAGCAGGGCGTGGGTGTACGGGTGACGGGGGTGGCGGTAGATGTCGTCCCGGCCGCCCACCTCCACGATCTTGCCGAGGTACATCACGGCGACCCGCTGCGAGAAGTGCCGTACGACGGCGAGGTCGTGGGCGATGAAGACGAAGGCGATGCCGAGCTCGCCCTGCAGCGTGCGCAGGAGGTTGACGACCTGGGCCTGGATGGAGACGTCCAGGGCGGAGACCGGTTCGTCCGCCACGATCACCTTCGGCTCCAGCGCCAGGGCGCGCGCGATGCCGATGCGCTGGCGCTGGCCGCCGGAGAACTCGTGCGGGAAGCGGTTGTAGTGCTCGGGGTTGAGGCCGACCACCTCCAGCAGTTCCCGGACGCGTGCCTCCCGCCCGCCGGGCGGCGCAATGCCGTTGATCTCCATGGGGCCGGAGACGATGCGGCCCACGGTCTGCCGCGGATTGAGGGACGCATACGGATCCTGGAAGATCATCTGGATCTCGGAGCGGATCGGGGCCAGCTCCTTGCGGCCGGCGTGCGTGATGTCCTCGCCGCGGTAGCGGATCCGGCCGGCTGTCGGCTCCAGCAGGCGCGTCAGCAGCCGGCCGGTCGTCGACTTCCCGCAGCCCGACTCGCCGACCAGGCCGAAGCTCTCCCCCGACCGGATGGCGAGGTCGATGCCGTCGACGGCCTGGACCGCGCCGATCCTGCGTTTGAAGGGGAAGCCGGCCATGAGGGGGAAGTGCTTGGTCAGGCCCTCGGCGACGAGGATGTCGTCGGTCATGCGCCTCTCTCCCCGGTCTGGTGCAGGTGGCAGGCCGCGCCGTGACCCGTGCCGGGCGGCAGTTCCGGACGTTCCGTACGGCAGCGGTCGCCGCCCACCTCGGCCGTGTACGCGCACCGCGGATGGAACGGGCAGCCGGCAGGAGGGTCCAGCAGGCTCGGCGGGGTGCCGGGAATGGGCGTCAGCGGCCGGTCGACGTCGGAGGTCAGGCGCGGCATCGAGCCCAGCAGACCCCAGGTGTACGGGTGTTGCGGCTCGCGCAGCACCTCGCGGACGGTGCCGCGCTCGACGGCCCGGCCCGCGTACATCACCAGCACCTCGTCGACGGTGTGCGAGACCACGCCCAGGTCGTGCGTGATCAGGACGATCGCCGACCCCGTCTGCTGCTGCAGCTCCTTCAGCAGATCCAGGATCTGCGCCTGCACGGTCACGTCCAGGGCCGTCGTCGGCTCGTCGGCGATCAGCAGCTCCGGATCGCAGACCAACGCCATTGCGATCATCGCGCGCTGCCGCATGCCGCCGGAGAACTGGTGCGGATAGTCGTCCACGCGCAGGGCCGGATTCGGAATGCCGACGCGGTGCAGCATCTCGATCGCCCGAAGACGGGCCTCGCGGCGTGAGGCACCGGTGTGCTTGCGGAACGGCTCCGCGATCTGACGGCCGACGGAGTAGTACGGGGAGAGGGCGGTCAGCGAGTCCTGGAAGATCATCGCCATCTTGTTGCCGCGCAGCTTTTCGAGGACGGACTCGGGGGCGGAGGTGATGTCCTCACCGTCGAGGACGATCTCGCCGCGGGTCGTCGTGCTGCGGGGATCGTGCAGACCGAGCACGGCGAGGCTGGTGACGGACTTGCCGGAGCCGGACTCGCCGACGATGCCGAGGGTGCGGCCGCGGGGGAGACAGAGGTCCAGGCCGTCGACGGCCTTGACGGTGCCGTCCTCGGTGGCGAAGTGGACGTGCAGGTCGCGGATGGAGAGGAAGGGAGTCGTCATGCCAGCCTCACCCTCGGGTCGATGGCCGCGTAGGCCGCGTCGACGGCGATGTTGGCGATCACGATGGCCGTGCAGCCCACCAGCATCACCGCCATCAGCGTCGGCAGGTCCGTCTCGCTGACGGAGGAGACCGCGAGGCGGCCCAGGCCGTGGAGGCTGAAGGTGGTTTCGGTGATGATGGCGCCGCCGAAGAGGGAGCCGAGGTCGATGCCGAAGATGGTGACGATGGGGGCGAGGGCGCCGCGCCAGGCGTAGCGGAAGAAGACGGTGCGGCGGGAGAGGCCCTTGGCGCGGGCGGTGCGGACGTGGTCCTCGGCGAGCTGCTCGATCATCTGGGAGCGGGTCATGCGGCTGTAGTTGGCGATGAAGATGATGGAGAGCACCAGCCAGGGGATGAGCATGCCGGTGAACCACTTCACCGGGTCCTCGGTGATGGGGTGGTAGGCGGGGTTGTCCATCCAGTGCAGGCCGCTGACGAGGACGGCGAGGGCGATGACGCCGACGAAGTAGATCTGCAGGGCGTTGCCGAGGAGCGACAGGGAGCTGAAGAACTTGTCGATCCACGTGCCCCGGAAGGCCGCGGCGAGCATGCCGATGCCGACGCCGACGGTGAGGAAGACGACGGCACCGCCGAGGGTGATGGACAGGGTGGTCGGGAAGCGGTCGACGATGGTGTCCCAGACGGGTTGCTGGTTGGAGAAGGAGTAGCCGAAGCAGGGGGCCGGGCAGTGGCCGACGGAGAAGTCGCGGCCGGCGAAGATGCCGGCCATGTAGTGCCAGTACTGCACGGGCACCGGCTGGTCGAGGCCCAGGTTCTTGTTGATGACGGCCAGCGCGTCGGGGGTGCAGTTCTTGCCGCAGGACATCAGGGCGGGCTCGGAGGGCAGCGCGAAGAAGAGGAAGAAGGTGATCGCGCTGATGAGCACGGTGATGACGGCGGCCCCCAGGATGCGGCGGGCCAGGAATCTCAGCACGGTCCGGTTCCCCCTGCCCGCCGACTACTTCACGAAGACCGCGGTCGGATCCACGGTTCCGTACACCGGGTGGTACTTCACGCCGCCCAGGTTCGAGCCCCACAGGGAGAACTGCCGGTTGTAGAAGGTGGGCACGCCGGCGACGTCCTCGGTGAGGATGCGGTCGGCGAGCTGATGCCACTCGGGGGCGGCCTTCTTCACGTCCGGGATGGCGGAGATGCGGTCGTCCTCCGCGTTGACCTTGGGGTTGTCGAGGTGGACGTAGTTCTGCGAACCGTCGGCGATCTGCCGGCCGTCGAAGAGCGGCGGTACGACGGTGGAGCTGATGGGCCAGTCGGCGCCCCACGAGTAGCGGTAGATGTCGAACTTGTTCTTCACCTCGGCGATGGCCGTGCGCCAGATGTTCGCGTCCACCTCCTTCTTCTCCACCTTGAAGCCGGCCCGCTCCAGGGCCTGGGTGACCACGACGGAGACCTTCTGCTGCACGTCGGTGTTGGCGTAGGCGTAGACGATCTCCTGGCCGAGCTTGCCGGCCTCCTTCAGCAGCTCCTTGGCCTTCTCCGGGTCGCCGGCGGGCTTGGCCTTCTTGCCGAAGGGGTCGGTGGGCTTGTAACCGTCCATGGCGGGGGAGAGGTAGTTGGTGGCCACGACGCCGGCGGTGGAGCCGCCGTTCTGCTGCAGGATCTGGCCGTTGGGCATGGCGTACGCGAGCGCCTTGCGGACGCGGACGTCGGTGAGACGGCTGGTGTTGAAGGCCATGTAGTCGACGTAGGGCTGGATCTCCAGCAGGCGCCGGGCCTTGGTGTCGGCCTGGGCGAGGACCTTCTCGGTCATCTCCGGTGCCACCGCATTGCTGAAGGACAGCGCGTTCTTGTCGCCGCCCTGGTCGGCGAGGAAGCGGCGGGTGGAGTCCGCGTACTGGTGGCCGAAGCTGATCTCGAACCGGTCGGCGTACTGATGGCGCACCGGATCCGTCCTCGGATCCCAGTTCTCGTTGCGGACGAGGGTGAGCGACTTGCCCACCTTGTAGTCGCCGACCTTGTACGGGCCGCTGGAGAAGGGCGCGTTGTCGTACTTCTGCTTGCTGTCCTTCGCCGCCTTCACCGGCCCCATGTTGGGCATCGCGGTGGCGTACGGGGTGTCCGCGTGCGGCCGGCGGAAGTGGAAGACGACGGTCTTGGCATCGGGGGTGTCCAGTACGGACGCCGGCAGGTGCTGCCCGTTGTACGGGCCGTCGGGCAGCGCCTTGCGGAAGTCGTTGGCCTCGCCGGAGAGCCACTGCGGGATGTACAGGGGGCCGTCGGTCTCGAAGGAGGCGTACAGGCGCTCGATGCCCCAGCGGATGTCCTGCGAGGTGATCGGCGAGCCGTCCTCGAACTTCAGCCCGTCCTTGAGGGTGAACCGCCATGTCTTCCCGCCGTCGGACACCGTGCCCGCGTCGGTGGCCAGATCGCCGACGATCTTCACTCGGCCCTTGTCGTCGACCTTGTACGAGGTGAGGGTGCGGTTGTAGAGCATCTGGTTGGTCAGGGTGTCCGCGTAATAGATCTGACCGGGATCCAAGTGGTTGAAGGCGTCCCGCTGCAGAACGGCGACCGTCCCGCCCTTCTTCGCGCCCGGCACCTCGGGCGCGGGGCCGGTGGAGTCGGCCTTGGTGCCGATCGAGTAGTTGCCCGAGACCGTCTTGTCCTCGCCCGCCTGCTGACTCTCGCCGCCCTGCCCGCCGCCACCCCCTCCGCTGCTGCACGCGGTGAGGACCAGGGCGCCCGTGGCGAGAACGGCGGCGATGCGCGCTCTCGGCGGAGCCGGACGGTGGCACGGGCGAATGGGCGTCATGGTCGAAGCACCTGCCTGTCGGTCGTCATCGTCTCGTCCTGGGGTCGAAGGCGTCCCGCACCGAATCCCCGAGCAGGTTGAAGGCGACGACGAACGCGATCATCGCCAGCCCGGGGAAGAAGATGTAGGTGATGTCGCTCTCGTAGTAGCGGGCGCCATTGGCGAACATGCGGCCCCAGTCCGGGGTGGGCTCCAGGATCCCGACGCCGATGAAGGACAGACCAGCCTCTACGGTCACCATCGAAGGGAGCATCAGCGTCGTCTGGACGAGGATCGGCGTCCACAGATTGGGCAGCAGCTCCCGGGAGATGATCCGCCACGGCGAGGCGCCGGTCACGCGTGCCGCCTCGACGAACTCCCGCTCCCGCAGGCTGAGCACCTGCCCGCGCAACAAGCGCGCCAGCCCCATCCAGCCCAGCACCCACAGCACGAGGATCAGGGTGACCACGCGGAGGGAGGTCGGCGTCTCCTTCTCCGGGCTCACGAAGAGCGAGTACACGACCGGGGTGAAGGCGATGAACGACAGTTGCGCCGGGAAGGCGAGCAGCAGATCGATGAAACGGCCCAGGAAGTAGTCCGTCCGACCGCCCGCGTAGCCGGCGGTCACCCCGACGAGGACGCCCGTCAGGACGCACAGCACCGTCGCGGCGGTCGCGATCAGCAGGGAGGTGCGGATGCCGTACGCGAGCTGGGTGAGCACGTCCCGGCCCAGTGTCGGCTCGATGCCGAACCAGAAGTCGGACGAGATGCCCCCGTTGGGGCGGACGGGATAGCCGTACTGGTTGAGCAGGCCGGGGTCGTTCAGGCCGTAGGTGGTGGTGGGGTCCTTGCCGTACAGGGCGGAGATCAGGGGCGCGGCGAGGGCGACGAGGAAGAAGACGGCGACGACGTAGGCGGAGACCACGCCGGAGCGGTCGCGCTTGAAGCGGCGCCACATGAGCTGGCCGGGTGAGCGGCCGACGAGCGCGTTGTCCATCGCCAAGTCCCCCGCGGATGCGTGTTGTTGCTGCGGACTGTGGCAACGGATGAACGGTGCAGTCAAGGGGGCGGGGGCTCCGCCCCCGGACCCCCGGTCCTCGAACGCCGGACGGGCTGCAATGCAGCCCGTCCGGCGTTCGAGGACAAGCGGGCTACTGCGCAGCCTGCGGCAGCGAACGTCGCAGGAAGTCGACCTGCAGCAGCAGGAGGTTCTCCGCCACCTGTTCCTGCGGGGTCATGTGGGTGACGCCGGACAGGGGGAGGACCTCGTGGGGGTGGCCCGCGGCCAGGAGGGCCGAGGACAGGCGCAGGGTGTGGGCCGCCACCACGTTGTCGTCCGCCAGGCCATGGATGATCATCAGCGGCCGGGCGGGGGCGACGGGGGCCGACAGGCCCTCGTCCGTGACGAGGGAGTTGCGGGCGTAGACCTCCGGGCGCTCCTGCGGCAGCCCCAGGTAGCGCTCGGTGTAGTGCGTGTCGTACAGCCGCCAGTCGGTGACCGGCGCGCCCGCCACCGCCGCGTGGAAGACGTCGGGGCGGCGCAGGACGGCGAGGGCCGCGAGGTAGCCGCCGTAGGACCAGCCGCGGATGCCGACCCGGCCGAGGTCGAGCGGGTACTGCCCGGCCAGCGCCTGCAGGGCCTCGACCTGGTCGTCGAGGGTGGCGCCGGCGAAGTCCTCGTGGATCGACTTCTCCCACTCGGGCGAGGTGTGCGGGGTGCCCCGGCCGTCGGCGACGATGACCGCGAAGCCCTGGTCGGCGAACCACTGGGAGGTCAGGTGCGCGTTGTGCGCGGCGACCACGCGCGGGCCGTGGGGGCCGCCGTAGGGGTCCATGAGCACCGGCAGCGGGCCGTCGCCGTCGCGGTGACCGGTCGGCAGGAGCACCGCCGCGGGGATGCGGCGGGCGCCGGCGCGGGTCAGGCGCGGCCGGGCGGTCAGGACGGGGGTCTCGGCGTGGGAGACGACGGTGGCGATCTGCTTGCCGTCGCGCAGCACCCGCACCGCGGCGCCCGGTTCGTCGAGGGAGGCGGAGACCAGGACGGTGACGGCCCCGCTGCGGACGACGGAGTTGCGGCCGCCGTCCGTGAGTCGCTCCACGAGGCCGTCGGTGACGCGGTAGACGTGGGACTCGCCGGTCGCGGCGTCGTCCTCGCCGGCGGCGGGGCCGGCGGAGGCGGCGACGAGCACGTCCTCGTCCGCGATGTCGAGAACGGCCTGGACGTGCAGCTCGGGCCCGGTCAGGGCCCGGTCGCCGACGAGCAGGACGCGGGCGCCGTCGCGGTCGGCGATGCGCACGAGTCGTCCGTCCGGTGTCCATGCGGGCACACCATCGAACAGTTCAAGCCACTTCGGATCCTCTTCCGTCAGCAGCACATCTGTGGCACCAGTGGCCGGATCCAGGGTGAGGTACGCCTGCGCGCGCTGGTCGCGCGTCTGTACGAGCAGCAGCGGGCGGCCGCCGTCCGACCAGTGGACGCGCGCGAGGTAGGGGTAGCGCTCGCGGTCCCAGTCGACCTCGGTGCGCGAGCCGTCCAGGCCCAGCACGGCCAGCGACACCGTCGCGTTGGGGGTGCCGGCCGCCGGGTAGGCCACCTCGGCGGGGGCACTGCCGGGGTTGGCGGGGTCGGCGATCCACCAGCGCTCGACGGGCGCGTCGTCCGCGCGGGCCGCCAGCAGCGCACTGCCGTCCGGCGCCCACCAGAAGCCGCGCATCCGGCTCATCTCCTCCGCGGCGATGAACTCCGCCAGGCCCCAGGTGACCGTCGCCGCCTCCGGCTCGGCCAGCGCCCGGTCGCCGCCGCCGTCGGCGTCCACCACCCGCAGGGCACCGCCCGCCACGTACGCCACATGGCGGCCGTCGGGGGAGGGGCGCGGGTCGATGACCGGGCCCGGCACGGGCAGTTCGCGGGCCGTGCCGCTGCGCAGCTCGGCCACGAACAGCCGGCCGGACAGCGCGAAGGCCGCCAACTCCGCCGTGGCGTCCGTCGCGTACCCCACGACACCCGCCGAGCCCTCCCGGACCCGCTCGCGGCGGGCCCGCTCCTCGGCCGACAGCTCCTCCTCGGAGCCGCCCAGGAGCATGTGCGGGTCGGCGGCCGGGTACTCCCGGCCCTCGTCCAGGTCGAGCACCCACAGGACGTTGGCCCGGTCGGTGCCCGCGCGCGAGCGCAGGAACGCGACACGCGCGCCGTCCGGCGAGACGGTGAAGGCCCGCGGCGCGCCCAGGGAGAACCGCTGGGTGCGGGCGTACTGACGGGGGAAGGAGGCCGGTTCGCGGTGCTGTGCGGTCATGCGCGCGAGCCTACGTCTCCTACCATCCGGTTCACCCAGGTCGGCGAGAACTCGCCGTGCGCCCCGTGTTTGCTCCCGTGCTCCGAGTCATGCGCACACACGGAAAGTTATGATCGCTCGCGCATAGTGGGCACGGTTGTGGGTGTCCGGGTGCCTCCGGGCATTCGTATGTCTTTTGCCGTGCCGCCCGCTGGTTCGCTGTGTGCTGTTCGCTGTTCCGCTGTACTCGTTGCCGAACCGTCCCGACCGCGCGTCCCTGGAGGTGAGCCGCTGTGGCGCTCTCGATTTCGGCGGTGGTGCTGCTGGCGATCATCGTCTTCCTGCTGGTCCGGAAGTCCGGACTGAAGCTGGGGCACGCGGTCGTCTGCATGCTGCTGGGCTTCTATCTCGCAAGCTCGTCCATGGGCCCGACCATCCACCAGCTCACTTCGAGCGTGACCGCCATGGTCAGCAACATCAAGTTCTGACGGGCGGCCCCGGCGGTCGGACCCCGGTCCGTACGACTCGTAGGCTGGTCCCATGACGGATCTTCCCGGCCGCCGGCTGCTCCTGGTGCACGCGCACCCGGACGACGAGTCGATCAACAACGGCGCGACCATGGCCATGTACGCCGCCGAGGGTGCCCACGTCACGCTCGTCACATGCACGCTCGGCGAGGAGGGCGAGGTCATCCCGCCCGAACTGGCCCATCTCACCGCGGACCGGGACGACACCCTCGGCGCCCACCGCGCGCAGGAACTCGCGGCCGCGATGCGGGAGCTCGGCGTCACCGACCACCGCCTCCTCGGCGGCCCCGGCCGCTACCGCGACTCCGGTATGACCGGCGCGCCCCAGAACGACGACCCGCGCAGCTTCTGGCAGGCCGACACCGACGAGGCGGCCACATCGCTCGTAGAGGTGATCCGCCAGGTGCGCCCACAGGTCCTCGTCACCTACGACGCCGACGGCGGCTACGGACACCCCGACCACATCAAGGCCAACCGCGTGGCCATGCGCGCCGCCGAACTCGCCGCCGAACCGGTCTTCCGGCGTGACCTCGGCGACCCCCACGAGATCGCCAAGATCTACTGGAACTGCGTACCGGCCTCCGCCGTCGACGCCGGCTTCGCACAGCTGCGCGCACAAGGAGACCGGCACCCGGCCTTCACCGGCATCGCCGCGCCCACGGACGTGCCCGGCGTCGTCCCCGACGACGAGGTCACCGCCGTGCTCGATGCGACCCGCCACGGCGACCGCAAGGCCGCCGCCATGCGCGCCCACGCCACCCAGATCGTCGTCGACGGCGACTTCTTCGCCCTCTCCAACGGCCTCGGGCAACCGCTCCTCACCACCGAGTACTACCGCCTCGTCCGCGGCACGCCCGGCGGGCCGCTGCCCGAGAACGACCTTTTCGCGGGGGTGACGCAGTGAACGACGGCCTGTTCCACCTGCCCGGCCCCGGACGCCTCGCCGCCTACCTCGGCCTCGCCGCCCTCGGCTTCGCCGTCGGCGTCACCGGGGCCCTCGTCCAAGGCGGCTGGTTCCCCGCCGGATTGCTGCTGGCCCTGGCCGCCACCGGCGCCGTGTGCTGGGGCGCCGTCCTCCTCACCGGTGCCCGCGGCGGCGGCTACGCCGCCGGCCTCGGCTGGCTCGCCGCCATCCTCGTGCTCGCCGCCAACAGACCCGAGGGCGACTTCCTCTTCGGAGCCGGCATCGGCTCCTGGGGCTACCTGATCGGCGGCATGACCGTCGCTGTGATCTGTGCCACGGTTCCGAAGGCGGCGCAACCGGACGGGCCTTCGGCCCGACTTGGCAAGTGACGTGACGATTTCTCCCCGACCGCCGTCCGGCCGGTCGGGGGAGTCCGCCAACGGACGTCAATGACGGGCACGCGGTGCCCAGTATGGTGGTGCGCGCCGCCGAGCCTCCCCTGGCCTCCGGCAATGGGCGACCCCGAGCGAGGTCAACGAGGGCGGCAAAGAGTAACCGGGAGATCCTGCTTTGAGCCGTGCATCTGACAGTTCGTCCTCCGGGCCCAAGGGCCGCGGTGGCGCCTCGTACCCCTCGGGCACCCAGCCGTACGGGACCCCGACCGGGGAGGAAGCGGCCACTGGCGCCGCACCCGCATCGCCGGCCTCGGCCGCCCAGGGCGAACCGAAGACCGAGACCACACTGACGACGCGGATCCGCATCAACATCCCGGGCTCACGGCCCATCCCCCCCGTCGTCATGCGCACGCCCGTCGGCGACGAGGGGGCTGCCGCCGACCCGGCCGCGGCGCCCGCGTCCGCGCCCGCCCCGGCGCCCGGTGGCGGCGAGCCGCCGCGCAGCAGGGCCGGGCTGCCGACGCGGCCCAAGCCGACGAAGAAGACCCCCGCCGCCGCGGCCGGCGCCGCGGCCGCGGCTGCGGCCGACGGGACGCCGGCTGCCGGTGCCGGCGGTGCCGGCGGTGAGAAGACCAGCGACTGGTTCGCCCCGCGCAAGTCGTCGGGCGCCACGTCCGCGCCGCGCCGCCAGCCCCCGCTGCCGCGCCGCGACCCCGCGGGGCACCTGCCCCAGGGCGGCACGCCCACGGGTGCGGATGCCGGTTGGCAGGGTGACGTGCCGTCGACCGGCACGCCCGCCTGGACGGACACGGCGCAGGGCCCGGGCCGGGGCCAGGCCGGTGCCGCGAAGAAGCGGCCTGCAGGCCGCAAGGCCGCGGCCGCTGACGCCGCGTCGAGGGGTACGGGTTCCGGTGCCGCCGACGCGTGGGGCAACGGCCAGGCTCCGGCCGGTACGGACGCCTGGGCGAACGGCGCCGCGCCGACCGGCACGGGTGCCGGCGTCGGCAGCGGTACGGACGCGTGGGCGAACCCCCAGGGACAGAGCCAGGGACAGGGCCAGGGACAGGGCCAGGGACAGGCCGGGGGCGGCAACGCCTGGGGCGGCGCCGCCGCCGGTGCGGACGCGTGGGCCAACGGCCAGGGTTCGGGCCAGGGTCAGGCCGGCGCCGGAAAGAAGCAGCCGGTGGGCCGCAAGGCCCGCGGCGCGGCCGCGCCGGGTGCCGGCGCCGCCGGCGCGGCTGCGGCTCAGGCCGGGGGCGCTGCTCCTGCCGGCGCCTGGACCGGCGGCCAGGGCCCGGCCGGTGCCGGTTCTGCTGCCGGTGTGGGCAGTGGTGCGGATGCGTGGGCGAACGGCTCGGCGCAGGCCGGTGGTCCGGCTGGTGCGGGGTCCGGGGCTCGGAAGCAGGGGTCGGCCGGTGGCGGTTCTGCTGCCGGTGCCGGTAGTGGTGCGGATGCGTGGGCCAATGGTCCGGCGCAGGCCGGTGGCCCGGCCGGCGCCGGTTCTGCTGCCGGTGTCGGCAGTGGTGCCGACGCGTGGGGCAATGGCCAGGCGCCCGCCGGGTGGGCCGGCGATCCTGCGCAGGCGGGTGGGCAGAAGGCCAACCGTGGCAAGGGGTGGGTGCGCGACACCGCGCAGCAGCCCCAGGCCCAGCCGCAGGCACCCGCGGCGCCGGGTGCTCAGACCACACAGCAGTTCCCTGCCCCCAGCATCGGTGGGGTGCCCGCCGGTGGGGCCGCGTTCGCGGCCGGGCGGACGGACACGCCGCGTGAGGGCGTACCCGCCGTGCAGCAGACGCAGACGCAGACACAGACACAGACACAGGCGCAGGCACAGGCACAGGCCAAGCCCAAGGGCAAGAAGAAGGGCGGCGGGCAGAAGCCCGCCGGTGCCACCGCTCCGGCGCCCGTGCCGAACCCTGCCGGCGAGGCGCTGGTCAGCGGTGTGCCGCCGGTGCCGCCGGCGGGTGGTCAGGGGGGCCGGCCCGTGGACGGCGGTGCGCCGCGTGTCGCCGTGCCCAAGCCCAAGGGCGCCGTGCCGCCGCCCCCCGCTCCGGCCAAGCCGGCCGCCGGCAAGCCCGCGGCGAAGGGCAAGGCCAAGGCGGCGCCCAAGAAGAAGGGGCGTTCGAAGCTCGTGCTCCTCGGCGGTGGCCTCGTGGGCCTGGTCGCCGTGGCGTACGGTGCGGGGCTGCTGCTGGACCACGCCGACGTGCCCAACGGCACGACCGTGCTGGGCGTCGACATCGGCGGCAAGTCCAAGGACGAGGCCGTCAAGAAGCTGGACGCGGCGCTGGGCGGCCGGGCGTCCGCGCCGCTGAAGGTGTCGATCGGCGGCAAGTCGGCCGAGCTCAAGCCGTCGGTGGCGGGTCTGGCCATCGACACGCAGGAGACCGTGCGTGCGGCGGCCGGCCGGGACTACAACCCGGTCACCGTCCTCGGTTCGCTGGTCGGCAGCACGCATGCCGCCGAGCCGGCCGTGACCGTGGACGAGGAGAAGGTCGCGGCGGCGCTGAAGACGCTGGCCGGCGAGACGGGTGCGGCGAAGGACGGCACGATCAAGTTCGAGCCGGGCAAGGCAGTGGCGGTCTACGGCCAGCCGTACGAGGGCCTGGACGTGGACAAGTCGGTGCAGGCTGTCGCCAAGGCGTACCGCGACCGGGCGGCGAGCGGGCAGGACCGGCCGGTGACGCTGACCACCTCGGCCCAGCAGCCGAAGGTCAGCAATGCCGAGGTGGACCGGATGATGAAGGAGTTCGCGGTGCCCGCGATGTCCGGACTCGTCACGGTGCAGACGGATCCCGCGCACAGCATCCAGTTCGGTCCGGAGCGCTCCCTGCCGAAGATCCTCTCGGTCAAGGAGGTCGGCGGCAAGCTCGTGGAGAACTACGACCTCGAGGCGCTCAAGGAGCTGTACGGCACCAAGTTCAACGGCGTGCTCATCCAGCGCGGCGACGGCACCAAGAAGCCGGTCACCCCGCAGGACGTCGCCGGTGCGCTCGGCAAGGCGCTGCGTGCCAAGGGCGCGGCCCGCGTGGGGGTCATCCCGCTCAGCTGATGCCGTCGTAGGGAACTGCCTCGGCCCCCGTCGCCTCCTCGGCGACGGGGGCCGATCGTTTTCGGCCGTTCCCGGCAGGGTCACGGGAGCACCCATGACATCTGTCATGCCTGCCTGACGACGGCTGACACTGCCCGAAGCCGTGTTCGGCTTGGGATGATTCTTGCCATGACCACTACTGCAGGCACGTACACGGGGGAAGGGCGCCGCACAGGCGCTCCCGTGGTCAGCTTTTCGAATGTGAGCAAGAGCTACGGCACTGTGCACGCCGTCGCCGATCTGAACCTCGACCTCTACCCGGGTGAGACCGTCGCCCTGCTCGGCCCCAACGGTGCCGGCAAGTCCTCGACGCTCGACCTGCTGCTGGGGCTGCGCAACCCCGACGCGGGCCGGGTGGAGGTCTTCGGCACCACGCCCGGGCAGGCCATCGCCCAGGGCCGGGTCGGCGCGATGCTGCAGTCCGGTGGTCTGATGGAGGAGGTCAAGGTCCGCGAGCTGGTCAAGCTCGCCTGCGACCTGCACCCCAAGGCCTTCCCCGTGGAGCAGGTGCTCGAAGCGGCCGACCTGACCTCCATAGCCGACCGCATGGTCAACAAGCTCTCCGGCGGCCAGGAGCAGCGCGTGCGCTTCGCGATGGCGACGGCCGGCGCCAACGACCTGATCATCCTGGACGAGCCGACCACGGGCATGGACGTCTCGGCCCGCCAGGCGTTCTGGAGCGTCATGCGCGAGCAGACGCGCCAGGGGCGCACGGTCCTGTTCGCCACCCACTACCTCGAAGAGGCCGACGCGATCGCCGACCGCGTGGTCGTGCTGCGTCAGGGCCGCGTCCTCGCGGACGGCTCCGCCGCCGAGATCAAGGCGCGGGCCGGCGGCCGGCGGATCGTCTTCGACCTCGACCAGCCGATCGGCGAGGGCGCACTGCGCGAGCTGCCCTTCATCAGCTCCCTGGAGGTGAGCGGCCGCACCGTGCGCATCCAGTCCCAGGACGCCGACGCCACCGTCCACGCCCTGTACGGGCTCGGTCTGTACCCGCGCAACCTCGAGGTCGCGGGCCTCGGCCTGGAACAGGCCTTCCTCGCCATCAACGACGCCGCGACCGCCGAGGAGGCGGCCCGATGAAGACTCTCATCAAGCTCGAAATCACGCGCACCCTGCGCAACAAGAAGTTCATGTTCTTCTCCGTGCTCTACCCCGCGATGCTCTTCCTGGTCATCGCCGGTGGGGCCAGCGAGAAGGAGCTCGTCAAGGGCACGGATCTCACCCTGCCGCTGCTGATGATGGTCTCCATGGCCTCCTTCGGCGCCATCACCGCCGTCCTGGTGGGCGCCAGCGAGCGCATCGCCAAGGAGCGCGAGAAGGGCTGGGTGCGCCAGCTGCGCCTGACCGCCCTGCCGGGCCGCGGCTACGTGGGCGCCAAGGTCGCCTCCGCCGCCGTGGTCTCCCTGCCCTCCATCGTGTTCGTCTTCGTCGTCGCCGCCGTCGTCAAGCACGTGCGGCTCGACGCCTGGCAGTGGGGCGCCCTCACGGGCTCCATCTGGGCCGGCAGCATCGTCTTCGCCGCGCTCGGCGTGGCCCTGGGCTACCTCGTCACCGGCGACGCCGTCCGCCCCGTGACGTTCCTCGTCTACTTCGCCCTGTCCATCCTGGGCGGCCTGTGGATGCCCACCGCGACCTTCCCGGACTGGCTGCAGAGCATCGCCAAGTGGACGCCCACCCACGCGTACGCCGCGCTGGGCCAGGCCATCGAGGTCGGCGACGCCCCGCACCTGAAGGACGTCTCGCTGCTGGCGGCGTACCTCGTGCTGTTCGCCGGTGCGGCCGCGATGCTGTACCGCAAGGACACCCACAAGTCCTGAACGGACGAGGCGAGCGAGGACAGCGAGGAGAGACGGCCGTGGCCGCAGCCGAACGGCTCCGCACCGCGTGGCGGACCCTGATGGAGACGCAGGACACCCCGTCCTACGACAACGCCATCGGGCAGGCACCGGAGAACCGGCGCCAGATGACGATCAAGCTGATGTGGATCGGCATCTGGTTCGCCTACCTCGCCAGCCCCGCGGAGGACGTGCTCGGCCACCACCACGGCACCGCCGGCACGGTCGTCGGCGCCGTGGGCCTGCTGTCCTTCGTCGCCGCCTACCTCGTCCTCGTCTTCCGGCACATGGGCCGGGCCCTGCGGCGGCCCGTCGTCCTCTTCTGGCTGTGCGTGCTGCTCGCGCACGGCATGGCGTTCTCGCTGACGCTGGGCAGCCGGTGGCTGGTGCTCTTCGTCTTCACGAGCATCGCCTGCGGAGCCGTCCTGCCCGCAAAGCTCGCCCGCTCGGCAATTCCACTGGTCACGGGGGTACTGGTGGCCGTCGCCATGGGCGCGCCCACCGCCGAGGGAACGCCGGGAACCTGGGGCGAACTCATCGTCGCCCTCGTCTTCCCGGCGCTCCTCGGCGGTTTCGCCATGGTCGGCGTGCGCCAGATGGCCCTGACCACCCGCGCCCTGCGCGAGGCCCGGGCCACCGTCGCCCACCTGGCCGCCAACGAGGAACGCCTGCGGCTCGCCCGCGACCTGCACGACCTCCTCGGGCACTCCCTCTCCCTCATCACCCTCAAGAGCGAACTGGCCGGGCGCATGCTGCCCGACCGGCCCGAGGCCGCCGCCCAGCAGGTCGCCGACATCGAACGCGTCAGCCGGCAGGCCCTCGTCGACGTCCGGGAGGCCGTCAGCGGCTTCCGCCGCCCCACCCTCGACGCCGAACTCGCCGGCGCCCGCACCGCCCTCGCCGCCGCCGGCATCGCCGCCGACCTCACCCGCGCCCCCGGCAGCGGCCACCCCGACCTGCCGCCCGACGCCGAAGGCGCACTCGCCTGGGCCCTGCGCGAAGCCGTCACCAACGTCGTACGGCACAGCAGCGCCGGCCGCTGCGAAGTCGTCCTGGAGGAAGCCGGCGACACGATGTGCCTGACCGTCACCGACAACGGCAGCGGCGCGCCCGCCGGCACGTACGGCAACGGCCTGACCGGCCTCTCCGAACGCCTCGCCCTCGCCGACGGCCGCCTCACCACCGGCCCCGCCCCCGGCGGCGGCTTCCGCCTGCAGGCCTCCGTCCCACTGTCACGACGAGCAGGGACGCAGGACCCTACGCTGTCGCTGTGATACGAGTACTGCTTGCCGAGGACCAGTCGATGGTCCGGGAGGCCCTGGCCGCGCTTCTCGGGCTGGAAGAGGACATCGAAGTCGTCGTCCAGGTCGCCCGCGGGGACGAGGTCCTGGACGCCGCCCGGCACACGCCCGTCGACGTGGCGCTGCTGGACATCGAGATGCCCGGCATGACCGGACTGGACGTGGCGGGCCTCCTGCGGCGCGAGATGCCGCAGCTCAAAGTCGTCATCCTCACCACCTTCGGCCGGCCCGGCTACCTGCGCCGCGCCATGGAATCCGGAGCGGACGCCTTCCTCGTCAAGGACGCGCCGGCGGCACAGCTGGCGGATGCGGTGCGCAGGGTCCTGCGGGGGGAACGGGTCATCGACCCCACGCTCGCCGCGGCGGCCCTGGCCGAGGGCGCCAACCCCCTCACCGACCGCGAACGGGCCGTGCTCGCGGCGTCGGCGGACGGCTCGACGAACGCGGAACTGGCGAAGGGGCTGCACCTGTCGCCGGGGACGGTGCGCAACTACTTGTCGACGGCGATCCAGAAAACGGGCGCGCGCAACCGCGCGGAGGCGGTACGCATAGCGCGCGACAAGGGGTGGCTGTGACATTTCGGGGCTCCGCCCCGGACCCCGGTCCGGCGAACCCACGTCGCGCGGCAACCACGGCGCCCCGTAGGGGCGCGGGGAACTGCGCGACAAGCCACGGCGTACCCGCAGGTTGCCCGGACTCCGGGGTGGCGCGTCGACTGCGGGCCGTCGCTGGCCGATCGCGCCCACGCGGCGGCAGCGGCAGAACAACACCGCCCCGCGCCCCTGACGGGGCACTGCATGATCCGCCGAACACGGCCTAGGGGGCGCAGCCCCGCTCGGACACGGGGAGGTGGGGCTGGGGAGCAGTGGCCCGCAGGGCATCGCCCCGTCAGTTCAGCATGGCCCGCGCGGCGAGCGCACGGTGACGGACGGATTCCGCCGCGGCCGGTTCGACCGGGGCGATGACCTCCGCGTACTCCTCCATCTCGCGCGCCCCGCGCACGAAGTCGCCGCGTTCCACCAGCAGCTCCGCCCGTTCGTAGCGCAGGCGCGCCGGGTGGGTGGGCAGCAGGAGGGAGAGTTCGACGGCCCACAGCTGGACGTCGCTGCGTTCGGGGCGGGCCGCCGCCCAGGCGCGGATGTTGTTGAGCATGCGCAGGATGATCTCCAGGGGTTCCGCCGGGGAGAAGGCCGCCGCATCCAGGGGGGTGCCGGTGGCGCCGGCGACCAGGAGCCGGGCGTCGTCCTCGGACAGGACGCGGCCGCCGTCGAAGGGGTCGGCCAGGACGTGGCGGCCCCACGGGTCGCCGAAGCCGACGACGAAGTGGCCGGGCAGGGCCACCCCGTACACGGGAGCGCCGGCGCGGCGGGCGACCTCCAGCCAGACCACGGACAGCAGGATCGGCAGGCCGCGCCGCCGCCTGAGGACCTCGTGGAGCAGCGAGGACTCCAGGCGGCGGTACTCGGCGGGGGTGCCGTGGAAGCCGCAGTGCTCGCCGAGGAGCCGGGCGAGGGCGTCCGCCCACTGCCGGGGCTCGGCGGCGCGGCCGAGGGCGGGCAGCAGCCCGGCGAGGCGGTCCAGCTCGATCTGTGCGGCGTCGAGGTCGGCCTCCGGCAGTCCGTCCGCCGCCTCGGCGGAGATCAGCAGGCACAGGTGGGCCAGGTCGGGCCGGTCCTCGCGGGCCTCGGCGGCGAAGCAGCGTCGCCGGTCGGTGGTCTCGTCGTACATACCTGCCAGCGTCCTACTGCACCGGCCCGCGCCGGTAGTGGTAGGCGTGGTGGGTGGTGAAGCCGAGCTCGTCGTAGAGGCCGGCGGCCGCGCCGTTGTCGGTCTCGACCTGCAGGTATGCCGCGGAGGCGCCCTCGTCGAGGGCGGTGCGGGCGAGGGCGGCCATGACCAGCGTGGCCAGGCCCTGCCGGCGCCGGTCCGGGCTGACGTGCAGGGCGGCGAAGCCGGCCCAGCGGCCGTCGACGACGCAGCGCGCTATGGCCGCCGGCTCCTCGCCGGCTTCCTTGCCGGGGACGGTCGCGAACCACACCGACGGCCCACCGGTGAGCACGGCCAGGGCGGCGGCGGGGTCGCCGGTGCGGCCGTAGGCCTCCAGCCAGGCGGCGTCCGGTTCGCGGCTCAGCCGTACGCCGGCCGCGGCCTCGGCGGCCGGGACGGCGTCGGCGACGGGGGCCAGGGCGGCGGTGCGCATCAGGGCGTGCCGTTCCGCGGTCCAGCCGTGGGCGGCCAGCTCCGCGTCCAGCCGCTCGTCGGCCGCGGCGTCCCCGGTGCTGACCTGTACGCACGGGGCAAGGCCGCGTTCGGCGTACCAGGCGGTGATCCGTTCGAGGGCCTGCGGCAGGGGCAGGCCGCAGTCGCCGAGGGGCAGGACGGAGTTCGCCCGGTGGGTGAAGCCGCCGGCGGCGCGCAGGGTCCAGTCACCCAGCCGGCCGGTGTGCGGGGCGGGCCAGCCGCGGGCGGCGATCTCGACGAGCTCGCGGCGTCCGGCGGCCGGGCCCCGGCGACGGGCGGGGGCCTGCGGAATCACCTTCGCCGCGACGAGCGTGGATTCCGCGACGTCGACGACCTCCCCGGAACGCCGTGTGATGCGCAGCACACCCGCTGTCCACGAAGTGAGCACACCGACCGTGTCGGTGAATCGCTCGGGGGAACTCCCGGGGTCGTTCAGACGCCGGATCGAGACCCTTTTTCCCACATCTGTGGCGCTGATCCGCACCGCCGGCCCTCCGCCCGTGGTGAATTCCACAGCTCTGCTCGCCCCTCTTGTTCGTCAGGTGCTCCGGGAGGGAGATACTAGGTGTGGGCATCGACGACGCCGCGCTCCCGCGCGAGATGAGCCCTACCGAGGAGGAACGACAGCGTGACCTACGTCATCGCGCAGCCTTGTGTCGACGTCAAGGACAAGGCATGCATCGAGGAGTGCCCCGTCGACTGCATCTACGAGGGCCAGCGGTCCTTGTACATCCACCCGGACGAATGCGTCGACTGCGGCGCCTGTGAGCCGGTGTGCCCGGTCGAGGCGATCTTCTACGAGGACGACACTCCCGAGGAGTGGAAGGACTACTACAAGGCGAACGTCGAGTTCTTCGACGAGCTCGGTTCGCCCGGCGGCGCCTCCAAGCTGGGCCTGATCGAGCGCGACCACCCCTTCGTCGCCTCGCTCCCGGCGGACATCAACCCCGCCCACTGAGCAGCGGAAGCCATCGGGCCCCGTACGGCCGAGCCGCCGTGCGGGGCTCCGGCGTTTCCCGGTGAGCCCCCACCGCACCGTCAGAGCACCAGCGCACGAGAGCGAGCCCATGAGCGCAGTCTCCTCCCGCCTCCCCGTCTTCCCCTGGGACCGGCTCGAGCCGTACAAGGCCACCGCCGCCGCCCACCCGGACGGCATCGTCGACCTGTCGGTGGGCACGCCCGTCGACCCGGTCCCGGCCCTGATCCGGCAGGCGCTGGCCGACGCCGCGGACAGCCCCGGCTACCCCACGGTGTGGGGCACCGCCGCCCTGCGCGACGCGCTCACCGGCTGGGTGGAGCGCCGGCTGGGCGCCCGCGGCGTGGATCACACGAACGTGCTGCCCGTCGTCGGCTCCAAGGAGCTGGTGGCCTGGCTGCCCACCCAGCTGGGCCTGGGCCCCGGTGACAAGGTCGCCTTCCCGCGGCTGGCGTACCCCACGTACGCGGTGGGCGCCCGGCTGGCGGGCGCCGAGCCCGTCGAGTACGACGAGCCGTGGGAGCTGGACCCGGCGGGGCTGAAGCTGCTGTGGCTGAACTCGCCGTCCAACCCCACCGGCCGGGTGCTGTCCAAGGAGGAGCTGCGCCGCGCCGTGACCTGGGCGCGCGAGTACGGGGTGCTGCTGCTGAGCGACGAGTGCTACCTGGAGCTGGGCTGGGAGGCCGACCCCGTCTCCGTGCTGCACCCGGAGGTGTGCGGCGGCTCGTACGAGGGCATCGTCGCCGTCCACTCGCTGTCCAAGCGCTCCAACCTGGCGGGCTACCGCGCGGCCTTCGTCGCCGGTGACGCGGCGGTGCTGGGCGAGCTGCTGCAGATCCGCAAGCACGGCGGCATGATGGTCGCCGCGCCCGTGCAGGCCGCCACCGTCGCGGCCCTCGGCGACGACACGCACGTCGCCGAGCAGCGGGCCCGCTACGCCGCGCGCCGCAGCGCGCTGCGTGCCGCCTTCGAGGGCGCCGGCTTCCGCATCGAGCACAGCGAGGCGTCGCTGTACCTGTGGGCGACGCGGGATGCGTCGTGCTGGGAGACGGTGGGCGAGCTGGCGAAGCGGGGCATCCTCGTCGCGCCGGGCGACTTCTACGGCGAGGCGGGGGAGCGGTTCGTACGGATCGCCTTCACCGCCACCGACGAGAGGGTGGAGGCGGCGGTCCGCCGTCTGGCCGAGTAGGCCTACGCACCGGCGTACGCGCCGAGGGCGCGGAGACCATGCAAAGGGGGCCCGGAACGTCATGTTCCAGGGCCCCCTTCGCGCGTACCGCGCGCCGGATCAGCTGAGGGGAAGACCCTGGGTCGGCAGGCCCTGGGTGGGCAGGCCGGACTTGGTGACACCCTTGGCGGTCTCGCCCACGGCCTTGCCGGCGCCGCCCGCGACCTGGCCGACGGCCTTCTGCGCGGCCGGCACGTGCTCCTTGGTCGCCTTGCCGACCGTGCTGGTGGTGGTGTGGACGGCCTTGGCACCGACGCCCTGCGCCACGGACCCGGCCTGGTGGGAGGTCGAGTCGAGGTTGTTGCCCAGGTTGGCGCTGTCCACCGAGCTCAGGCCACCGAGGGCGTCGGGGGCCTTGACGAGGTCCGCGGCGCTCGCAGAGCCGGCCGCACCGACGACGGGAGCGGCACCCGCTGCGACGAGCAGGGCGACCCGGGCGATCCGACGCGTGAGGGGGAGGGACATGTTGCTCCTTTGACGGAGTGATGAGGTCGGTTGTGTCCGGCGTGCGGACGCAGTGACTACCGCGTGAGCCCCTCGAAGGTTGCGGTGGACCAAGGTAAAGAGTGAGTAATGCATCGCATTATCCGCCCCCTCCCAATCCCGCCATACCGGGCAGGTCGTCAATCGATGCGGAGGGTTGAAAAGCCTTTGAACGCAGGGAAGTTGAGGGCCGGTCGAGAATGCGTACGGGTGTGACCGGCGGAGGCAACTCCGGTGGATCCGGTGTACTCCAGGAGAGGGGATCGTCGCACTCCTGAGCGGCTGCCGAACGGCTATCGAATGGCTACCGAACGGTGGAGATGCGCACCGCCGGCGAGCCGTACGTCTGCGCCGCTTCCGTCGATTTCTGCCAGCCGTCCGCAGAATTCTTCGCCGTCCACACGCGGCCGTCGAAGGAAACGCGGTCGATGCGCAGTTCCGCCGCGTGCGCCACCGCCCACGACGCCAGCGCCCAGCCCAGGTGCGCCCCGTCCCGCGGACCGGCCTCCAGGCCCGTCCCCTGCCCCACCGGCACCGTCAGCGTGCCCGCCCCGCCGGCGGCCCCCGACCGGCCGTCCGCGCCCGTACCGCCCGTCACCGACGGCCGCACCAGCGCGCCGAACTCGCGCACCAGCTTCGTGCGCACCGCGCCCGCGTCGCCCGCCTTGCCGTCCCCCGGGCTCGTCGTGCAGCTGAACGACGCCGCCACCCGGCCGGTGAGCGCCGACGACAACAACGAGGCGTCCGGCTCGTGCTTGGCGTACGCCTGCGGGAACCCGCTGCGCTGCACCTTCTGCGCAGCCACCGTCAGCGGCAGCCGTGAGTAGCCGGGCACCTCCACCAGGTGGTCGTAGAACTTGCCCGCCGCGTACACCGGGTCCGTGATCTGCGCCGCCGTGCCCCAGCCCTGGGTCGGCCGCTGCTGGAACAGCCCCAGCGAATCGCGGTCCCCGTGGTGGATGTTGCGCAGCCCCGACTCCTGCATCGCCGTGGCCAGCGCGATCGTCACCGCCCGCTCCGGCAGCCCGCGCGAGGAGCCCACCGCCGAGATCGTCGCCGCGTTCACGGCCTGCTCGGGCGACATCCCGTACGACTCCCCGTCCGCCCGCACGGTGCACCGCGGGGCGCCCGGCCCACCCGTCACCAGTTGGACCACGAGATAGCCGATCAGCGCCAGCAGCACGGCGCAGGCGGCCACGGTTCGCAGCAGTCGGCCACGGCGGGTGACGGTGATCCGGGACATGCGGGTCACGTTACTTCAGAGACCGACCACCGACCGCCCCGGCGTCACCGGCGACCGCGTTAGGCTCGCGGCATGGATCACACCGCACTGGACCTGTCCCTCGACGCCGCCGCCCTCACCGCACGGCTCGTCGACTTCCGTTCCGAAAGCGGTGCCGAGAAGGACCTCGCCGACGCCATCGAGCAGGCACTGCGCGCCCTGCCGCACCTGACCGTCGACCGGCACGGCAACAACGTCGTCGCCCGGACGAACCTCGGCCGCACCGAGCGCGTCGTCCTCGCCGGCCACATCGACACCGTCCCCATCGCCGACAACGTGCCCTCGCGGCTCGACGAGAACGGCATCCTGTGGGGCTGCGGCACCAGCGACATGAAGTCCGGCGTCGCCGTCCAGCTGCGCATCGCCGCCACCGTGCCCGCCCCCAACCGCGACCTGACCTTCGTCTTCTACGACAACGAAGAGGTCGCCGCCCACCTCAACGGGCTCGGGCACGTCGCCGAGGCCCACCCCGACTGGCTCGCCGGCGACTTCGCCGTCCTCCTGGAGCCCACCGACGGCCAGGTCGAGGGCGGCTGCCAGGGCACCCTGCGCGTGCACCTGCGCACCACCGGCGAGCGCGCCCACTCCGCGCGCAGCTGGATGGGCTCCAACGCCATCCACACCGCCGCACCCGTCCTCGCCCGGCTCGCCGCCTACGAGCCCCGCCGCCCCGTCGTCGACGGCCTGCAGTACCACGAGGGCCTCAACGCCGTGCGCATCGAGGGCGGCGTCGCCACCAACGTCATCCCCGACGCGTGCACCGTGACGGTGAACTTCCGCTACGCCCCCGACCGCACCGAGGAGGAGGCCCTCGCCCACGTGCGCGAGGTCTTCGCCGACTGCGGGGTGAGCGAATTCGTCGTCGACGACCACTCGCCCGGCGCCCGCCCAGGCCTCACCCACCCCGCCGCACAGGCCTTCATGGCGGCCGTCGGTGGCACGGCCCTGCCCAAGTTCGGGTGGACGGACGTCTCCCGCTTCAGCGCCCTCGGCGTACCCGCCGTCAACTACGGCCCCGGCGACGCCCTCTACGCCCACAAGCGGGACGAACACGTGCGCACCGAACGGATCCTCCACTGCGAGGAGCGGCTGCGCACCTGGCTGACCGGCTGACACGCCCCGCCGGGGGCCTAGGCTGGACTGCCAACGATCTCTGCAGCGGAGGGAGCTCGGCATGGTCAGTTCCGAGGAGATGCGGGCACTGCGGGAGCAGCGCCGCGGGCCGGTCGTACGGCGCCAGAGCCAGATGCAGGCGGGCACCACCGACCAGCACCTGCTCGACACCCGCGGCACGGCGGACTGGGTGCACGAGGACCCCTTCCGGGTCCTGCGCATCCAGTCGGAGTTCGTCGAGGGCTTCGGTGCCCTCGCCGAACTTCCCCCTGCCATCAGCGTCTTCGGCTCCGCCCGCACCCGCCCGGGCAGCGCCGAGTACGAGGCGGGCGTCGCCATCGGCCGCGGCCTGGTCGAGGCCGGCTTCGCCGTCATCACCGGCGGCGGCCCCGGCGCGATGGAGGCCGCCAACAGAGGAGCCATGGAGGCCGGCGGCGTCTCCGTCGGCCTGGGCATCGAGCTGCCCTTCGAACAGGGGCTCAACCCGTACGTCAATCTCGGCGTCGACTTCCGCTACTTCTTCGTGCGCAAGACGATGTTCGTGAAGTACGCGAGCGGCTTCGTGGTGCTGCCGGGCGGCCTGGGCACCCTGGACGAGCTCTTCGAGGCCCTCACGCTCGTCCAGACCAAGAAGGTCACCCGCTTCCCGATCGTCCTCTTCGGCGCCGCGTACTGGCAGGGCCTGGTCGACTGGCTCAAGGGCACGCTGGTTGCCGAGGGCAAGGTCGGCCTGCACGACCTGGAGCTCTTCCACGTCACCGACGACGTCGACGAAGCGGTGACCCTGGTGACGAAGGAGGCGGGAGCCTAGGCCGTGTCCGGCCGATCTTCGGCTGCAGGCCGTCGGTGGCTGATCGCGCAGTTCCCCGCGCCCCTCACGGGGCGCCGGAGACGCACCGGCCGGCCGGCTAGGCCAGTCCGCGCCGGGCCACCGCAGGGGGCCGGTGGCCGGCGATGGAGGCGACCATGTCCAGCACCTGCTTCGTCTCCGCCACCTCGTGGACGCGGTAGACCTGTGCACCCAGCCACGCGGAGACCGCCGTCGTGGCCAGGGTGCCCAGCAGCCGCTCCTTGACCGGCCGGTCCAGGGTCTCCCCGACGAAGTCCTTGTTCGACAGGGAGACCAGCACCGGCCACCCCGTCCGCGTCATCTCCTCCAGCCGCCGCGTCGCCTCCAGCGAGTGGCGGGTGTTCTTGCCGAAGTCGTGACCGGGGTCGATCAGGATGCCGTCGCGCCGCACGCCCAGTGCCGCCGCGCGCTCGGCCAGCCCCACGGTGACGCGCAGGATGTCCGCCATCACGTCCTCGTACTCCACCCGGTGCGGGCGGGTGCGCGGCTCCACGCCGCCCGCGTGCGTGCACACCAGGCCCGCGCCGTGCCGGGCCGCCACCTCGGCCAGCTTCGGGTCCACCCCGCCCCAGGCGTCGTTGAGCAGGTCGGCGCCCGCTTCGCACACCGCCTCGCCGACCTCGTGCCGCCAGGTGTCCACGCTGATCACCACGTCCGGGTGGCGGCGGCGCACCTCGGCCACGAAGCCCACCGTCCGGCGGGCCTCCTCCTCGGCCGTCACCTCTTCGCCCGGGCCCGCCTTGACCCCGCCGATGTCGATGATCGCGGCACCCTCGGCCACCGCCTGCTCCACGCGGGCCAGTGCCGGTTCGTCGCTGAAGGTGGCGCCCTGGTCGTAGAAGGAGTCCGGCGTGCGGTTCACGATCGCCATGATCACCGGTTCGTGGTCGGCGAACTCGCGCCGTCCCAGCCTCAGCATGTCCCCAGCTTCCTCTCCGTGGTCCGGCAGCGACCTTAACTGTCGGTGGGGCATGGCACGATCGGGGTGGACGGTTTGGCTGACGGATGACTGACGGGGAGACGGCCGTGTTCTGGTTCCTGCTCATCGCGCTGGTCGTGGTGGTCGCCGCGGTCACGCTCGCCGTGGCCGGCGGCGGCGAGCGCGGCGTGCTGCCCGAGGCGGCGCCCGAGCGCATGGCCTGGCCCCTGCCCGGCAGCCGCCCGGTCGCCCGCGCCGACGTCGAGGCGCTGCGCCTGCCGCTCGCCCTGCGCGGCTACCGCATGGCGGAGACCGACGACGCCCTCGACCGCCTCGGCGCCGAGCTCGCCGAGCGCGACGCCCGCATCGCCGAGCTGGAGGCCGCCCTCGCCGGCGCGCAGGCCGCGGCGATAGGGGTGCGGGGGCTGCTGGACAAGGAGACGCGAGGCCCCGAGGGCCACGAGGAGGGGGCGTCATGAGCACCGCGAGCGCTGTCGTCATCGGCCCGGACGGGCTGGCCCGCTGCCCGTGGGGCGGCCTGGACACCGAGTCCGGGGCGGACTACCGCGTCTACCACGACACCGAGTGGGGCCACGCGGTGCACGGCGACGACGCGCTGTTCGAGCGGATATGCCTGGAGGCGTTCCAGTCGGGCCTGTCGTGGCTGACGATCCTGCGGCGGCGCGAGGGCTTCCGGACGGCGTTCGCCGGCTTCTCCATCGCCGAGGTGGCCGCCTTCGACGACGCGGACGTCGAGCGGCTGCTGTCCGACACGGGCATCATCCGCAACCGGGCCAAGATCACCGCGTCGATCGCGAACGCCCGGGCCGCGGCGGAGCTCGGCCCGGGGGAGCTGGACGCGCTCGTGTGGTCCTTCGCCCCCTCGCCGGGCCGCCCGGCGCCCAGGACGGCGGCGGACGTACCGGCGATCACGCCGGAGTCGACGGCGCTGGCCAAGGAGCTCAAGCGACGCGGCTTCCGCTTCGTGGGGCCGACGACGGCGTACGCGCTGATGCAGGCGTGCGGACTGGTGAACGACCACCTGGCGGACTGCCACGCGCGTTAGGGCGCCCCTACGGGGCGCCGTGGCGGGGTCAGTGGCCCACGAAGCGGGGGCGCTCCTTGGCCAGGAAGGCGGCCACGGCGATGCCGTGGTCCTCCGTCGTGGCCGCGGCCCGCTGCAGCCGCTCCTCCGTGTCCAGGGTCTCCGCCAGCCCGTGCGCGGACCCGTACGCCAGGGACTCCTTGATCGCCGCGTAGGCGCCCGTGGGGCCCTCCGCCAGCTTCCGGGCCACGGTCCGTGCCCGCTCCGCGAGGTCCTGTGCCGGGACGATCTCGTTCGCGATGCCCAGGTCGTACGCCTCCTGCGCGGGCACGTTCCGGGGGAAGAGCAGCAGGCCGGCGGCGCGGCCGTGGCCGATGAGGCGGGGCAGGGTCCACGAGACCCCGGAGTCGGCGGTCAGCGCGACCCCCGCGAAGGACGTGTTGAAGGACGCCGTGTCCGCCACCACCCGGTAGTCCGCCGCGAAGGCGAAGCCCGCACCGGCTCCCGCCGCGACCCCGTTGACCCCGGCGACGACGGGCTTCGGCATGCCGGCGATCGCGGTGACGATCGGGTTGTAGTGCTCCTCGACCGTGTTCATGGCGTCGCGGGTGCCGTGCTCCCGGTCCGCGGCCAGGGCGCCGACGTGCTCCTTGAGGTCCTGGCCGACGCAGAAGGCCCGCCCGGTGGCGGTCAGCAGCACCGCCCGTACGGCCGTGTCCTCGGCGGCCTGCCGCAGGCAGTCGCGCAGGGCGACCTTGGTCTCCGTGTTCATCGCGTTCATCGCGTCGGGACGATTCAGGGTGATCGTCGCGAGCCCGTCGGTCACCTCGTACAGCACGGCGTCCGCCATGTGCGGCCCCTCCTCCGTCGGCTCCGGATGGGGTGGTCCCCCATGCCGTTCTGGTTACGGGGGCCAGGATGCCGGAGATCATCCGCAGCCGATATGTGACCTGCGTCAAAGAATCGGCCACCGTGAGGGCCCAGAGAGGGACCCGCGAATACCTCGCGATCGCCGAATTGAGTGGTTTTGCGGCAGCGTGTTGCCGAAGGATTGCGGACCGATGTTGGTCATTGGGTCGCGCGATGCGGGATAATGGCCTGGAAGCAATGTGTTCGATGCCGGTGACACCTGGGTTGTCGGCTGCGACAAGCTGGTTTCAGGAAGGGGAACGAGCATGGCGGCCATGAAGCCGCGGACGGGCGACGGCCCGCTCGAGGTGACCAAGGAGGGGCGGGGCATCGTCATGCGGGTTCCGCTTGAGGGCGGCGGTCGTCTCGTCGTCGAGCTGACCCCGGATGAGGCCAAGGCTCTCGGCGAGGCCCTGGAGAAGGTCGCCGTCTGACGCACAGGCGCACAGGCCAATAGATGTCCCACCGCCCCGGTGGCCGGTTCCGTCCGGCCCCGGGGCGGTGGCATGCCCGGGGGCCGTCGTGCGGGGCCGGTCGCACGGGGCCGGTCGTACGGCGCGTGAGCGCACCCCGCGCCGTCGCCGGGTCAGCCGCGCCGGACGGCGCACAGCAGGCCGTCCCCCACCGGCAGCAGCGACGGCACCAGCGCCGCCGACTCGCGCACCGTGCGCAGCAGTTCGCGCAGGTGCTGGACCTCGGCCGGCGGCAGGGACGCGTCGACGGTGCGGCCGTCGGCGAAGACCCCCTCGAAGCACACCAGCCCGCCCGGCCGCAGCAGGCGCAACGATTCGGCTAGGTAGTCCAGGCACTCCAGCCGGTCCCCGTCGCAGAAGACCAGGTCGTAGCCGCCGTCGGCCAGGCGCGGCAGCACCTCCAGGGCCGGTCCGGGGATGAAGCGGGCCCGGTTGGCGGCGAAGCCGGCGGCGCGGAAGGCCTGCCGGGCGAACTGCTGGCACTCGGGGTCGCTGTCCACCGTGGTGAGCACGCCGTCGGGGCGCATGCCGTGCAGGAGGTGGATGCCGGAGACGCCCGTGCCCGTGCCGATCTCGGCGACGGCCTTGGCGTCCACCGCGGCGGCGAGCAGGCGCAGCGCCGCACCGGTGCCGTTCGACACCGAGCGGAGCCCTGCGTCGTAGGCCCGCTCCCGGGCCCAGCGCAGCGCCTCGTCCTCGGCGACGAACACATCGGCGAACGCCCAGCTGGTCTGCTGGTTGCCGGTAATGGCCCTCTCCTGTCCCCGTAGTCGACGCAACGGTGACTGTATCCGCTGCCCCCGGGAACCCGCAGATGGGACCGGGCGTTGAGGGGGCAGGAGAGCGCGGGCGCAGCCGGAACCGCCCGGGCCCGGAAGGGCGTCCACGAATCCGGTGGATCAAGGACAAAATCCGGGTCAAAAATGCTTATCCGGAGCTAACGGGCGAGGTGGATATGGTAGGGGCTCCACTGGACACCACCAGAGCCGACAGGGGAGGTGCGGCTGCGGTCGGCGACCGTCGCGGGTTGCTCCGGCTCCTGCGCCCGAGGTCCGCCGCCGAGCCGAAATCCGTGACCTACACCGCTGACCGTTCCCACGCCGCAGCCACCGCGACCTTCGCCACCGATGCGGATCCGCAGGCCTGGACTCCCCCCAGCTGGGAGGAGATCGTCAGCACGCACAGCGCCAGGGTCTACCGCCTCGCCTACCGCCTGACGGGCAATCAGCACGACGCCGAGGACCTGACGCAGGAAGTCTTCGTCCGCGTCTTCCGCTCCCTGTCGACCTACACCCCCGGCACCTTCGAGGGGTGGCTGCACCGCATCACCACCAACCTCTTCCTCGACATGGTCCGGCGCAGGCAGCGCATCCGCTTCGACGCGCTCGGCGACGACGCCGCCGAGCGGCTGCCCAGCCGCGAGCCCTCCCCCCAGCAGCACTTCAACGACACCCACTTCGACGCGGACGTCCAGCAGGCGCTGGACACGCTCGCCCCGGAGTTCCGCGCCGCCGTCGTCCTGTGCGACATCGAGGGCCTCTCCTACGAGGAGATCGCCGCGACCCTCAACGTCAAGCTCGGCACCGTGCGCAGCCGCATCCACCGCGGCCGCTCGCACCTGCGCAAGGCCCTGCAGCACCGCTCGCCCGCCGCCCGGTCCGAGCAGCGCGCCGTGGCCGCCGTCGCCATGGGTGGGGAGGTCGGACTCGCGTGACCACCTCCGGCGGTCAGTCCCCCGCCGAGCACCACCTCGGCGACCGCCTCGCTGCCCTCGTCGACGGGGAGTTGGGGCACGAATCGCGGGAGCGGGTGCTCGCCCACCTCGCCACCTGCTGGAAATGCAAAGCCGAAGCCGACGCGCAGCGCCGGCTCAAGAACGCGTTCGCGCAGTCCGCGCCACCGCCCCTGTCCGACTCACTGCTCGCCAGGCTCCAGAGCCTGCCCGTCGCGGACCTCGGCCGGGAGGACGGTGACGGCCCGTCGGGCCCACCCGGCGGCGTCGCCGTGCTCCCGCTCGACCGCGGCTTCCGCATCCACCCCGTGCGCAACCCTGACGCGCACGGGCAGACGGCGGACGCGGCAGCCGTGCGCGCCGCCTCCCGGGGGCGCCGCTTCGCCTTCGCCGCCGCCGGAGCCGTCTCGCTCGCCGCGATCGCCCTGGCCGGAGCACAACCCCTGCAGACCGCCGTCGCACCGCCCCAGAGCCGCGGCGGCGGCCCCGGCACGGCCGCCAACACCCTCGCCGTCACCCCCGGCTACGCGGGCAACGAACGCGACCTCGCACGGCAGGCCGGCAGCGAGCGGCAACAGTCCGCGACGAGCGTCTCGCTGCTGCGCCCCTCACCGGCCCCGGCCCTGCCACCCCTGGCCCGCGCCGGCCTCGCGGGGCCGACCGCCACCGCTCCCTGAGGCCGCCCACCTCCCCTCCGCGTACGCGCGGGGACCTGGTGTAATCGTCCGTGGAGCGCGCCCGCCGCGCCCCACGGACGAACGGGGAGAGCCATGAGCATGGGCATGGACGACGGTCAGGCGCGCGCGTCCGCGCCGACGAAGCGCCGCCACTGGTGGAGCCGCGGCCCTGCCGCCCCGGCGCCTCACGGCGCCCCCGAGCCGGCAGCACCCATGCCGTACGGAACGCCGACGGCGCCCACGCAGGCGCCGTACGGTGCCGGCGTCCCGGCGGCGACCGTGCCCGGTGCCCCTGCGCCGCACGGGGTGCCCGCGAGTGCTCCCGCCGTCGAGGGTGCGGTGCCGCAGGGCGGCTCGTACGGCGCCGGGATCCCCGCGCAGCCCCAGCGCCCGCTGCACGCGCCCGACCCGTACAGCACGCCGCCGTACGGCGGCCCGGGCCCCTGGGCACCCGCCCCGCCCGTCCAGCGCCCCACCCTGCCCCAGCTCCACGTCCCGGCCCAGCCGGCGCCTCCGGCGACCCCGCCGACGGTTCCGTCCCCCGCGGCGCCCCCGCTGCCGGCGACACCCGCCTCCGCGGCACCGGCACCGGGCGTTCCGGTGCAGGCTGCGGACGAGGCCCCACCGGTTCCGGCCGCCGGGCCGGCTCCTGCCGCGACGGCCGCCGGCGCGGCGGGACAGGCCCCTGCCCCGACGGCCGCCCAGGGCGCCGTGCGGCTGGACAAGGAGGCGCCGGCAGCTGCGCCCCCGGCAACGGCGGACGTCCCCTACGACGAGGCGCCCGGCGCGGCGCCCGCAGGCGTGCCTGCCGGGCCCCCGGCGACCGACGCACGCCCGCCGGCCGCACCCGAGGGCGGCCCTGCCGCGCCCCCGGCCCGGGGGGCCTGGGCCTACGACCCCTGGGCCGTTTCCGCCGCCGGTGGGGGCGGCACTCGGCCGCCCAAGGGCGGCAGCGGCAGCCGCGGGCGGCTGATCGCCGGAGCCGTCGGGGTGGCCCTCGTCGCCGGTGTGGTCGGTGGGGGCGTCGGCGTGTACTTGGAGCGCAACGGCGCCTTCGAGAGCGGTGTCGTGTTGCCGCAGGCGTCCGCCGGGGGTGGGGAGCGTGCGCCCGGGAGCATTGCCGGGATCGCGGCCCGGGCACTGCCCGGGGTGGTGACCATTCATGTGCGCGGCGGTGGCGGTCAGAGCACCGGTACCGGGTTCGTGCTGGACAAGAAGGGGCACATCCTCACCAACAATCACGTGGTGCAGGCGGCAGCCTCCGGCAGCGGGTCCATATCCGTGACCTTCAACGGCGGGCAGAGCGCGAAGGCGACCCTCGTCGGCCGGGACGGCGGCTACGACCTGGCCGTCATCAAGGTGTCGGGGATCGCGGGCCTGAGCCCGCTCACGCTCGGCAACTCCGATTCCGTCCGCGTCGGCGACTCGGTCGTGGCGATCGGTGCGCCGTTCGATCTCGCCGGCACGGTGACCACCGGGATCATCAGCGCCAAGGACCGCCCGATCACCGCGGGCGGTCACAAGAAGGGCGACGACGAGGACGGCAGCGGCGGCAGCGACGTGAGCTACGTGAACGCGCTGCAGACGGACGCCCCCATCAACCCGGGCAACTCCGGGGGGCCGTTGATGGACGCCCAGGCCCGGGTCATCGGGATCAACAGCGCCATCCGTTCGGCGGGGGACGGCAACGGCGACTCCGGCCGCAGCCAGGGCGGCAGCATCGGCCTGGGCTTCGCGATACCGATCAACCAGGCCAGGCGCGTCGCCGAGGAGCTGATCCGTACCGGGCGGGCCACCCATCCGGTGATCGGCGTCTCGGTGGACATGGGCTACTCGGGCGACGGCGCACGGGTGAACACCGACAGTGCCGGCACTCCGGGCGTGAGCCCGGGCAGTCCCGCGGAGAAGGCGGGCATCCGGCCGGGCGATGTGATCACGAAGGTGGACGGCGTGCCCGTGCACAGCGGCCAGGAGCTGATCGTCAAGGTGCGCAGTCACCGTCCCGGTGACGGCCTGGAGCTGACCGTCGAGCACGACGGCGCCCGGCGCACGGTGCGGCTGGTGCTGGGTTCGGCCTCCTCGGGCTGACGTGTGTTCGTCCTTTATTGGCGGACGTGTCTCCCGGGGGGACTGCTCGGCCAGGTACCGTGATAGACGGCCGACCCCCGGCCGCCGACCCCCAAGGAGCTGTGCAACGTGCTCGACATAGGAGGCCTCGAGCTGGTCACGCTCGTCGTCCTTGCCGTGCTCATCTTCGGCCCCGACAAGCTCCCGAAGCTGATCCAGGACGTGTCGCGCACCCTGCGCAGGATCCGGCAGTTCTCCGAGAACGCCAAGGAGGACATCCGCTCCGAGCTGGGTCCGGAGTTCAAGGACTTCGAGTTCGAGGACCTCAACCCCAAGACGTTCGTGCGCAAGCACGTGCTGGAGAAGGACGAGCTGGGGCTGAAGGAGATCCGCAACGGCTTCGACTTCAAGGGCGACATGGCCGAGGTCGCGGACGCGGTGCACGGCCGCACCCCGGAGCCGGCTGCACCCTCGGCCGGCACTCCGGACCTCCTGAAGAAGCGCGAGAACCTCCAGCCGGGCGAGCGACCCCCCTACGACGCAGACGCCACCTGACCCGGGTATGCGGGTCCCCATTGACGGGGGTGGCTATTCTCCCTGTGTTTGGAGTGCAGCCGACCGTGACGGTCGGCGCGCCCATGACGAGGGGCTACGAGGAGGCGCCGCGCAGATGGAGACGACGGGTCGGGTTGGGGCGCACGGGGGTGGCACTGCCGCCGGTACGGCCGATGCGTCCGCCGTTCAGGCGCGGGAAGGGGTCCCGGGCGATTCCGGGGACCGGCGCTCGGTGGACGGCTATCTCCTGGCGTCGTTCCCGTGGTACGGCCTGGACGGGGCCTACACCGGGCCGCGCTGGCTGATGCAGGTGGGTGCCGCGGCGGACGGCACCGTGGAGCACGGTGCGACCGGGCACGGCGTGGAGCCGCAGCTGCGGATGGGCCGGGTCGAGCACGAGACGGCCACCCAGCGGTTCGCGGTCGTGGTGACGGTGGCGAGCAGGCCGGTGCGGCGCAGCGCGGACGGTACGGGCGTGCTGGAGGCCACCTCGGTCTCCTCGGCCGCCTGGCTCGCCGGTTCGGGTCTGCTGGCCTGTACCTGGCCGTCCCAGATGGAGCGGGCGCTGCGGCAGGACTGGCTGGACCAGCAGACGGCGCTCGCCTGGGAGCTGGCCGACCACCTGGACGAGGCGCCGTGGTCGACGCTGTCGCTGCCGGTCGACGGGGTGCCCACCGACTTCCGCTACCGGGAGTCGGAGTACGGCTGGGTGCTGGCCGGTTCGCCCGAGGAGGGCGGGGTGCACATCGGTGCGTACGGGCGCGGGATGAGCGCGTACGGCATGGGCTTCTCGGTGATCAAGAACATCACCGACTACCAGTGACGCAGCAGCAATAGCAGAAGTAAGGGGCTGTCCTCCTTGGAGGACAGCCCCTTGCTTCGTTGCCCGGCCGGGCTCAGAACTTGTTGCGCGGCGTGATGCCCAGCGACATGCCCGCCAGGCCGCGCTGGCGGCCGCCGAGCTTGCCGGCGATGGCCCGCAGCGCGCTGCCCGCGGGGGAGTCGGGGTCGGTCAGCACGACCGGCTTGCCCTCGTCGCCGCCCTCGCGCAGGCGTACGTCGATCGGGATGGAGCCCAGCACCGGCACATTGGTGCCCGTGGTGCGGGAGAGGCCGTCCGCGACCAGCTGGCCGCCCCCGGTGCCGAAGACGTCGACCATCTCGTCGCAGTGCGGGCACGGCAGCCCGGACATGTTCTCGACGACGCCGACGATCTTCTGGTGGGTCTGCACGGCGATGGAGCCGGCCCGCTCGGCGACCTCGGCCGCGGCCTGCTGGGGCGTGGTCACGACGAGGATCTCGGCGTTGGGCACCAGCTGGGCGACGGAGATGGCGATGTCGCCGGTGCCCGGGGGCAGGTCCAGCAGCAGCACGTCCAGGTCGCCCCAGTAGACGTCGGCGAGGAACTGCTGCAGTGCGCGGTGCAGCATCGGGCCGCGCCAGACGACCGGCGCGTTGCCGGGGGTGAACATGCCGATCGAGATGACCTTCACACCGTTGGCCGACGGCGGCATGATCATGTTCTCGACCTGGGTGGGACGCCCGTCCGCGCCCAGCATGCGCGGCACGGAGTGGCCGTAGATGTCGGCGTCGACGACGCCGACCTTCATCCCGTCGGCCGCCATGGCCGCGGCCAGGTTGACCGTCACCGACGACTTGCCGACGCCGCCCTTGCCGGAGGCCACCGCGTACACCCGGGTCAGGGAGCCGGGCTTGGCGAAGGGCACCTCGCGCTCGGCCTGCCCGCCGCGCAGGGAGGAGGCGAGCTCGCGGCGCTGCTCGTCGCTCATCACGTCCAGCTCGACGCCCACGCCCGCGACGCCCTCGACGCGCGAGACGGCCTCGGTGACCAGCGACGTGATCTTGTCGCGCATGGGGCAGCCGGCGACCGTCAGGTAGATGGCGACCGCGACCGTACCGTCCGCCGCGATCTCCACCGATTTGACCATCCCCAGGTCGGTGATGGGTCGCTGGATCTCGGGGTCGTTGACCGTCGCGAGCGCGGCGCGGATCGCCTCTTCGCTCGGCGCGGCGGTGCCGTACGTATCGGTAGCCATACGGTCGATGGTACGGCGCGGCGGCGGGCCCGGGGAAAGCCTCTCAGCGGTCGCCTTCCTCACTCTCCGGTGGGAATACCCCGCGCTCCTCCAGCTCCTTGACCAGCTCCTGGAACTCCGAGCGGATCCAGTCCCGCGTCGCCACCTCGCCCAGGCCCATGCGCAGCGCCGCGATCTCCCGCGTCAGGTACTCGGTGTCGGCGATGGAGCGCTCGTTCTGCTTGCGGTCCTGCTCCAGGTTGACCCGGTCGCGGTCGTCCTGGCGGTTCTGCGCGAGGAGGATCAGCGGCGCCGCGTACGACGCCTGCAGGGACAGGGCGAGCGTCAGGAAGATGAACGGGTACTGGTCGAAGCGCAGCCGCCCGGGCGCCGAGACGTTCCACACCACCCACAGGATGATGACGACCGTCATCCAGACGATGAAGCGCCCCGTGCCCAGGAACCGGGCGATCTTCTCCGACAGCCGCCCGAACGCCTCCGGGTCGTACTCCGGCAGCCAGCCGCGCCGCTTGGGCCGCGGCAGGTCCAGCCGTACGCGCGATGCCGCCCGCTCGTGCGGGTGCACGGCGGCCGACTGGGCCCGGGCCCGCTCGGCCGCCCGCTCGGTGCGGCTGTGCAGCCCGAAGTCGCGGCCGCCGCGGTCAGTCCCGGCCACGGGTCGCCTCCGGCAGGTCGGTCATCCCCGGCACCCCGTGGTGCAGTTCGGTCTCCCGCCAGTCCTCCGGCAGCAGGTGGTCCAGGACGTCGTCGACCGTGACCGCGCCCAGCAGCGAACCGCTCTCGTCCACCACCGGCACCGAGACCATGTTGTACGTGGCCAGGTAGCTGGTGAGCGCCGGCAGCGGCGTGGTCGGCGGCAGCGGCCGCAGATCGGTGTCCACGAGCGAGCCCACCAGGGTGAAGGGCGGGTCGCGCAGCAGCCGCTGGAAGTGCACGGTGCCCAGGTACTTCCCGGTCGGCGTCTCGTCCGGCGGCCGGCACACGTACACCTGGGCGGCCAGCGCGGGGGACAGGTCCGGGTTGCGCACCCGGGCCAGCGCGTCGGCCACCGTCGCGTCCGGCCGCAGCACGATCGGCTCGGTCGTCATCAGACCGCCCGCCGTGTGCTCCTCGTACGCCATCAGCCGGCGCACGTCCGCCGCGTCGCCCGGCTCCATCAGCGTCAGGAGCCGCTCCTTCTCCTCCTCCGGCAGCTCGGAGAGCAGGTCGGCGGCGTCGTCGGGGTCCATGGCCTCCAGTACGTCCGCGGCGCGCTCCTCCTTCAGCTTGCCGAGGATCTCGATCTGGTCGTCCTCCGGCAGCTCCTCCAGCACGTCGGCCAGCCGGTCGTCGTCGAGGGCGGCGGCGACCTCGGCACGCCGTTTGGGGGACAGGTGGTGCAGGACGTTCGCCAGGTCCGCCGGCCGCAGCCGCTCGAAGGTGGCCAGCAGGTTCGCCGCGCCCTGACCGTGCTCCTCCAGCGAGAAACCGGTGACCGCCGACCACTCGACGGTCAGCGTCTCGCCCTTGCGGCGCAGGGCGCCACCCTTGCCGCGGCGGACGAAGACCTTGTCGATCTGCCAGTCGCGGCGGGCCGGCAGCTGGGTGATCGACACGTCGAGGACCGTCACCTCCTCGTCCGACTCCACCAGCCGCACCCGGCGGTCCAGCAGCTCCCCGAGCACCATCGTCTCCGTCGGGCGCTGCTCGAAGCGGCGCATGTTCACCACGCCCGTGGTGATGACCTGGCCCGACTCCACACCGGTCACCCGGGTCATCGGCAGGAAGATCCGGCGGCGGCTGACGACCTCCACCACCAGGCCCAGCACGCGCGGCGGCCGGCCGCCCACCCGCAGCATCGCCACCAGGTCGCGGACGCGGCCCACCTGGTCGCCGTTGGGGTCGAAGACGGCCACGCCCGACAGGTGGGAGACGAACACCCGCGGCGCGCCTCCTGCCATGGCCGCGCACCTCCTCACGGTTTCGTCGGTCCGGTTCAGGCTAACGTGACCCGGTTTGCCCCGGCGCGGGAGAGAGGGCCGTACGGACTGCCGCGATCCACCGCCGGGGCGGCGGGTACGCTGCCGTATCCACCGGTAAGCAGGAGGCAGGGGCTCAAGGTGCGAACCCGTAACGCGGCTCTCGTGGGAGCGCTGTGCGCCGGCCTGACGGCCGTCCTCACGGCCTGCGGCGCCGGGGGCGACGACCCCGACGCGGGCACCAACGGCGTCGGCAAGCTCGAACCCGCCGCCATCCAGGACAAGGCCCGCACCGCGGCGAACTCCGCCGACGCCGTGCACCTGTCCGGCAACGTCGTCACCCAGGGCCGTACCTACCGCATCGACATGCGGCTGAAGAAGGACGGCGGCATCGGCCGCGTCTCGGCCGGCCCCACCGCCTTCGAACTCCTGCGCGTCGGCGACGACCTCTACCTCAAGGCACCCGCCGCCTTCTGGACCCGCGGCGCGACGTCCTCGCCGGCGGCGTCCGTCTCGGCGGGCAAACTCGACGACAAATACGTCAAGGTGCCCGGCGACGACCCCTCCTACCAGCGGCTCAAGGGCTTCACCGACAAGAACGTCCTGCTCGACGGGCTCATCGGCCTGCACGGCAAACTGGCGCGCGGCGAACACGGAGCGGTGGGCGGCGTACGGACCGTCCGCGTCACGGGCGGCGGAGGCAGCGGCGGCACGCTCGACGTCTCCCTGAGCGGCACGCCGTATCCCCTGCGGGTGCAGCGGGCCGGCGGGGCGGGGCAGCTGGAGCTGGACGGCTGGGGCAAGGACTTTGCGCTGGCGGCGCCGCAGAAGTCGCAGACGGTGGACTACGGCAAGCAGCCGCAGATCCCCGGCGGGGTGGGCGGCCCGGTGGGCAGCTGAGCCTGCGCCTGCGGCGGGCTCACCGGCCCCGGCGCCCCCGCCGCAGCAGGCGCGGCAGCGCCGCCGGCATGGGGCGGCGCGTCGTCGCCGGGCTCGGCAGCGGCGTTGCCGCCAGCGGGCCGTCCGGCAGCTCGCCCACCGCCCCCGACGGAGTCAGCCGCAGGACGCGGCACTGCTGTGCCCACCGTTCCTCGATCCGCTCCGCGTCCGGCGCGTTGAGCCGCTTGCCCTTGAGTTCGGCGACGGCCGCGGTCCACGCCTCCCCGCCCGGGGGCAGTTCGGCGACGGCGGCGGTCCATGTCACGAGCCGGCCGCCCTTGTCCTTGCTGCGCACGGTCACCGTCGCGGTGGCGCCGTCGGCGAGTCCGAGGTCGGCCACGGGCTGTTCGCCGGCGCCGCCGCCGATGACGTGCGCGGCTCCGTCGTGCCAGACGTGCCACAGGGCCCGGCTGGGCCCGGTGGGCCCCTGCACCCAGATGAGGCCGGACTTCTTGGTGGCCTCTTCGATCAGTGCCTGCGACAGCGGCTCCGTCATCGTCATGCGCTCTACCTTATGCGGGGCCCTCGTGCGCGCCGCCGCCTAGGCTGGTGGGGTGACTGCCGCCCCCGCCCGCCGTGCCGCCGTGCCGACGACCGAGCAGGTCACGGCGCCGGAGCCCACGGCCGTCGTCCATGTCCGCCTGGAGCTGCTGCTCCTGGCCGTGGCGATTGCCGGTGTGTCCCTGTCGGCGCCGCTGATCGCGGCGACGGCGGCGCCGGCTCTGGCGATCGCGTTCTGGCGCAATGCCATGGCGGTGGGGGTGCTCGGCCCGCTCGTGCTGCTGCGGCACCGGGCGGAGCTGCGCGGCGCCGGCCGCCGGGCCGCCGCGCTGGCGGTGGCGGCGGGGGCGCTGCTGGCCCTGCACTTCGGCGTGTGGCTGCCGAGCCTGCAGATGACGTCGGTGGCTTCCTCGACGGCGCTGGTGACCACGACGCCCCTGTGGACGACGCTGCTGCTGCGCCTGCGCGGGCACCGGCCGCCCGCGCTGGTGTGGGTGGGCACGGCGGTGGCGTTCGTGGGCGTGCTGATGCTGACGGGCGTCGACCTGTCGTTGTCGGCGCGTGCGCTGGCCGGGGACGCCCTGGCCCTGGCGGGCGGCATGGCCGGAGCGGGGTACGTCCTGCTGGGGGCGGCGGTGCGGCGGACGCTGAGCACGGTGGCGTACACGTACGTCTGCTACGCGACCACCACCGTGCTGCTGCTGGGCGCCTGCCTGGTGGGCGGGGTGCGCCTCGGCGGTTACAGCGGGGAGACCTGGCTGAAGCTGGCGCTGCTGACCCTCGCCGCGCAGCTGCTGGGGCACTCGTTGTTCAACCGGGTGGTGAAGGGTCTGGGCCCGTCGGTGACGTCGACGGCGATCCTGCTGGAGACGCCGGGTGCCGCGCTGATCGCGGCGGTGTGGCTGGGGCAGTGGCCGCCGGTCGTGGCGTACCCGGCGCTGGCGGTGATCCTGGCCGGGCTGGCCCTGGTGGTCATGGGCGACCGACGACGTTCCGCCCGGGTCGTGTCCGGCTGATCAGGAGCATGCGGTGCCCCGTAAGGGGCGCGGGGCCCCTACGGGGCGCCGTGACGACGATCCGCCGGACAGGCGCTACAGCCAGCCGTTGCGCTTGAAGCCGCGGTGGATCGTCACGCAGATGGCCACCGTGACGACCATGACCGCCGGATAGCCGTACTTCCAGTGCAGCTCGGGCATGTGGTCGAAGTTCATGCCGTAGATGCCGGCGATCATCGTGGGGACGGCGAAGATGGCCGCCCACGAGGTGATCTTGCGCATGTCCTCGTTCTGGGCGACGGACGCCTGGGCGAGGTTGGCCTGGAGGATGGAGTTGAGCAGGTCGTCGAAGGAGACCACCTGCTCGTGGACGCGCGCGAGGTGGTCGGCGACGTCCCGGAAGTACTTCTGGATGTCCGGGTCGACCAGCCGCATCGGCCGCTCGCTCAGCAGCTGCATCGGCCGGATCAGCGGGGTCACGGCCCGCTTGAACTCCAGCACCTCGCGCTTGAGCTGGTAGATCCGCCCGGCGTCGCCGCCGCGCCGGCTGCCCTTGCTGGGCTCGGAGAAGACGTCGATCTCGACCTCGTCGATGTCGTCCTGCACGGCGTCGGCCACCGCTATGTAGCCGTCGACGACCTGGTCGGCGATGGCGTGCAGCACGGCCGAGGGCCCCTTGGCCAGCAGCTGGGGGTCCTCCTGGAGCCGGTGGCGCAGGGCGCGCAGCGAGCCCTGGCCGCCGTGCCGGACGGTGATGATGAAGTCCTCGCCGGTGAAGCACATCACCTCGCCGGTCTCCACGACCTCGCTGGTGGCGGTGAGTTCGGCGTGCTCGACGTAGTGGATGGTCTTGAAGACGGTGAAGAGCGTCTCGTCGTAGCGCTCCAGCTTGGGCCGCTGGTGGGCGTGGACGGCGTCCTCCACGGCCAGCGGGTGCAGGCCGAACTCCCGGGCTATGCCCGCGAACTCCTGCTCGGTGGGCTCGTGCAGGCCGATCCAGGCGAAGCCGCCCTCGCTGCGCACCCGGCGCATGGCCTCGGCGGGGGTGACGTGGTCGCTGGCGCGCTTGCCGTCGCGGTAGACGGCGCAGTCGACGACGGCGGTGCTGGCCGAGTGGTCGCGCGTGGGGTCGTAGCCGCCGCCTCCGCCGGCGGTGGGCACCCGGCGCAGGGCGGGGCGGACGGCGGCACGCAGGTCACGGATCATCGACATGGGCTGGCTCCTTCACGGGCCGGCCGTCAGCGGGGGCGCAGGGCGCAACGCAGCCGGAATCGCAGGCGTGAATCCGGCCGGGGAGCAGCCGGGACAAGCCGGACAAGGACGACAGGACGTCCGCGAATCGGGCGGCGCTTCGTGCAGTGCGTACGGGCTGACGGCAGTTCGCGGGGCACTTCGGGTGAAGGGCTCCGGCGGCGAACACGGAACAAAGCGAACGAAGGGCGCTCTTCCGTCAAGTGCTGCGGCGTGAAAGGGCTTCCGGGCCGGCCGGCGCAGGCGCGCGGCCCCGGCTCCGAAGGCTCTCAGATCACTGCGGTACGGCGCGTCCGCGGCGGGCTGACGGGAGAACTGTCGGTACTGCACGGTCGACTAGGATCCATCGCAGCCCCACCTCCTCCGGCCGGTCCCCGCTGAGGGACGAACGTCAAACCCCCGGACCGCAGGCCGAGGCGAGACCAGGCTAGCAGTCGCCCGGTGCGTCAAGGCCCCCCTTTGCCTGTTCGATACGCGTTCTATGCTCACTGCATGTCAGATGTGCTCGCGCTGGCCGAGGCCAGACTGCTGACCGCACTGGGCGAGCCGGACGCCCGCGCCGCGGTGACCTTCCTCGGCACGGACCGGATCGAGGTCCTGCGCTTCCGCGCGGCGGACGACGACGGCGGTGGCGCCGGGGAGATCGTGCGCTACGCCACCCTCGGCATGTCCGCCCATCCCATGACCGACCCCACCGCCGCCTTCGCCGACCCGCTGCGCGGGCCGCGTGCCGAGCTGGTCCTCACCGTGCGCGCCGGCCGCGCGGATACGGACAAGGTGCTTCGCCCGCTCGCCGTCCTCGCCGCGACCCCGCAGGTCGAGGGCCTGATCGTGGCGCCCGGCGCCTCGCTCGACACCGGCGAGCCGCTGTGGCCGGGCGCGCCCTTCACCTCCGTCCTGGTCGCCGAGTCCGGCGGACTGGTGCCGGATCTGGAGCTGGAGCCGCCCCTGGACCCCGTGCGCTTCCTGCCGCTGCTGCCGATGACGCCCAACGAGGCCGCCTGGAAGCGCGTGCACGGCGCGGCGGCCCTGCAGGAGCGGTGGCTGCGCAGCGGCACCGACCTGCGCGACCCGCTGCGCGCCGGCGTGCCCCTGGGGGAGTGAGCCGCACGGCGGCGCCGCGATGTCCCGATGGGAGGTCGGGCGCCGACTCCGGACGGGTGATCGTCCTTGACGGGAGGGCGACCCGGTAGGACCGTTGGAGGCTATGAGGGGCGAACCCAGTTGCCCGAAGTGCGGTGGCCGGGTGCGTGCGCCCGGACTCTTCGCCGACTCGTGGCAGTGTGCCGTGCACGGCACCGTGCACCCTCTGCAGCCCGTCGTCCCCCCGAGCGTCGAAGCACTGTCCGTCGTGGTCGGGCGCGCCCGGGTGCCGGTGTGGATGCCCTGGCCCCTTCCCGTGGGCTGGCTGTTCACCGGCGTGATCTGTGCCGGTGACGACCGCAGCGGCGGCCGGGCCACCGCCGTCGCCTGCTCCGGGCCCAGCCCGCTGGGCGGCCCCGGCGAGCTGCTGCTGGTCGCGGAGGAGCTCGGTGTGGGCCTCGGCGCCCGCTACGCCGGCGTCGACGGCCCCGACCCCGGCCCCCGGCTGCGCGTCGACGGCCCGCCGCACGCCAAGGTGCACGCGGCCGGCCGCCCCACCCCGCTCTGGCACGTCGAGGGCACCCCCGACGACCGGGCCGTCTTCGCGGGCGAGGCCCGCGGCCTGTGGCTGTGGGCGATCGTCTGGCCGGAGCGCTCCGGCCTGCTGCTGTACGACGAGCTGGTGCTCACCGACCTGCGCGACGCGGGCGCCGAGGTCGACCTGCTGCCGTGCGGGGCGCTCTCGCCCCGCATCATCTCGCCCTGATCCCGCCCGCAGCTGCGATCCCACCCCTGCGGTCGCTGCGCCGGGGCGGCCCCGGCCGACGGTTATCCTGAACCGGTCCTCGCCCGCTTTTCGTCCGCCGTTGGGAGCCGTGCCGTGCGCATCGACCTGCACACCCACTCCACGGCCTCGGACGGTACGGACACCCCCGCCGAGCTGGTCCGCAAGGCGGCCGCCGCCGGGCTGGACGTCGTCGCCCTGACCGACCACGACGGGGTCGGCGGCCACGCGGAGGCCGCGGCCGCCCTGCCCGCGGGCCTGACCCTGGTGCCGGGCGCCGAGCTCTCCTGCCGCTTCACCGGCGCCGACGGCTTCAGCGTCCACATGCTGGCGTACCTCTTCGACCCGGCCGAGCCGGAGCTCGCCCGCGAGCGCGAGCTCGTGCGCGACGACCGTGAGCCGCGCGCCCGGGCCATGGTGGCCAAGCTCAACGAGCTGGGCGTGCCGGTGCGCTGGGAGCGCGTCGCCGCCCTCGCGAACGGCGGCGCCGTCGGACGCCCCCACGTGGCCTCGGCGATGGTGGAGCTCGGGGTGATCGGCAGCGTCTCCGACGCCTTCACGCCCGAGTGGCTCGCCGGCGACGGCCGTGCCTACGTCGAGAAGCACGAGCTCGACCCCTTCGACGCGATCCGCCTGGTCAAGGCGGCCGGCGGGGTCACCGTCCTCGCGCACCCGCTCGCGCTCAAGCGCGGCGCCTGCGTCTCGGAGGGACAGATAGCCGAGCTGGCCGCGGCCGGTCTGGACGGCATCGAGGTGGACCACATGGACCACGACGCCGCCACCCGGGCCCGGCTGCGGGGCCTCGCCGCGGATCTGCGCCTGCTGCCCACCGGCTCCAGCGACTACCACGGCAGCCGCAAGAGCTGCCGCCTGGGCGAGTTCACGACCGACCCCGAGATCTACGGCGAGATCACGCGCCGCGCGACGGGCGCCTTTCCCGTCCCGGGCGCCGGCGGCTGACCTCTCCGCGCGCCGGGTCCGTACCCCGCGTCCACCCACGGTGGCCGCAGGCGTACGCCCCTGCCCGTACCCGTCCGCGCCCGCGCCTGCCGCGGCCGTACGAGACGGATCGCTCCCCGCACCCCCCGTACCCCCGCACCCTCCTGCTCCAGATCGCTCTCCTGCAAGGCTCCCCTGTGTTCGACGTCGCTGTCTTCGGCTCCCTCTTCCTCACCCTGTTCGTGATCATGGATCCGCCCGGGATCACGCCGATCTTCCTCGCGCTCACGGCGGGCCGCCCCGCCAAGGTCCAAAAGCGCATGGCCTGGCAGGCGGCCACGGTCGCCTTCGGTGTGATCACCGTCTTCGGCATCTGCGGCCGCCAGATCCTGGACTACCTGCACATCACCACCCCGGCGCTGATGATCGCGGGCGGTCTCCTGCTGCTGCTGATCGCGCTCGACCTGCTGACGGGCAAGTCCGAGGAGCCCAAGCAGACCAAGGACGTCAACGTCGCCCTCGTGCCGCTCGGCATGCCGCTGCTGGCCGGCCCCGGTGCGATCGTCTCGGTCATCCTCGCGGTGCAGCGCGCCGACTCCTTCGCCGCGCAGACCTCCGTGTGGTGCGCCATCGCCGCCATCCACGTCGTGCTGTGGCTGGTGATGCGCAACTCGCTGCACATCATCCGCGTGATCAAGGACGGCGGCGTGGTGCTGGTGACCCGGCTCGCCGGCATGATGCTCTCCGCCCTCGCCGTCCAGCAGATCATCAACGGCATCACCCAGGTGATCGCCAAGCACTGAGGCGCCGCGGCGCGCAGCACGCGAAACGCCCCCGTACGGACCTTGCCGTACGGGGGCGTCGTGCGTACTCGGAGGTGACGCCGGGCGCTACCGGACCGAGGAATCTGCTGGGCGGATGTAGATGCGCTGGCCGATGGAGGCGGCCTGCTGCACGATCCGGTTGACGGAGGCGGCGTCCACGACGGTGCTGTCCACGGCGGTGCCGTCGACGTCGTCCAGGCGCATGATCTCGAAGCGCACGGCTTCTCCCTTCGTCTGATCCTCCTGAGGAGAACTGTAGGTTTCACCCTGTCCAACGGGTTGAGGGACTCAAACATTCCCTACGCTAAAGAAATTTTTCTGCTGTCTAACGACTGGGCTCGTGGGCCGCGCGCCGGAGTGCGCTCGGGGAGTGCGAGTGGAACCCTGACAGTGGGGCGGTCGCCGCATGGCCGGACGGCCTCCTCGCCACCTGTGGCATCCCCGGAACAGAAGCGAGGTGATCGGCCATGTCCGCCACGGAGCGCACGGGGCTCGGCCAGCCCTGCTGGGTGAGCCTGCTGACGGCCGACCTCCCCGCCGCGCAGGACTTCTACAGCGCCGTGCTCGGCTGGACCTACCGGCCCGGCTCCCTCGGGGAGGGCTTCATGGTGGCGCTCTCCGACGGCCAGCCCGTCGCCGGCCTCAGCGACGCCGCCCGCGGCCTCGGCGTCGCCGTCAACTGGACCTGCTACTTCGCCGTCGGTGACGCCGACCTCGTCGCCTCCCGCGTCCGCGAACGCGGCGCCACCGTCGCCGTCGGACCCCTCACCGTCGGCCGCGGCCGCGTCGCCCTCGCCGCCGACCCCGCAGGCGCCGTCTTCGGCTTCTGGGAGGGCGAGAAGCTCTCCAGCTGGAGCATCGGCGCCGGCTCCGCCCCCGCCTGGCTCGAACTGCGCACCCGAGACGCCTTCGCCGCCGCCATGTTCTACGGCGAGATCTTCGAGTGGGCCGTCGAACGCCCCGACCGCTGCGAGGTCCGCTACGAGGACGACGCCGTCACCGTCGAGTCCCACGGCCGCACCGTCGCCTGCCTGCGCGGCGGAGCCGTCGAGGCCGACCCCGACCCCCGCATCCGGCCGCGCTGGCACGTGTACTTCCGCGTCGAGGACGTGGAGAAGGCCGTCGAGGCCGCCCTCGCCGCGGGCGGCGCACTCGTCTCCGAACCCGCCCACTCCCGCGCCGGTCGCGCAGCGACCCTGCGCGACCCCGAAGGCGGCCTCTTCACGATCACCGACCGCGACGAGACGGGTTGCGCGTAGCGCCCCGTAGGGGCGCGGGGAACTGCGCGCTCGGCCAGCGACGGCCCGCAGCCTAGGCGCCGGGGCGCAGCGCGGCACCCCCTCTGCGGGTGCGTCGTGGCTTGTCGCGCAGTTCCCCGCGCCCCTGACGGGGCGCCGTGGTGGCGCGTGACGAAGATCCGCCGGGCACGGGCTAGGCCGAGGTCGAAGTCCAGAAGGCGAGCAGGGCGCGCGCCGTTGCCGCCGGTTGCTCGGCGTTGGGGGAGTGGCCGGCGCCCGGCACCACCGTGCGCACCGCGCCCAGCTCCTCGGCCATCGCGTCGATGTGCGGCACCGGCCAGGCGTAGTCCAACTCCCCCGAGATCACGTGCTTGGCCAGCGGCACCCGCGCCAGCTCCGCGGTACGGTCCGGCTCCTCGGTCAACTGCCGCCCGGTGACCAGCAGTTGCTCCGGCACCGTGCCCAGCCAGCGGCGGTGCAGGAACTCCGTCACGCCGGGCGCGGCGGCGGCAACGTCCGTGTCCTCGGGCGGGTTCGCGGCGCCCTCGCGCTGCATCTCCCGCCAGATGCTCTCCATGTCCAGCACCGGCAGCGCCTGCAGCAGACGCCGCGTACGGGCCTGCTGCGACGCGGAGATCGCCCCCGGACCGCTGCTCATGACCGTCAACGAACGGAACGGCGCCACGTCCTTCAGGACGGCGGCCCGCGCGATCAACCCGCCCAGCGAATGCCCGAGCAGATGCACACCGCCGCCCACCGCCTCAGCCTGGGCCAGCACGTCGAGCGCCAGCTCCTGCTGGTCGTACGCCGCCTCGTCCCGCGGCCCCGGCGTCTCGTACTGCCCGCGCCCGTCCACGGCCACGGCCCGGAAACCGGCGTCCGCCAGGGGTGCGAGCAGGGCGATGAAGTCCTCCTTGCTCCCGGTGAACCCCGGCACGAGCAGCACGGTGCCGCGCACGTCACCGCCTTCGGGGCGGGCATCGTGCACGGCGAACTCACCGCGGGCGGTACGGAGGCGGTACGCGGAGGCGCACCCGGGCAGGGCGAGGAACGGGGGCCGGCTCATGCGCCGAGGCTAGCGCGGCCCCACAACGCACGGTGCCGGCCACCCCCGAGGGAGTGACCGGCACCGTCACGGCGTGGCGCGAACCTTACGCGTCGGCCTTCTTCGCGGCCGCCCGCGTCCGTCGCGGCTTCGGCACGGTGGCCTCGACCGCCTCGACGACGGGCTCGGCCGTCTTCTTGGCGACGCGGGTCCGCTTGGGCTTCTCCTCGGCCGCCTCGACGGTCTCGACGACCTTCTTGGCGCGGGTGCGCTTCGGCTTCTCCTCGGCGACCTCGACCGTGTCCACGACGGCCTCGGCAACCTTCTTCGCGCGGGTGCGCTTCGGCTTCTCCTCGACGACCGCCTCGACGACGGGCGCCGCAGCGGCCTTCTTGGCGACGCGGGTGCGCTTCGGCTTGGCCTCGGCGGCTTCCGCCGTCTCGACGGCGGCCTCGGCCGTCTTCTTGGTGGTGCGGGTGCGCTTGGGCTTCTCCTCGGCCGCCTCGACGGTCTCGACGACCTTCTTGGCGCGGGTCCGCTTGGGCTTCTCCTCGGCGACCTCGACCGTGTCCACGACGGCCTCGGCAAACTTCTTGGCGCGGGTGCGCTTCGGCTTCTCCGCGACCGTCTCGACGGCCTCGACCGTCTCGACGGCGGCCTCGGCGGCCTTCTTGGTGACGCGGGTGCGCTTGGGCTTCTCCTCGGCGACCTCCACCGTCTCGACGACGGGCTCGGCCGTCTTCTTGGCGGCGCGGGTGCGCTTCGGCTTGGCCTCGGTGGCCTCCGCCGTCTCGACGACGGTCTCGGCGGCCTTCTTGGCGCGCGTGCGCTTCGGCTTCTCCGCGACCGGCTCGACGGCCTCGACCGTCTCCACTGCCACAGCCGACTCCGTCGCCTCCGTCACCTCCGGCGCCGGGCGCGTGGTGCGGGTGCGGCGGCGGCGCGGCGTGGCCGGGGTCTCCGGGACCTCGGTGGCGACGGTCTCGACAGTCTCGACGGTCTCCGTCGCCGCCTCCGCCTCCGGCACCGTGGCGAGCGGCGTCGCCGCCGCGGTACCGGCCGCGCTCAGGCCGCCGCGGGTGCGGCGGCGCCGGCGCGGGCGGGCCGGGGTCTCGGGCGCGCCCGGTGCGGTCGCGGTGGTCTCGGCGACCGGCGCCGCGTCCACGGCCGCGAGCGGGGCCCCGCCGCGGGTGCGGCGGCGCTGGCGGGTGCGGGTGCGGGCCGGCCGCTCCTCCGCCACCGCCTCGCGGCGGTCGCGGTCGCGGTCACGGCCGCGGCGGCCGCGGCCGCCCACCTCACCGAGGTCCTCGATCTCCTCGGCCGCGAGGCCGGCGAGGGTGCGCTCGGAGCGGGGCAGGATGCCCTTGGTGCCGGCGGGGATGCCCAGCGCCTCGTACAGGTGCGGGGACGTGGAGTACGTCTCCTCCGGCTCGTCGAACGACAGCTCCAGCGCCTTGTTGATGAGCTTCCAGCGCGGGATGTCGTCCCAGTCGACGAGGGTGACGGCCGTGCCCGACTTGCCCGCGCGGCCGGTGCGGCCGATGCGGTGCAGGTAGGTCTTCTCGTCCTCGGGGGTCTGGTAGTTGACCACGTGGGTGACGTCGTCGACGTCGATGCCGCGCGCGGCGACATCGGTGCAGACCAGGACGTCGACCTTGCCGTTGCGGAAGGCGCGCAGCGCCTGCTCGCGGGCGCCCTGGCCGAGGTCGCCGTGGACGGCGCCCGCGGCGAAGCCGCGCCGGGTGAGCTGCTCGGCGATGTCGGCGGCGGTCCGCTTGGTGCGGCAGAAGATCATCGCGCGGTTGCGGCCCTCGGCCTGCAGGATGCGGGCGACCATCTCCGGCTTGTCCATGTTGTGGGCGCGGAAGACGTGCTGCGCGATGTTCGCGTGGGTCTGGCCCTCGTCGTCCGGCGCGGTGGCGCGGATGTGCGTGGGCTGCGACATGTAGCGGCGGGCCAGCGAGATGACCGCGCCCGGCATGGTGGCCGAGAACAGCATGGTCTGCCGCTTGGCCGGCAGCATGGTGATGATGCGCTCGACGTCGGGCAGGAAGCCCAGGTCGAGCATCTCGTCGGCCTCGTCGAGGACGAGGGACTTGACGTGGGCCAGGCTCAGCTTCTTCTGGCCGGCGAGGTCGAGGAGGCGGCCGGGGGTGCCGACGATGACGTCGACGCCCTTCTGCAGGGCCTCGACCTGCGGCTCGTAGGCGCGGCCGCCGTAGATGGCCTGGACGCGCACGTTGCGCACCTTGCCCGCGGTGAGCAGGTCGTTGGTGACCTGCTGGCACAGCTCACGGGTGGGGACGACGACCAGGGCCTGCGGGGCGTCGGTGAGGTCCTCCGGGGCCGCGCGGCCGGCCTCGACGTCGGCGGGGACGACGACGCGCTCCAGCAGGGGGAGGCCGAAGCCCAGGGTCTTGCCGGTGCCGGTCTTGGCCTGGCCGATGACGTCGGAGCCGGAGAGGGCGACCGGGAGCGTCATTTCCTGGATGGGGAACGGATGCACGATGCCGACGGCTTCGAGGGCCTCGGCGGTTTCGGACAGAATCCCGAGTTCGCGGAAAGTGGACAGAATCTTGCCTCTTCTGTGAGACGCGGCGCGAGGCGGCGAAGGGGGTCGTACGCAAGGGACGTACGGACCGCGCCGGGGTGGCGCACCGGCCACGGGGGGCCGGGGTGGCGCGGGACCACTGCCTTCGCTCGTGCACACGAGCCGCGAGCGGACCCTCCTGGTATGCGTACGTCTCGTACGCACCGCGGGGAGGGCGGTCGGTTGTGTGGAAGCCGATCGGGCCACCGACCGGGCATCCGCTGGAGCCCTGGAGACTCGCCTCCAGAAGACACAGCATGAGTTGGGCCGGCCGAATACTCGGCTGGCCTTTTATCACTGTACCCCGGAATCGCGTATCCGTGTCGGGACGATCGCGTGTCCGGATCGGTGCGAACTGTCTGACCAGGGGCTTCGTCGTGGCGCGCGGCGGGCTATCGTTCGCTGCATGGACACGCCCGACACGCCAGAGAACGTCACCGGTGCCCCTGCCGAGGACACCGGCATCGCCGCCCAGGACTGGGCCCAGGCCTCGGCCGACCCGCAGTACCGGGCGGCCGTCGTGGACCTGCTCGGCGCGCTCGCCTACGGCGAGCTGGCCGCCTTCGAGCGGCTCGCGGAGGACGCCAAGCTGGCGCCCACGCTGGACGACAAGGCCGCCCTGGCCAAGATGGCCGCGGCGGAGTTCCAGCACTTCCAGCGGCTGCGGGACCGCCTGGAGGCCGTCGACGCGCCGCCGACGGCGGCCATGGAGCCGTTCGCGGCGGGCGTGGACGAGTTCCACCGCCAGACCGCGCCCTCGGACTGGCTGGAGGGCCTGGTCAAGGCGTATGTGGGCGACTCGATCGCCAGTGACTTCTACCGCGAGGTCGCCGTCCGCCTGGACACCGACACCCGGGCCCTGGTGCTGGGTGTGCTGGACGACACCGGGCACGCCTCCTTCGCGGTCGAAAAGGTCCGGGCCGCCATCGAGGCGGACCCGCGCGTCGGCGGGCGGCTCGCGCTGTGGGCGCGCCGCCTGATGGGCGAGGCGCTCTCCCAGGCGCAGCGCGTGGTGGCCGACCGGGACGCCCTGTCGACGATGCTGGTGGGCGGCGTGGCGGCCGGTTTCGACCTGGCCGAGGTCGGCCGGATGTTCTCGCGGATCACCGAGGCGCACACCAAGCGCATGGCCGCGCTGGGCCTGGCGGCCTAAGGGTCGGGGGCGCAGCACCGCGGGATCCGCAGCGGGCGCTCAGGCCGTCGCTGATCGGCGGGGCCGGCCGGCGGGCCGCAACAGCAGGGACAGCAGCGCCACGGTCACTCCCAGCGACACCCCCAGGGTGCCCAGGGTGTGGCCGGGGCCCAGCACCGTGTGGCCCAGCAGGGCGCCGAAGAGGGCTGCGACCGGGCCGGTGGCCAGGGTCAGCGGCCGGGAGCGGAACTGCCCGTAGCGCGCGGGAAGCCTGCGCAGGGCCGTCCAGGAGACGGCGAGTCCGATGAGGACCGAGCCGAACGCTTCCCAGAGGATCATGTCTTCACCCTCCTTTGAGGTGGCCGAGAAGCGGGGTGCAATTCGGTCGTAGCGGTCCTACCCCGGGCCCGCCGCGGGCAACCCTCGCGCCCCGGCCGTGCACCACGACGCGTGAACGGTGCCACGCGAACGACGACGGGTGAACGGCGGCGGCTGAACGACGACGGGTGAAGAAAAACGGTGGGGCCCCGGGTGCTCGCGCACCCGGGGCCCCACCGTCACGTCGCCGCAGCGACGCGTCGCATCACATCGCGCCGAAGCCGACCTTGCGGACCGTGGGCTCGCCGATCTCGACGTACGCCACGCGGTCGGCCGGGACGATGACCTTGCGGCCACGGTCGTCCTCCAGGGTCAGCATCTGCGTCTTGCCGGAGAGCGCCTCGGCAATCGCGCGCTCGACCTCCTCGGCAGCCAGTCCGCTCTCCAGAACGATCTCGCGGGGCGCGTGCTGCACGCCGATCTTGACCTCCACGGCCTGTCCCTCCGAAGGTGTGCGGTCCCCCTGGCCCTGGGCCATGGGGAGGGGTGCGCGGCCAGCCGCGCCGTACGCTGCACACATTAGCCCGCGACCACCCGGTGCCGGGCGCCCGCCCGCACGCTCGCAGCGAACACGGCGACGTGGCCGAAAACGCCCGTACCCGGCGTCAGTGCTGCTCGGGGGCCACCTTGGGGAAGCCGGCGATGCCGCGCCAGGCCAGGGAGGTCAGCAGCTGCACCGCGGTCTCGCGCGGCACGGTGCTCTCGCTGGAGAGCCAGTAGCGGGCCACCACCTGGGAGACGCCGCCCAGGCCCACGGCCAGCAGCATGGCCTCGTCCTTCGACAGGCCGGTGTCCTCCGCGACGACCTCGCTGATCGCCTCGGCGCACTCCAGCGACACGCGCTCCACGCGCTCGCGCACGGCCGGCTCGTTGGTCAGGTCGGACTCGAAGACCAGCCGGAAGGCGCCGCCCTCGTCCTCGACGTAGGCGAAGTAGGCGTCCATGGTGGCCGCCACGCGCAGCTTGTTCTCGGTGGTGGAGGCGAGCGCCGTGCGCACGGCCTGCAGGAGGTTCTCGCAGTGCTGGTCCAGCAGGGCGAGGTAGAGGTCCAGCTTGCCGGGGAAGTGCTGGTAGAGCACGGGCTTGCTGACACCGGCGCGCTCGGCGATGTCGTCCATCGCCGCCGCGTGGTACCCCTGCGCCACGAAGACCTCCTGGGCGGCGCCCAGGAGCTGATTGCGTCGGGCTCGGCGCGGCAGGCGCGTGCCCCGCGGGCGCGCCTCGGTCTGCTCGATGGCTGTCACGCCGCCTCCCATGAGTTCTTCTGTGCACGGTGTGCACCGCGTCCGCCATCGTACTTTTCGGTAACCGGGCCGTGCGTGGCCGGAGCGGAGAATTTCACGAACCCCCCGCTGTGGGGAGTCGACAAATCCGCGCAATCGGCACGATGCGCCCGGCGACCGGGCCCCGCGGCGAGCGGGCCGCGGGGCCCGGTGCCGTCAGCGGTAGTCGTCCTCGTCCAGCTCCACCACCCGGGCCTGCTCGGCGCGGTCCGCCTCGCTCGCCGAGGCCGGGTCGATGTGGGTCAGCGGCTCGTCCTCCTCCGGCCTGATGTCGGCGTGCTGTTCGGCGGCGTCCGCTTCGGGGGCCTCGACGTCGAATTCCATGTCCTCCGCCTCGTCCTCGTCCTCGAAGGTGTCAGGGTCCGTCGGATCGACAGGCATATCGGAATCCTTCCGGCATCCGGTGTGGGGTGCCCTCAGCACTCCTTGATACCTCTCCCTCACCGCAGCCTAGGAGACAGCGCCCCGGGCCGCCAGGCGATCTGTGAGCGCCGCCACAAGGGTTCGCGCGTGACCCTCTCGTAACATTGCCCGCATGTCGTCGATCGAGCCGTCCGATGCCCGTGCCGTACCGGTGGTGCCACCCACGCGCCCCGCGCGGGTCGCGCCCGGCGAGACGCTGCGCTCCGTGGCGCTGCCCGGCGCCACGCTGACCGTGCGCTCCCGGCCGCCCGCCCGGCCGGGCCTGGCCCCGGCGCTGTTCGTGCACGGCCTGGGCGGCTCCTCGCAGAACTGGTCCCAGCTGATGGAGACCCTCGCGGGCGACGTCGACGGCGAGGCCCTGGACCTGCCGGGCTTCGGCTACGCGCCCCCGCCGGACGACAGCGACTACTCCATCACGGCCTACGCCCGCGTCGTCATCCGCCACCTCGACGCAAGCAGCCGCGGGCCGGTGCACCTGTTCGGCAACTCCATGGGTGGCGCGGTCGTCACCCGGGTCGCCGCCGTCCGTCCCGACCTGGTGCGCACCCTCACCCTCGTCTCGCCCGCCCTGCCCGAGCTGCGCCCGCAGCGCTCCGCGGTGCCCACGGGACTGATGGCCGTGCCCGGCCTGGTCTCGCTCTTCGCCCGCATGACCAGGGACTGGACCCCCGAGCGGCGCACCCGCGAGGTCCTCGCCCTGTGCTACGGCGACCCCGCCCGGGTCACGCCGGAGGGCTTCGCCCTCGCGGTCGCCGAGTACGAGCGCCGGCTGCAGCTGCCGTACTTCTGGGAGGTCATGGGCCGCTCGGCGCGCGGCATCGTCGACGCCTACACGCTCGGCGGACAGCATTCGCTGTGGCGGCAGGCGGAACGCGTCCTTGCCCCTACTCTGCTCGTGTACGGAGCGCGCGACCAGCTCGTGTCCATCCGCATGGCCCGCCGGGCGAGCAAGGCATTTCGCGACTCGCGGCTGCTGACGCTTCTCGAAGCGGGACATGTCGCCATGATGGAGGACCCGGACGCGGTGGCCCGCGCCTTCCGGGAACTGCTCGCGGACACTGCCACGACATCTGAACGGAGCGCCCCGCCCCGTGGGTAAACACAGCGCACGCGCCGACCGGTCCCCCTCGGGGCCCGCCGCTGCCGCCCCCGGTACGGGCCGCCGCCGCGCCCACGACGGACCGGGCCAGCCGGCCCGCGGCCACGAGACGGCGCCGCCGCCCGTGCCCGGGCCCGGCCCCGGACGCCGGCGCGGCGGTGGCTGCGACGAGGAGGCCGCACGGCTCGCGGACGCCTTCGACTCCTTCGACCCGGGCCTCGCACCGGGCATCGGTGCGGCCGTCGACTCCGGCTTCGGGCCCGACTTCGACGCCGGGTACGACGCGGGCTACGGGGCCGGCCCCGGGGCCGAGGGCGGCACCCGTCCCTCCGCCCGCACCGGCCACCCCGAGCCGCGCGAGACCGCGGGCTGGGGCGTCATCGGCGCCCAGCGCGACGGGGCCACGGCCCCGGCCGCCCCCGCGGGGCCCACCCACGCGACGACCGGCTTCCTGCAGGGCGCGCCCGTGCCCGCGCCCGTACCCGCCCCCGCGCCGCCCCCGGCCGCACCGGCACCGGCGTCCGCGCCGCCGCGCCGGGTGTTCGGCGGGGCGCTGCGCACCGCGACCGGCGTGGCCGCGGCGCTGGTGACCGCCGTGCTGGCCGTCGCCGTGGCCGGGCAGGTGCAGGACAGCACCCAGAGCAAGGCGCAGGCGCGCGCGGCGGACCCCACCGGCCAGCGCGACGACCCCGAGGCGCCCTCGCGCTCGGACTCCCGGCCCACCCCCAACGGGGGCGCCCGGCCGCCCGCCACCTACGAGGAGGCGATGGCCAGGAAGTACCCGCTCGCCCCGGATGCCCGAGGATCGGGCGACTTCGTCACCATCGAGGGGCACGACCGGGCCCCCGGTAAGGGTGAAGTGCGGCGGTACCGCATTGACGTGGAGAAGGGGCTGCCGCTCGACGGCTCGCTCTTCGCCACCGCCGTCCACCGCACCCTCAACGATTCCCGCAGCTGGGGCCACGGCGGCAAGTACACCTTCGAGCGCGTCTCCTCGGGTGACGCGGACTTCGTGGTGACCCTGGCGAGCCCGGGCACCACCCACGTCTGGTGCGCCAAGTCGGGCCTCGACACGTCCGAGGACAACGTCTCCTGCGACTCCGCCGTCACCGACCGGGTGATGATCAACGGCTACCGCTGGGCGCAGGGCTCGGAGACCTACGGCGACGCCATGCACGCCTACCGCCAGATGCTGATCAACCACGAGGTCGGCCACCGGCTCGGCCACGACCACGAGTCGTGCCCCGCCAACGGCGCCCTGGCCCCGGTGATGATGCAGCAGACGAAGTTCCTCAACACCGGGGACAAGGTCTGCCGACCCAACCCCTGGCCCTTCCCCTGACCTGGCGCCCTCTCTTTTCATCTCTCTTTTCGAGACATCCGATCTCGCTTCATGAGACGCCTTTGCTGCGCGGCGAAAATTCGTTCACTCTTCTCCGCATGTCGTACCGCCACGTCCCCGCGAGCAACGCCGGCCTCGAGCTGGCGCTGATCGGCGTGGCCGTGCACTCGGTCGCCGACATCCTCTGTCGCTGAACCCGCCTGTTCCGGCATCTTCCCCTGCGCCGTCCGCGCTTGCGCGGCGTTGCGCCCGGGGGCGGTACGGCGCCGTTCGCGCTGCAGGTCCTTCGCGTACTCCTCGCGTACTCCACCGCCTTCACGGGTGCCGCCGTGCCTCCCGGCATCTCCGCCACCCCTCCACCCGTGAAAGGGCTGACCCCTCATGCGTCAATTGTCCGTCGTGTCCCGCAGTGTGGCCGCGGCCGCCGTCAGTGCGGCCCTGATCGGCGGCGCCGTGGCGTGCGGCCCCGAGAAGAACGGCGCCGGATCCGGCAGCGGCGGGGAGGGCGGTGCCCCGAAGAAGGGCGGCACCCTCACCGTCCTCAACCGCGGGCCGCAGAAGCAGTTCGACCCCGCCCGCCTGTACACCTCCGGCGGCGGCAACCTGCCCTCCCTCGTCTACCGCACGCTGACCACCCGTCACCGCGCGAACGGCGCCGAGGGCACCAAGGTCGTCCCCGACCTCGCCACCGACACCGGCCGGCCCACCGACGACGCCAAGACCTGGACGTTCACCCTCAAGGACGGCCTGACGTACGAGGACGGCACGCCCATCACCTCGGCCGACATCAAGTACGGCGTCGAGCGCTCCTTCGCCCCCGAACTCTCCGGCGGCGCGCCCTACCTGCGCGACTGGCTGGTGGGCGGCGACACCTACCAGGGCCCCTACAAGGAGAAGAAGGGCCTCGACTCCATCGAGACGCCGGACGCGAGGACCATCGTCTTCAAGCTGCGCAAGTCCGAGGGCGACTTCCCCTACTTCGCCACCTCCACCCAGTTCGCACCCGTGCCCAAGGCCAAGGACACCGGCGCGAAGTACGCCGAGCACCCCGTCTCCTCCGGCCCGTACAAGCTCGTCAAGAACGTGGGCGACGGCCAGCAGATGCTCTTCGAGCGCAACACCCACTGGTCGCAGGACACCGACAAGGAGCGGCACGCCTACCCCGACCGCATCGAGGTGAAGTCCGGCCTGGACTCCGCCGTGATCAACCAGCGGCTGTCGGCCGGCCAGGGCGCCGACGCCGCCGCCGTCACCACCGACACCAACCTCGGCCCCGCCGAACTCGCCCAGGTCACCGGCGACAAGAAGCTGGCCGCCCGCGTCGGCACCGGCCACTTCGCCCAGACCAGCTACCTGGCGTTCAACCCCGAGGCCAAGCCCTTCGACAACCCGAAGGTCCGCCAGGCGATCGCGTACGCGATCAACCGCACGAGCGTCGTCAACGCCGCCGGCGGCTCCTCGCTCGCCGAGCCCGCCACCACCTTCCTGCCCCACCAGAAGCCGCTCGGGTACACGCCGTACGACCCCTTCCCGGCGGGCGCCAAGGGTGATGCCGGCAAGGCCAAGGAGCTGCTGAAGGAGGCCGGTTACGACAACGGCCTGGAGATCACCCTCACCCATTCCACCGCCCAGAACTTCGAGACCAGCCCCGAGATCGCCACCGCGATCCAGGCCGCGCTCAAGGAGGCCGGCATCAGCGTGAAGCTGGAGGGTCTGGAGGACAACGACTACGACGAGAAGATCCACAGCCTGGAGAAGCAGCCGGGCCTGTTCATCGCCCACTGGGGTGCCGACTGGCCCTCCGGCGGCCCCTTCCTCGCCCCGATCTTCGATGGCCGCCAGATCGTCAAGGACGGCGCCAACTTCAACACCGCCCGCCTGAACGACGCCTCCGTCAACGACGAGATCGACGCCATCAACAAGATCACCGACCATGACGAGGCCGCCCGCCGCTGGGGCGCCCTCGACAAGAAGATCGGTGAGCAGGCGCTGACCGTGCCGCTGTTCCACCCCGTCTACAAGCGGCTGTTCGGCAAGGACGTCAAGAACGTCGTCATCAGCGACTGGACCGGTGTCCTCGACGTCTCGCAGGTCGCGGTCAAGTGAGCACGCTCGTCACCGTGAAGGAGACGGAGACGGAGGCGGGGGCCGGCGCCCCCGCCTCCGGGGCCCGGCAGTTCCGGCGGCGGCTGCGCAGCCGCAAGGCCGTCCTCGTGGCCGCCGCCGTGCTCGCCCTCCTCGTCCTGCTCGCCCTCTTCGCCCCGCTGCTCGCCGCCCTCGAAGGCCAAGACCCGGGCGCGTACCACGACACCCTCGTCGACTCCGCGCGCGGCGGCGTGCCCCTCGGCGACCTCGGCGGCGTCAGCGCCGAGCACTGGCTGGGCGTCGAACCCGGCACCGGCCGCGACCTGTTCGCCCGCCTGGTGTACGGCGCCCGCGTCTCGCTGCTCGTCGCCCTCGGCGCCACCCTCGTCCAGGTGCTCGTCGGCGTCGGCATCGGCCTGGGCGCCGCCCTCGGCAACCGCGTCGTCGAGTCCGTGCTCAGCCACGTCACCGACGTGATGGTGGCCATGCCGCTGCTGGTCTTCGCCATCGCGCTCATGGCCGTCGTCCCCGCCGACTTCCCCCGGCCCCTGCTGCTCGTCGTCGCCATCGGGCTGCTGCAGTGGGGCGGCATGGCCCGCATGGTGCGCGCCCAGGCCCTGAGCCTGAAGAAGCTCGACTTCGTCGCGGCCGCCCGGCTCACCGGCGCCTCCACCTGGCGCGTCGCCCGCCGTGAGCTGCTGCCCTCGCTCGCCGCCCCCGTCATCACCTACGCGGCCGTGCTGCTGCCCACCAACATCGTGCTGGAGGCGAGCATGTCCTTCCTCGGCGTCGGCGTGAAGCCGCCGACCCCCTCCTGGGGCCAGATGCTCTCCACCGCCACCACCTGGTTCCGTGCCGACCCCCTCTACGTCCTGCTGCCCGCCCTGATGCTCTTCACCACCACCCTCGCCTTCACCGTCCTCGGCGACGGGGTGCGCACCGCCCTCGACCCGCGCGAGGCGTCCCGCCTGCGCGTCGGCACCGGCCGGCGCACGGCCCGCGGGCGCGGCGCGGGAGGCCCCGCGTGATCGGATACCTGCTGCGACGCGCCCTCGGCGCGCTCGTCGTCGTCCTCGTCCTGACCGCCGTCGTCTACGCGACCTTCTACATCGCCCCCGGCGACCCCGCCCGCCTGGCGTGCGGCCCGCGCTGCAACCCCGAGCAGATCGCCCAGGTCCGCGAGCAGCTGTCCCTGAACGACCCCGTGTACGTGCAGTACTGGCACTTCCTGCAGGGCATCGTCACCGGCCACGACTACTCCACCGGCACCGGCACGCTGCACTGCGACGCGCCCTGCTTCGGCCTGTCGTACCAAAGCGATCAGCAGGTCACCGACCTGCTGATCCAGCGCCTGCCCGCCACCGCCTCCCTCGCCGCCGGCGCCATGGTCGTGTGGCTGGTCCTGGGCACCGGCACCGGGCTGGTCTCCGCCCTGCGCCGCGGCGGCGCCACCGAGCGCGTCCTGACCTGGCTCACCCTCGCCGGCACCGCCACCCCCGTCTTCCTCAGCGGCCTGGGCCTGCTCATGCTCTTCTGCGCCTACCTGCAGTGGCTGCCCTTCCCCTCCTACGTGGCGCTGACCGACGACCCCGAACAGTGGGCGTGGAACATGCTCCTGCCCTGGGCCGCCCTCGGCCTGCAGGAGTCCGCCAAGTACGCCCGGCTCACCCGCAGCTCCCTGCTGGAGACCCTCGCCGAGGACCACATCCGCACCTTCCGCGCCTACGGCATCGGCGAGAAGGCCCTGATCGGCCGGCACGCCCTGCGCGGCGCCCTGGCCCCCGTCATCGCCCTGACCGCCGCCGACTTCGGCTCGATGTTCGGCAACGCGATCCTCACCGAGATGATGTTCGGACTTCCCGGCATCGGACAGCTCATGGTGGGCGCCACCCGCACCATCGACCTGCCCGTCGTCGTCGCGATCGTCACCGTCACCGGCACCGTCGTCGTCCTCGCCGGCATCGTCGCCGACCTCCTGTACGCCGCCGCCGACCGAAGGGTGGTCCTGCGATGACCGCACCCGCCACCGAACCCCTCGTCAGCGTCACCGACCTGACCGTCGCCTTCCCCACCGGCGGCGAGGGCGCCGTACGGGCCGTGGACGGCCTGTCCTTCGAGCTCGCCCCCGGCGGCGCCCTCGGCATCGTCGGCGAATCCGGCTCCGGCAAGTCCACCGCCGCCTACGCCCTGCTCGGCCTGCACCGCGGCACCGGCGCCCGGGTCACCGGCTCCGTGCGCGTCGCCGGCCACGACGTCGAGGCCCTCGACGAGCGCGGACTGCGCCGGCTGCGCGGCGGGGCCGCCGCCATGGTCTTCCAGGACCCCCTCTCCTCCCTCGACCCCTACCAGGCCGTCGGCGACCAGATCGCCGAAGTGCTGCGCGCCCACCGCCCCGGCACCACCCGGCGCGCCGCACAGGTCCAGGCCGTCGCCGTCCTGGACCGCGTCGGCATCCCCGACGCCGCCCGCCGCGCCCGCTCGCGCCCCCACGAGTTCAGCGGCGGCATGCGCCAGCGCGTCCTGATCGCCATGGCCGTCGCCTGCGAGCCGAAGCTGCTGATCGCCGACGAACCCACCACCGCCCTCGACGTCACCGTCCAGGACCGGATCCTCGCCCTCCTGCGCGAGGTGCGCGAGGAGACCGGCGCCGGCCTTCTCCTGGTCACCCACGACCTGGGCGTGGCCGCCGGCAGCGTCGACGAACTGCTGGTGATGAAGGACGGCCGCGCCGTCGAGCACGGCTCCCTGCGCACCGTCCTCGACCGCCCCCGCGAGCCGTACACCCGCGACCTGCTGGCTGCCGTGCCCCGCGTCGGCGACCGTCGCGAGCGGCCCGCTCCGCTCGCGGACGAGGCGCCCGTGCTGCTCCAAGCCACCGGCCTGCAGCGGCGGTTCGGCCGCGGCCGGCACGCCGTCACCGCCGTCGACGACATCTCGCTGACCGTGCGCGCCGGGGAGACCGTCGGCATCGTCGGCGAGTCCGGCAGCGGCAAGACCACCCTCGGCCGGATGCTGGTGCGCCTCCTCGAACCCACCGGCGGCACCCTGCACTACCGCGGCCGCGACATCGGCACTGCGAAGGACCGCGCCCTGCGCCCCTTCCGCAGTGAGCTGCAGATGGTCTTCCAGGACCCGGTCTCCTCCCTCAACCCCCGCCGCAGCATCGGCGAGTCCATAGCCGACCCGCTGCGGGCCGCCGGCACCCTCGACGACGCCGCCGTCCGCGCCCGCGTGCGCGAACTGCTCACCCGCGTGGGCCTGGACCCGGACGCCTACCACCGCCACCCGCACGAGTTCAGCGGCGGCCAGCGCCAGCGCGTGGGCATCGCCCGCGCCCTCGCGCCCGAGCCCCGGCTGATCGTGTGCGACGAGCCCGTCTCCGCCCTCGACGTCACCACCCAGGCCCAGATCGTCCGGCTGCTGGGCGAGTTGCAGCGCGAGCTCGGCCTGGCGCTGGTCTTCATCGCCCACGACCTCGCCGTCGTCCGCCAGGTGAGTGACCGGCTCGTCGTCATGCGCGGCGGTCGCGTCGTCGAGGAGGGGCCCGCCGACCGGGTCTACGAGGACCCCCGCGACCCCTACACCCAGGGCCTGCTGGCCGCCGTACCGCGCCTGGAGGCGGTGGCCTAGGGCCCGAAGGGGCGCGGGGAACTGCGCGATCGGCCACCGACGGCCCGCAGCCGACACGCCACCTCCGGACCCCGTCTGCGGGCGCGTTGTGGCTTGTCGCGCAGTTCCCCGCGCCCCTTACGGGGCGTAGCCCAGAAGAACGCCCCAAGGGGGCGGAAGTCACGCCCGTTCACCCCTTCCGGTGGCGCGACGGACAACCGTCCGCCGCGCCACGGGCGAGCCCGCATAGCGTGCTCCCGCTGCCGCAACGGCGGCTTCCGACAAGGGAGAACGGGGGTGCTTTCGTGCGTGTGGGCCTGCTTTCCGAGGGCGGCTATCCGTATGCCGCGGGCGAGGGCGGTGAGTGGTGCGACCGGCTCGTGCGCGGGTTGGCCCAGCACGACTTCGAGCTCTACGCCCTGAGCCGGACGGCCCGTCAGGAGGACAGCGGCTGGCCCGCGCTGCCCGGCAACGTCCGGCGCGTCCGGGCGGCCGCGCTGTGGGGCGTCCCCCCCACCGGCGCCGCCGGGCGCGGGTACGGGCCCGGTGGCCGCGACCGGCGCCGGCGCTTCGCCGCCCACTTCGGGGACCTGGCCGCGGCCATCACCCTTCCCGGCGATCAGGCGTACCGTTTCACCGACGGTCTCAACGGCCTGGCCGACCTCGCCCGCGACGAAGGCGGACTCGCCACCGCCCTGCGCTCCGAGGACGCCCTGCGCGTCCTGGAGAACGCCTGCCGGGCCCCCGGCGCCCACCCCGCCGCCTACGACATCCGTGTCCCCGACCTGCTCCTGGTCACCGGCCACCTCGAACGCGCCCTGCGCCCGCTGTCCCTCGACTGGTACGGCACCGCCGACGGCGACCGGGGGCTGGCGGCCGTCGACCTGTGCCACGCCACCTCCGCCGGACCCGCCGCCCTCCCGGGCCTGATGGCCAAACGCTTCTTCGGAACCCCCCTGCTCGTCACCGAGTACGAGGTCGGACTGCGCGCCCACCACCTCGCCTCCCTCGACTCCGCCGACGACCTCTCCCGCCCCGTCCGCACCCTGCTCGCCGCCTTCCACCGGCAGCTCGCCGCCCTCGTCTACAGCGAGGCCGCCCTCGTCACCGCCGGCGACGGCCAGGGCCGCCGCTGGCAGGAGCGCTGCGGCGCCGACCGCTCCCGGCTGCGCACCGTCCACCCCGGCACCGACGCCGGCCTGTACGGGACCGCCGGCGAGACCGAGGAGGCCGAACCCCCGGGCGACCCCCTCCTCGTGTGGACCGGCGGCCCCACCGAACCCCACCTGTGGGAAGCCCTCGCCGCCCTGCGCACCGACCACCCCGGACTGCGCCTGAGAGTCGTCGGAGCACCCCCGGATACCGCCGACGGCGCCGACCGGGTCGAATACACCCCCGCCCGCGGCCCCGAGGACTACCCCGCCGGCAGCATCGTCCTGCTCTCCGGAGCCCAGGACGGCTTCCCCACCGCCCTCACCGAGGCCATGTTCTGCGGCCGCCCCACCGTCTCGCCCGACGTCGGCGCCGTCCGCGAGGTCATCGGCGGCACCGGCCTCGTCGTCCCCGCCCGCCGGGCCGGCCACCTGGCCGAGGCCTGCCGCGCCCTGCTGGAGGACCCCGCCCGCCGCGCCCGCCTCGGCGCCGCCGCCCGCGCCCGCGCCCTCGAACTGTTCACCGTCGAGCAGAACGTCGCCGCCTTCGGCGCCCTCTACCTCGAAGTCCTCTCCCGCGCCCCCGTCACCCACACCGCCTGCGACCCCGCCGTCCCCTTCTCCCGCGCCGCCGGCGACAGCACCCCCCTCGCCGTGTCCCCCCGCTCCGCCTCACCCACCTGGGCAGGACGCCCGTGACGGCACCCACCTCCTCCCTGCACCCCGCCGCCCCCGCCCCGGCCGGGATAACACCGGACCCCACCCCGCCGCCCACGCCCGCCGACCCCGTCAAGGCCCTCCTCGCCCGCCACCACGCCCTGTGCGCCCGCGCCGTCGAACCCCTGGAGATCGCCGCCGGCCTCGAAGCCCACGGCATCGACGACCGGCAGGCCGCCGAGTACCGCCACCGCGACGTCTTCTCCCTCGCCGAGGAGCTCCACGCCCGCGTCGAACGCACCGACGACCCGCCGCCCGCCCCGGGCCCCGCCCCGCACACCCCCGCGCGCCCGTACGCGACCTGCGCGACCCTGCGCGGCCCGGGAACCGTCCCCGTCGCCCTGGCCTGCCTGTGGCTCGTCGCCTACGGACTCCTCGGCGACTGGCTCCTCACCGCCCTGCTGCACGGCCGGCGCGCCCTCGGCGGCCCCACCCTGCTGTCCTCCGCCGCCCATGCCGCCGCCCCCACCGCCCTCGCCCTGGCCTGCGCCACCGTCCCCGCCGCCCTGACCGCCCACTGGTTCGCCGCCCACGCCCGCCGCGCCCTCGACGACCGCGACCTGGCCGGCTTCGCCCGCCGCGCCCGGCCCGCCCTGCTGCTGGCCGCCACCGCCTTCCTCGCCGCCCTGCTCGCCTTCTGGTGGCCCGCCCGCACCGGCCTGCCCGCCGGCCCCGCGCAGAGCACCGCGCCCCTCGCCGGCGCCGCCCTCGCCGGCCTGGGCACCCTGCTCTACCTCGCCCTGCTGCTCACCGCCCACGGCCTGACCCGCCCCGCCACCACCGCCCTCCTCGCCGCCGCCCTCGCCGAGGCCCTCGCCCCCGCCTCGCTGCTCGCCGCCCGGCTTCCCGGCTGCGAGGCCCTGCGCTGGCCCGTCGCCTGGGCGGTCACCGCGCACGGCCCCGCCGCCGTACCCCTCCTGGCCTGTGTCCCCACCGCGCTGGCCCTGCTCGGCCACGCCGTCCCCGCGCTGTCCCGGGCCTCGGTGCACGGGCGCCGCCCGCACCCCCGCCACCCGGCGGCCGCCGCCCCGCCCCGGGAAACCGGTGGCCGCCCGGGTGACCCCCCACCGTGTCAGAGGAGACCCACGAAGATGACACCGCAACCCGGCACCGCCGCCACCGTCAGCCGGCCCGAGCGGGGGCACGACCGATGAGAGTGCTGCTCCTGGGCGCCAACGGCTACATCGGCCGCTTCGTGGCCGACCGGCTGCTCGCCGACCCCGCCGTCCAGCTCACCGCCCTCGGCCGGGGCGACGACGCCGACGTCCGCTTCGACCTCGCCAGCGGCAGCCCCGGCGCGCTGACGCGCTTCCTCAACGCCGTGCACCCCGGCGTCGTCATCAACTGCGCCGGCGCCACCCGCGGCGGCGCCCGCGACCTGACCCGGCACAACACCGTCGCCGTCGCCACCGTCTGCGAGTCCCTGCGCCGCAGCGGCTGCGGCGCCCGCCTGGTGCAGATCGGCTGCTCCTCCGAGTACGGGCCCTCCCAGCCCGGCTCCTCCACCGCCGAGGACGCCGTGCCCCGCCCCGGCGGCCCGTACGGCGTCAGCAAGCTCGCCGCCACCGAGCTCGTCCTCGGCTCCGGGCTCGACGCCATCGTCCTGCGCGTCTTCTCGCCCGTGGGCCCCGGCACCCCGGCCGGCTCCCCGCTCGGCCGGCTCGCCGAGGCCATGCGCCGCGCCATGCAGAGCGGCGACAACGAGCTCAAGCTCACCGGCCTCGGTGTCCAGCGCGACTTCGTCGATGTCCGCGACATCGCCCGCGCCGTCCACGCCGCCTCCCTCTCCGCCGCCCAGGGCGCCGTCAACATCGGTACCGGCCGGGCCGTGCGGCTGCGCGACGCCGCCACCCTCCTCGCCCGCGTCGCCGGCTTCGGCGGCGCCCTGCACGAACTCGACGACCCCCACCTCGGCGCCCCGCCCGCCTACCCCTACCCCGACGGCTGCGGCAGCTGGCAGCAGGCCGACGTGCGCACCGCCCGCGACCGGCTCGGCTGGCGGCCCCGCATCGGGCTGGAGGAGTCCCTCGCCGACATCTGGATGGAGGCTGCGTGTCGCATCTGATCCCCTCCGGCCACCGCCGCCCGCTCGCCGCCCGCCCCGCACCGCTGCGCCTGGCCGTGCCCGGCTTCGCCCACCCGCTGGTCGCCCCGGCCGAGTGGGGCGGCCTGCAGCGGGCCGGCCTCCCGCTGGACTGGGTCACCCTCGGCAGCACCGCCCTGCGCGAGGCCGACGGCGTCACCGGCGGCCCCGGCGCCCGCCAGGACCCGTACTGGCTGGCCGCGGCCGTACCGCTGCGCACCGCCGGCATCCGGGTGCTGGGCCACCTGGACCTCGCGCACGGCGCCCGGCCCTTCGGGGAGCTGCTCTCCGACGCCCAGCGCTTCCTCAACTGGTACCGCGTCGACGGCTTCCTGCTGGCCCGCTGCCCCGCCGACGCCGATGCCCTGCCCGAGGTGCGGCGCGTCGCCGGCGCCCTGCGCACCGTCCTCGAACGAGCCCACCTCGTGCTCGCGCAGGGCACCCACCCGAGCCCCGGATACGCGGAATTTGCCGACCAGTTGGTCACCTTCGCCGGCCCCTGGTCCGGCTACCGCTGGTCCAGGGCGGCCGAGTGGACGACCGACCACCCGCCCGAGCGCTTCTGCCACCTCGTCCACGGGGTGCCGCGCTCCCACCTCCAGGAGGCGCTGCGCGTGGCCCGCTGGCAGGGGGCGGGCACGATCTACTTCACCGACCGCACCGACCACGGCGCGGTCGACCCCTGGGAATCCCTGCCCGGCTACTGGGACGAGATCGTCTCGACCATCGGACCCGGTCTCTCGGAATGAGACGGCGCGTGGCAGTGTTGCACCGAAGAACACTGCCTGCGTTCCCCGTCCCACGGGGATGACCCTGGAGTCGCCGTGTCGCTGCCACCCCTGGTCGAGCCAGCCGCCGAGCTCACCGTCGACGAGGTCCGTCGGTACTCCCGCCACCTGATCATCCCGGACGTCGGGATGGACGGGCAGAAGCGCCTGAAGAACGCCAAGGTGCTGTGCGTGGGCGCCGGCGGGCTCGGATCCCCCGCGCTGATGTACCTCGCGGCCGCGGGCGTGGGCACGCTCGGCATCGTGGAGTTCGACGAGGTCGACGAGTCGAACCTGCAGCGGCAGATCATCCACAGCCAGGCCGACATCGGCCGCTCCAAGGCCGCCTCCGCCCGCGACACCGTGCTCGGCATCAACCCGTACGTGAACGTCGTCCTGCACGAGGGCCGGCTCGAGGCCGACAACGTCATGGAGATCTTCTCCCAGTACGACCTCATCGTGGACGGCACCGACAACTTCGCCACCCGCTACCTGGTCAACGACGCCTGCGTGCTGCTGAACAAGCCGTACGTGTGGGGCTCGATCTACCGCTTCGACGGCCAGGCGTCGGTGTTCTGGAGCGAGCACGGGCCCTGCTACCGCTGCCTGTACCCCGAGCCCCCGCCGCCGGGCATGGTGCCCTCCTGCGCCGAGGGCGGCGTGCTGGGCGTGCTGTGCGCCTCGATCGGCTCGATCCAGGTCAACGAGGCCATCAAGCTGCTGGCCGGCATCGGCGACCCGCTGGTCGGCCGGCTGATGATCTACGACGCCCTGGAGATGACCTACCGCCAGGTCAAGGTCCGCAAGGACCCCGACTGCGCGGTCTGCGGCAAGAACCCCACCGTCACCGAGCTCATCGACTACGAGGCGTTCTGCGGCGTGGTCAGCGAGGAGGCGCAGGCGGCCGCGGCCGGCTCCACGATCACTCCGCGCCAGCTGAAGGAGTGGATCGACGGCGGCGAGAACATCGACATCATCGACGTCCGCGAGCCGAACGAGTACGAGATCGTCTCCATCCCCGGCGCCCGGCTGATCCCCAAGAACGAGTTCCTCATGGGCAACGCCCTGCAGGACCTGCCCCAGGACAAGAGGATCGTCCTGCACTGCAAGACCGGCGTCCGCTCGGCGGAGGTGCTGGCGGTGCTGAAGTCCGCGGGCTTCGCGGACGCGGTCCACGTGGGCGGCGGCGTGATCGGCTGGGTCAACCAGGTCGAGCCGCACAAGCCGGTGTACTGACGCCCCGAAGGGGCGCGGGGCAGGGTGGAGTGTCGGCTGCGGGCCGCCGGTGGCCGATCGCGCCCGCGGACGAAGTGCCGTGCGGCGGCAGCCGCAGATCGAACGCTGCCCCGCGCCCCTATGGGCCGCAGGTCGTCCCGTCCGCCGGGATCCTGCCGTCCAGCAGATGGGCGTTCACCGCCCTCGTCGCGCAGGAGCTCACCCCGTACGTCCCGTGGCCCTCGCCCTGCACCGTGAGCACCACGCCCACGCCCTTGCCGAGCTGCTCCGCCATGCTGCGGGCGCCGGCCACGGGCGTCGCCGGGTCGCCGGCGTTGCCCACCACCAGGATCGGCGGCGCGCCCGCGGCCCGGACGTCCGGGGTGCGCCACTTGCCCTTCACCGGCCAGTCCGTGCACGTCAGCAGCGACCAGGCCGCGGACTCCCCGAAGACGGGGGAAGCCGCCTTGAACTCCGCCATGGACCGGCGCACGTCGTCGACGGTGTAGCGCTGCTCGGCGTCCGCGCAGGAAATGGCCCGGTTGGCGGCCGTGAGGTTGCTGTAGCGGCCCTCGGGCGAGCGGCCGGACATCGCGTCGAAGAGCAGCAGCAGGGTGTTGCCGGTGCGCTTGACCATGGCCTCCTGCAGGCCCGCCGTCAGGTATTTCCAGGTGTCCTTCGAGTACAGCGCGGCCGCGATGCCGCCGGTGGCCTCGTCCTGGGTCAGCCTGCGGCCCTGGCTGGTGGGCAGGGGGCGCTCGTCCAGGTCGCGCAGCAGCGTCGTGATCTGCCCGAGGGTCGGGCAGCCGGCCGTACCGCGGCAGTCCTTGAGGTAGTCCTCCAGGGCCAGCTGGAAGCCCTTGGTCTGGGCGATGTTGCCCTGGACCGGGTCCTGGGTGGGGTCGACGACGGCGTCGAGCACCGTCCGGCCGACGTTGCGGGGGAACAAGTGGGCGTAGACACCGCCCAGTTCGGTGCCGTACGAGATGCCGAAGTAGTTGAGCTTGGCGTCGCCCAGTGCCGCGCGGATGCGGTCCATGTCGCGGGCGGCGCTGGCGGTGTCCACCTGGGGCAGGACCTTGGCGGAGTTCTTGGCACAGGCGTCGGTGAACGCCTTGTTCGTCGCCAGCGTCGCGCGCAGCTCGGCGTCGTCGTCCGGCGTGCCGTCCACCTGGTAGGCGGCGTCGAGCTCCTTGTCGCTCTGGCAGCGCACCCCGGCGCTCTCGCCCACCCCGCGCGGGTCGAAGGAGACGAGGTCGTAGCGGCGGTGCAGCGTGTCGTAGGTGTCGGCGAGCGAGGGCAGCGTCTGCACCCCGGAGGCGCCCGGGCCGCCGAAGTTGAAGACCAGCGAGCCGATGCGGTGCGCGGTGTCCGTCGCCCGGCTGCGGATCAGGGCGAGCTCGATCTTCTCGCCGTCCGGCCGGGCGTGGTCCAGCGGCACCGGGAGCTTTGCGCACTCCCACGCCTTGCCGGGTGCCTTGCCGCCGCCCTGGGCGGGCGTGGGGGCGGCGCAGCGCTGCCACTGCAGGGCGGGGGAGGCGGCGGACGTGGCGTTCTTGCCGTCACCACTGCCGCCGCCGCTTCCGCCGTTGCCGGGGCTCCCGTCGTCGCTGCCGCACGCGGTGGCGGTGAGGGCGATCGCGAGGGCCGCGGAGGCGAGGGCCGCCGCCCTGGGCCGTGGCCGCTGGATACTCATTCCACCGACTCTACGGAGGAATGGGCCATTCCCAACGCACTGGCCCCCGGCGTACGGTCGCCGTCGGAGGGAGCGCAGGGGCGCACGGGCGACGCTGCGGCCCGGCCGGTGGGCGGTGCGGAGGCCGTTCCGGGGGCGGGCCCGGCCCCGGGGCCGGTGGGCCAGCCGGGGACACCGGTGGCCGGCGCCGGTAAGCCGCTGTTGCCCGCGGGCGTGCCCCGGCACTGGTCGGGCTGCTCGTCGAGCGGCCTGGACTGCGTCTGCCACAGTGCCATCAGGGCGGCCAGCAGCGCCGCTATGGCGAGGGCACCGGTGAGCATCCTGTACCTGTCGTCCGCGGTGTGCTCGGCGTCCGGCTCCACCTCGGCCCCCTCCCCGGGCGTTCGTACGACCTGTGTTACCAGTCTTATGTGTTACCAGTCTTACCCGTGTGAAGTGCTATGGGTGCTATGAGCACACCTTCCCGGGTGCCGGAACAGTACCTTCCAGCAGGTATGCGTCAACCGTGCTCTTCACGCACGCATTGCCGCTGTCGTACGCTCCGTGCCCCTCTCCCCGGTACGTCATCTCGACTCCGACGCCCTGGCCCAGCTCCTGCGCCATCTTGTGCGCTCCCTCGTAAGGAGTCGCCGGGTCACCGGTGTTGCCCACGACGAGGATGGGTGCGGCCCCCTTGGCGCTGACGTCCGGCGTCTGCCACTCGCCCTTGGCGGGCCAGCCGGTGCACTGCAGCAGGCTCCAGGCCATGAAGTCGCCGAAGACGGGACTGGTCCTGCGGAACTCGGCCGCCTTCTTCTGCACGTCCGCCACGGTGTAGCGCTGGGCGAAGTCGGCGCAGGTGACGGCGTTGAGCGAGGCCTGCAGTGAGCTGTACTTGCCGTCCTGGCCACGGCCGTTCATGGTGTCGCCGAGAGCCAGCAGGATCTTCCCGTCGCCGTTCTCGGCGTCCTCCACGCCCTCGGTCAGGTAGTCCCAGAAGTCCTTCGAGTACAGCGACTGCGCGATGCCGCCGGTGGCCAGGGTCTGTGTGAGGTCGCGGCCCTCGCCGCCCGGGATCGGCTTCTTCTCCAGGCGGTCGAGGAGACCGGTGATCTGCTGCTCGGTCGGGCAGTTGTCGGACGTCTTCCCGCACGCGGTCATGTAGTTGCCGAGCGCCAGCTGGAAGCCGCCGGCTTGGGCGAGGGCGCTCTGCACGGGGTCGCTCGCCGGGTCGACGACGGCGTCGAGCACGGCGCGGCCGACGTTGCGGGGGAACAAGTGGGCGTAGACGCCGCCCAGTTCGGTGCCGTACGAGATGCCGAAGTAGTGCAGCTTCGCGTCGCCGAGCACCTGGCGCATCAGGTCCATGTCGCGGGCGGCGTTCGTCGTGCCGACGTACGGGAGGATCTTGCCGGAGTGCTTGCGGCAGCCGTCCGCGTAGGTCGCGATGCGGTCCTGGAGCTCCTTCTCCTGGTCCTTGGTGGTGGGGGTGGCGTCGGCCGCGTAGTACGCGTCGAGCTCCTTGTCGGACAGGCAGGTGATCCCGTTGCTGCGGCCGACGCCGCGCGGGTCGAAGGACACCAGGTCGTAGCGGGTGCGCAGGGTGCTGTAGTCGTCCGCGAACGCCGGCAGCGTCGTGACGCCGGAGCCGCCGGGGCCGCCGAAGTTGAACACCAGCGAACCGATGCGGTGGGCCTGGTCGGTGGCACGCGCCCGGATCATCGCGATGCCGATCGTGTCCTTGTCGGGGTGCGCGTAGTCCAGCGGGGCGCGCAGCGTCGCGCACTCCCAGTCGTTGCCCGGCGGGCGGCCGGCCGCGTTGCTGTCCTCGGCGCGGCTGGGGGCCGGGCACTTCTTCCAGTCGAGCTTCTGGGTGGAGAAGGGGGTCGGGGCCGCGCCCGCCGTGTCCGCGGCCGGTGCCGGGGTCGCGGTGGCCGCGTCGGCGTCCGGGCGTCCGCCGCCGGAGCAGCCCGTCGCCGTTGCCGCGGTGAGGAGCAGGAGCGCGGCTGCGGGGAGGGCTGCCGCCCGTGCGGATCTGGACACGGGGTCCATCCTGGGCGCGGGGGTGGGGGTGTGCGCGCGGGGTGGGGCGTACGGGTTACGTGGCCGGATTGCGTGGCGTGGTTGCGTAGCTGGGTTGCGTGGTCTGGTTGCGTAGCCGGGTCAGGTGGCGATGAACGTTACTTCTGTGGCTTTGACCGTGATCCAGACGGTCCGGCCCTCCTTGAGGGCCAGGTCGGCCACCGCCGCCGGGGTGACCTCGGCGATCACTTGCGGCTGCCCTTCGACGAGGACGCGGACGCGGCTGCCGTGGGGCGTCAGCTCGCGGATCGTGCCCTGCCAGATGTTGCGGGGCGAGCCCGGGGACGGGTGGGTCGTGTGCACGGCCACGGCGGCGGGGTCGACCAGGGCGATGCCGGTCGTGCGGGTCGTACCGGTCGTGCGGGTCGTGCCGGTCGTGCGGGTCGTGCCGGTCGTCCCCGGCGGGGGTGGGTCGGCCGGGGTGAGGGTGCCGCCGCCGTGGAGGTGCAGGGTGCCGTCGGCTGCCGCCGTGGCGTGCCACGCGTTGCGGCCCAGCATGCGGGCCGTCCACGGGGAGCGGGGGTGGCGCGTCAGCTCGGCGGGGGGTGCGTACTGGGTCGTACGGCCGTCCTCCAGGACGAGGACGTGGTCGGCGAGGGAGACGGCCTCGACGGGGTCGTGCGTGACGATCAGGCACACGCCGGGGAAGTCGGCGAGATGCGTGCGCAGGGTGTGGCGCACGTGGGCGCGGGTCGACTGGTCGAGCGCCGCCAACGGCTCGTCGAGCAGCAGGAGTCGGGGCCGGGCGGCGAGGGCGCGGGCGAGCGCCACGCGCTGGGCCTGGCCGCCGGAGAGGTGGGCGGGTCGGCGGTGGGCCAGGTCGCCGACGGCCAGGGTGTCCAGCCAGTGCTGGGCCTCGGCGAGGGCTTCGCGTTTCGGTACGCCCTGGGCGCGCAGGCCGTACGCCGTGTTGGCGAGGGCGGTCAGGTGCGGGAAGAGGGCGCCGTCCTGGGGGACCCAGGAGATGCGGCGGCGGTGGGGCGGGGTGGTCGAGCCGTCCGTGGCGCGGGTGGTGAGGCCGAGCAGGGCGCGCAGGAGCGTCGTCTTACCGGCGCCGTTGGGGCCGACCACGGCGATGGTCGTGCCGGCGGGGGCGTCGAGGGTGGCGTGGACGGTGCCGGTGACGGTGGTGCGCAGAGGGTGCGGGGTGGGTCGGGGGCGGGGCGGGGACGACCCTCCGGGGACTGCCATATTCGCGGCCGTTGCCCCATGTTGCTCGGAGTGCCCCGAACTTGGCCGCAAATATGGCTTTACGTCCCTCTCCGGGTCATCCCCGCCCCGCCCCCTCCGGTCCGTCGGCGGGTGCAGCCAGTTGCCGCGGAGGGAGATGAGGACGGTTGCGGCTGTGGCGAGGAGGAGGAGCGAGAGTGCCGTGGCTCCTTCCGGGTCGTCCTGGAGGAGCAAGTAGACCTGGAGGGGGAGGGTTTGCGTCTCGCCCGGGAGGTTGCCCGCGAAGGTGATCGTTGCGCCGAACTCGCCCAGCGCCCTTGCCCAGCAGAGCGCGGCACCGGCCAGGAGGCCCGGGGCGATGAGGGGGAGGGTGATCGTGCGGAAGGTGCGCAGCGGTGAGGAGCCGAGTGTTGTCGCTGTTTCTTCGTAGCGGGGGTGGAGGGTTTTGAGGGCTCCTTCGATGCTGATCACCAGGAACGGCATCGAGACGAACGTGGAGGCGACCACTGCGGCCGGGGTCGAGAAGGGGAGGGTGATGCCCAGTTGCGCGAGGGTGCCGCCCAGGACGCCGTTCCTGCCGTAGCCCTGGAGGAGGGCCACGCCCGCCACCGTGGGGGGCAGGACCATGGGCAGCATCACCAGGGAGCGGATCAGCGCCTTGCCGCGGAACGTTCCCCTGGCCAGCACCCATGCCAGGGGGACGCCTAGGGTGAGGGAGAGCGCCAGTGCCGTCAGGGACACCTTCAGGCTCAGCGTCAGTGCCTGGGTGACCGGCTCGCTTGTGAGGCGGGACGGCAGGGTGCTCCAGGGGGTGCGGGCCAGGATGCCCGCGAGGGGGACGAGCAGGAACGCCACCGCTACGGCGGCGGGGAGGGCGAGGGGCAGGGGAGTGCGGGCCCTCATGGCTTCTCGAAGCCTGCTTTTCGCAGAAGTTGCTGGGCCTCGTCGGACGTCAGCCACGTGATGAAGTCGTCGGCTTGCTTGGTGTGTTTCGCATTCCTGAGCGTCGCCGCGGGGTAGGTCGCCACGGCGTTCTGCGTCGCAGGGATCTCGACCGTGGTGGTTTTTGCTGCGGTGGCGTCCGTTTGGTAGACGATGCCTGCGTCGGCCTCCTTCATGGAGACCTTGCTCAGAACCGCGCGGACGTTGGGCTCCTGCGACACCGGTTTCACCGTGATGTGCTGGTTGTCGAGGATCTTCTTGCTGTAGCGGCCCGCGGGGACCTCCGGGGCCGCCAGGACCACCTTGAGGTCGGGGCGGGCGAGGTCCGCGAGGGTGTGGATGTTCTTGGGGTTGCCCGGGGTGGTGACGATCGTCAGTTTGTTCCTGGCGATGGTGACCGGCGTCGTCGTGCTGCTTTTGAGGCCGTCCATCGTCTTGGTGTCGGCCGTCACCAGGGCGTCCGCCGGGACACCCTGGCGTACCTGGGCGGCCAGTTCCTGGGAGCCGGCGAAGGAGAACGTGAGCCTCGTGCCGGGGTGCGACTTTTCGTAGGTCGCCCGGGCCTGCTTGAAGACGTCCGTCAGGGATGCCGCTGCCAGGACTGTGACGGTGGTCTGTTTCTCCTCGGTGGCGCTGCAGGCAGCCGTCAGGGTGATGAGCAGGGCTGCGGCCAGGGCCGCGCGGGTGCGGTTCATCGGGTCTCCGTCAGGCGCGATCGATGTGCACGTTGGTGGCCTTCACCCGGGCCACCGCTTCCATGCCCACCTCGAGCCCCAGCTCCTCGACGGCCTCGCGGGTCAGGAGCGAGACCAGGCGGTGCGGGCCCGCCTGGATCTCCACCTGTGCGGCCACGTCGCCGAGCTTGACGGCGGTGATGATGCCCGGGAAGGCGTTGCGGGCCGTGGTGTACGCCGGTTCGTCCTCGGTGGCGGTGAGGGTGACCGAGAACGCCGCCAGGTCCTTGCCGGAGATGTGGCGTTTGCCTGCCTCGTCCCGGGTGGTGGGGAGGCGGCCGGCGTCGGCCCAGCGACGGACGGTGTCGGGGCTGACGCTGAGCAGACGGGCCGCCTGCCCGATGGTGTACGACCGCATGTGCGGCACGGTATGGGGTTCAGGGTTGCAGGTGCAAGCCTAGATGGCTGCTTTACGTGTCAGGTGCGTGAAGGACGCCCAGCCGGGGAGGACGGGCAGCCACAGGGTCATCAGGCGGAAGAGGAGGACGGCGGGCGCCGCCTGTTCGGCCGGCAGGCCGGCGAAGGTGAGGGCACCGGTGAGGGCGAACTCGACCGCGCCGACGCCGCCGGGAGTGGGCGCTGCCGAGCCCAGGGCGTTGGCGGTCAGGAAGACCACGGCGATGCTCGCGTAGCTCAGCTCGCCGCCGAAGGCCCGGATCGAGGCGTCCAGGCACATGACGTTGGCGGCGGTCAGCAGCAGCATGCCGCCGATGCCGATGCAGAGCTTCTGCGGGCGCTGCAGGACGTCGAGCATGCGCGGGACGACGCCGGCGAACAGCGAGCGCACCCGGGTGGAGACGAACTTGCGCAGCACCGGGATCGCCGCCACGACCAGGACCAGCACGGCGGCGGTCAGCAGGCCGCCGATCACCGTGCGGGAGGGGCCGAGGGAGTCGCTGCGCTCGGTGCCGGTGATGTAGCCGAAGGACAGCAGCAGCATGATGTGGCAGGCCAGGCCGAACAGCTGGGAGGCGCCGACGCTGGCGACCGCCAGGCCCGGGCGGATGCCCGCGCGCTGCAGGAAGCGGGTGTTCAGGGCCACGCCGCCGACCGCGGCCGGGGCGACGATCTTGACGAACGAGCCGGCGACCTGGGCCAGCACGGTGCGGCCGAAGGTCACCTTCTCCGGCACGAAGCCCAGCAGGCTCATGGCGGCCGCCACGTAGGTCAGCGCCTGGAAGGCCACGGCGACCGCGACCCAGCCCCAGTTGGCCTTGTCGACGAGGTCGCCGAACTTGACGTGGGTGAGCTGCGAGAGCAGGAAGTACGCGGCGATCGCGCCCGCCACGAAGCTGATCAGCGTGCGGGGCTTGATGCGCTCCAGGCGTACCGGCTCTATGGGCGCCTGGGGGCGGACGAGGAGCACCTGGCGGCGGATCTGCGCCAGCAGGTCCTCCTCGCGGGCCTCCTCCAGCGCCTCCTCCAGGGCCTTCTTCTCGGCGTGGCGCTCGGCCTTGAGGGCCTTGCGGCTCTCCGGCTCGCGGGCCTCCTTCGCCGCCTTCAGGACGCGCTCGCGCTCGCGCTCGGAGCGCTCGCGGGCCAGCTGGCGCAGTGTGGCGCGGCTGATGCGGGTGAGGGCCAGGGGCTGCAGCAGGGGCAGGCTGTCGGCGATGGCGTCGGGGCCCAGGACCGCCACTCCGGTGGCCACGGCCCGTTCGGCGCCCACGCGCAGGCCGAGGGTCACCAGGAGCTGGGCGACGTCCATGCGCAGCACGAGGTCGCCGGCGGCGATCTCGCCGGAGCGCAGGTCGGTCAGGACGACATTGCCGGAACGATCCACCAGGAGGGCGTCGCCGTCGAGCCTGCGGTGCGCGATGCGGCGCGACTGCAGGGCCCGCAGCTGGCGCCAGGCGGAGGTGAGCAGCTCGTCGGTGATCTTGTCGTCCGGCACGGCGTCCAGGGGACGGCCGCCGGTGTGCTCGTAGACGAGCATCACCGCGTCCGGGCCGAGCTCGGAGGTGGCGATCAGCTTGGGGGCGTTGGCGCCGGCCGCGATGGCGGCGTAGGCGAGCAGCGCCTCCTGTTCCAGGGCCTGGCGCAGGGAGAGCAGGCTGCGCCGCTGGATCGTCTCGCGCAGCGCGAGGCGCTGCCAGACGCGGTAGAAGAAGCCCTGGGCCTGCTGCTCGCGGTCGACGACGGTGACGTCGAGGGGCGGGCCGTCCTCCAGGGTGACGATGTAGCGGCGGCCGCGGTCGGGGTGGGCCTCGTCCGCGGCGGTGTCCTCCGCGCGCAGGGCGCTCTCCGGCCGGAAGCCGACGCGCCGCAGCCCGGCCAGCAGGTGCCGGCCGGTGGGGCGGACGTTGGGGGAGCCGACCGCGTACAGGGTGCCGTACGCCACCGTCCAGCCGATCAGGACGGTGACGGCGATGGAGAACGGCGTGGTGTAGCCGTTGACCAGCACCGCGAAGGAGTCGAGCAGCAGGACGGCCCACATGGCCACGCGCCAGCGGGGCCGGCGGGACATGCCGACGGCCGTCATGTAGGCGATCACGGGCGCCAGGTAGCCGTGCACCGGATCGGTCACGCCGCCGCTGGGCGCGCGCTGGGTGAGCGCGTCACGGATCGAGTCCGGGGCCGCCTCGGCCACCCACAGGGCGGTCGCCAGCGACACCCCGTGCGCGAGCACGGCCGCCAGCACGCCGTCGGCGATGCGCAGGCCGTCGCGTTTGACCAGGCGCTCGACGGCGAACGCCACCGGGACGATGAAGACCGCGATGTTCGCCGTCAGGCCGGCGAAGTTCGCCAGCAGCTCGGGCACCGTGCCCGTGCTCTGCCGGATGTCCTGCGCCACTCCCTGGGTGGTGGAGTGGGCGAAGGCCGCGAGGGCGAGCACCAGGGCGATCCCGAGGATGCCCAGGAACAGCCGCACCAGGTCCGCGGGACGGTGGACCCGGGCGGGCAGCAGCGGCTCGTCGCCGGAGACCTTGTCGATGCGGCCCTCCCCGTCCTTGGCGCAGTCCTTGTCCCAGGACAGCACTCGACGGGCGCGCGCCCCGTCATGAGGCTGCGCGCCCTGCTCGTCGTCCGTCTCGTCTCGGTCTCGTATCACCAGTCACCGCCCGGAAGATGGTGGCACGACCCGGCCGGGCAAGGGGGTATCAGGGTGCATTTCGGGGGCGCGGACTGGAGATCGTACGCCCTGTAGTGCGAAGGCGCACTCTGGGTGATCTTGCAGAGGGCTGCTTCCGGCCCCGAGCGGCACTGTCGGTGGCCTGCGGCAGTATGGACCGGATGAGCGAGCTTCCGGAGTACGCCGAGCGGGTCCTGTCGCTCGCCGAGCGCATCCCGCCCGGCAAGGTGATGACCTACGGCGACGTCGCGGAATGGCTCGGCGACGGCGGGCCCCGGCAGGTCGGCCGCGTCATGGCCCTCTACGGCGGTGCCGTGCCCTGGTGGCGCGTCGTGCGCGCGGACGGCCGGCTGCTGCACGGCCACGAACGGCGGGCCCTGGAGCACTACCGCGCCGAGGGCACCCCGCTGCGCCCCGGCGACACCCCGCGCGTGGCCATGGCCACGGCCCGCTGGGACGGTGTGACGCACGACACGTGACCGGGGCCACGGCCGCGGTGTTTCCCCAGTAACCCGAAGGGATGAGCCACCGGCCGCCGGACGGCACCCCGCGGGACGCCCTGCGTCCCGGGCCGCTCCTGGCGTAGCGTCGGTGACCGCCCTGCGCACCGGGCCCCTCCCGACACACCAGACCCACCAGGACCGGCACCACACGTGAGCTCCTCCACCTCGTCGCCCCAGCCCGCCCCGGGCGCGTACCGCCTGGTGCGCACCCGGCCGGGTCCCGCGGCCCCCCTCGAGCTGGACGCGGCCCAGCGCGCGGTGGTTGAGCACGAGCGGGGACCCCTGCTGGTCCTCGCCGGCCCCGGCACCGGCAAGACCACCACCCTCGTCGAGGCCGTCGCCGAACGGGTGCGGCGCGGCACCGACCCCGAGCGGATCCTCGTCCTCACCTTCAGCCGCAAGGCCGCCGTCGACGTCCGCGACCGCATCGCCGCCCGCCTCGGCGGCACCCTCGGCCCCCAGGCCACCACCTTCCACTCCTACTGCTACGCCCTCGTGCGCGCCCACCAGGACGCCGAGGCGTTCGCCGAACCCCTGCGCCTGCTGTCCGGCCCGGAACAGGACGTCATGGTCCGCGAGCTGCTGGAGGGCGAGCTCGCCCTCGCCCGCGAGGGCCGCGGCCGCGTGCGCTGGCCCGACGAACTGCGCGCCTGCCTGACCACCCGCGGCTTCGCCGACGAGATGCGCGCCGTCCTCGCCCGCACCCGCGAGCTCGGCCTCGGCCCCGGCGACCTCGGCGCCTTCGCCCACCGCAGCGGCCGCCCCGACTGGCGCGCCGCCGCCGCCTTCCTCGCCGAGTACCTCGACGTCCTCGACGCCCGCGGCGTCCTCGACTACGCCGAGCTCGTCCACCGGGCCGTCCTCCTCGCCGAACGCGACGACGTCGCCGCCGACCTCGCCCGCCGCTACGACGCCGTCTTCGTCGACGAGTACCAGGACACCGACGCCGCCCAGAACCGCCTCCTGCACGCCCTCGCCGGCGGCGGCCGCACCCTGGTCGCCCTCGGCGACCCCGACCAGTCCATCTACGCCTTCCGCGGCGCCGACGTCGGCGGCATCCTCGACTTCCCGCACGCCTTCCCCACCGCCGACGGCACCCCCGCACCCGTGGCCGTCCTCACCACCTGCCGCCGCTCCGCCGCGCACCTCCTCCAGGCCACCCGGCTGCTCACCCGCCGCATGCCGCTGACCCGCCTGCCCGCCGACGCGGTACGCGCCCACCGCGACCTGACGGCCGTCCGCGACGGCGGCCGCGTGGAGACGTACACCTACCCGACGGCCGGCGCCGAGACCGACAACATCGCCGACATCCTGCGCCGCGCCCACCTGGAGGACGGCGTCCCCTGGCAGGACATGGCCGTCCTCGTCCGCGCCGGCACCCGCTCGATCCCCACCCTCCGCCGCACCCTGACCGCGGCAGGCGTCCCCGTGGAGGTCGACGGCGACGACATCCCCCTCCGCCACGAACCGGCGGTGGCCCCCCTGCTGACGGCCCTCCGCGTGGCCGCGGAGGCGGCCCTGCGGGAGGCGGTGGGGGCCGCGGAGGCCGCGGACGGCACGGGCCCGTCGGGGCCCTCCGTGACGGCCGAGGCCGCCGGGGCTGCCGGGTCTCCTGCGGCACCCACGACCCCCGGATCCGGCGGGTCTCCTGCGGCGGCCGGGTCCGCCGGCTCCCCGGCGGCGCCCGCGGCGCCGGTGACGTCCGCAGCTGCTGCGACTGCCGGGGGCTCCGGGGCTTCCGAGGCGGCCGGCTCCGCCGGCTCCGCCGCTCTTGCGGCGACCGTGCCGTCAGCGACGTCCACAGCCGCCGCTGCGGCTCCCGCGGGTTCCGAGGCTGCTGGCGCGGCGCCTGCGGCAGTCGGCGCGGCCCCCGGGGCCAGTGGGGCGGCCGAGGCCGCCGGTCCCGCCGCCCGCGCGGCGGCCGAGGTGCCCGGGGGCGCCGCCGCTTCCGCGGCCGCCGAGGAGGCCGTCGTGGGGGGCGCCCCCGCGCCGGAGGCGCGGGGGCGGCTGGCCGCCGAGACGGCCATCGGGTTGCTGACGTCGCCCCTCGGCGGCATGGACGCCGCCGATCTGCGGCGGCTCGGGCGGGCTTTGCGGGAGGAGGAGCGTGCCGCCGGGGAGGTTGCTCCACGGCCCTCGGACGAGCTCATTGCGCGGGCGCTCGCCGAGCCCGAGCGCCTCGTCGCGCACGACCCGGCGTACGCGCGCGCCGCCCAGCGCCTGGGTGGGCTGTTGCGGGACGCGCGCGCGATCCTGGTGCGCGGCGGCACCGCCGAGGACGCCCTTTGGGCGCTGTGGGACGGCACCCCGTGGCCCTCGCGTCTGCAGCGGGCGGCGCACCGCGGCGGTCCCGCGGGCCGCAACGCCGACCGTGATCTCGACGCGGTCTGCGCCCTGTTCGAGACGGCCGCCCGCGCGGAGGAGCGCACCGGCGGGCTCGGTGCCCTCGGTTTCCTCGACGAGGTCGAGGCCCAGGACATCGCCGCCGACACGCTCACGCGCCGCCCGGTGCGTCCGGACGCCGTACGTCTGATGACCGCGCACCGCTCCAAGGGCCTGCAGTGGCGGCTGGTCGTCGTCGCCGGCGTGCAGGAGGGCCTGTGGCCGGACCTGCGCCGGCGCGGTTCCCTGCTGGAGGCCGACCGCATCGGGCGGGACGGGCTTGCCGAGCCGCTGCCTGCGGGCGCCCTGCTCGCGGAGGAGCGCCGCCTGTTCTACGTGGCGGCGACCCGTGCCCGCGAGCGGCTGGTCGTCACCGCCGTGCAGGCGGCCGCGGAGGACGGCGACCAGCCGTCGCGGTTCCTGGCCGAACTGGGCGTCGAGCCCGTGGCCATAGCGCACCGTCCGCGCCGGCCCCTGGCCGTGGCCGCGCTGGTGGCCGAGTTGCGTGCGACGACCGTGGACCCGGCGGCGACCCCGGCGCTGCGCGCCGCCGCGGCCCGGCGGTTGGCCACCCTGGCCGCGCTGCGGGACGAGGACGGCCAGCCCCTCGTACCCGCCGCCCACCCCTACCGCTGGTGGGGGCTGCACGAGACGACGCACAACGAGACCCCGCTGCGGGATCCCGAGCGGCCGGTGGCCCTGTCGCCGTCGGCCGTCGGCCAGCTGACCGGCACGGGCTGTTCGCTGCAGTGGTTCCTGGGCCGGGAGGTCAAGGCGGACGCCCCGGCGACGGCGGCGCAGGGTTTCGGCAACGTCGTCCACGTCCTGGCCGACGAGGTCGCCTCCGGCCGTACGCCCGCGGACCTCGCCGTGCTGATGGAGCGCCTCGACGGCGTGTGGGACGCCCTCGCCTTCGACGCGCCGTGGAAGTCGCAGCAGGAGAAGGAGACGGCCCGCGCCGCCCTGGAGCGTTTCCTGCGCTGGCACGTGATGGAACGCGGCCGGCACCCGGTCGCCACCGAGCACCCCTTCGACGTGACCCTCAAGGCCGAGCAGTACCTCGTGCGCGTGCGCGGCTCCATGGACCGCGTCGAACGCGACGACCACGGCCGCGCCTACGTCGTCGACTTCAAGACCGGCAAGAACGCGCCGACCGCCAAGGAGGTCGCCGTCCACCCCCAGCTCGCCGTCTACCAGCGGGCCGTCGCCGAGGGCGCCGTGGACGACGTCTTCGACGGCCGTCGCCCGGAGCCGGGCGGCGCCGAACTCGTCCACCTGCGCCAGGGTGCGGCCAAGAAGGAGGGCGGCGACGCCCTGCCCAAGGTCCAGGCCCAGGACGCCCCGGACGGCGAGTGGATCGGCTCCCTCCTCGCGGAGGCCGCCGGCCGTGTCCTCGAGGAACGCTTCACCCCCCGCCCCGGCCAGCACTGCACCCACTGCACCTTCCGTGCCTCGTGCAGCGCCCGGCCCGAGGGCCGCCACGTCGTCGAGTAGAAGCAGCGTCGAGTAGAAGCAGCGTCGAGTTAGAAGCAAGAGTGATGTCAGTGGCCCCCGGTAGCGTTCCCGGTGTGACCCCGCGCCTGACCGATCCCGAGGAGCTCAAGGAGCTCCTCGGCATTCCGTTCACCCCGGAGCAGACGGCCTGCATCACCGCGCCGCTCGCCCCGCAGGTGATCGTGGCCGGTGCGGGTTCCGGCAAGACCACCGTCATGGCCGCCCGTGTCGTCTGGCTCGTGGGCACCGGGCAGGTGGCTCCCGAGCAGGTGCTCGGCCTGACCTTCACCAACAAGGCCGCGGGCGAGCTGGCGGAGCGCGTCCGCAAGGCCCTGGCCGCGGCCGGCACGGTTGCGGAGGACGCCGACGGCGAGCCGCGCATCTCGACGTACCACGCGTTCGCAGGTCAGCTGCTGAAGGAGCACGGCCTGCGCATCGGCCTGGAACCGAGCGCCCGGCTCCTCGCGGACGCCACCCGCTTCCAGCTGGCCGCCCGCGTGCTGCGCTCCTCCCCGGGGCCGCACCCGGCCCTGACCCGCTCGTTCGCCGACCTCGTCGCCGACCTCCTCGCGCTCGACGGCGAGCTGGCGGAGCACCTGGTCACCCCCGCCCGTCTGCGCGCGTTCGACCAGGGCCTGCTGGAGGAGCTGGACGGGGTCCGGCTGACCAACGCAGACCTGCGCAGGATCCCGGAGACCGCCCGCGCCCGCGGGGAGCTCCTCGGGCTCGTCGAGGACTACCGCCGCGAGAAGCGCTCCCGCGACCTGCTCGACTTCGGCGACCAGATCGCGCTGGCCGCCGAGCTCGCCGGCACCCGGCCGGAGGTCGGCCGCATCCTGCGCGAGAGTTACGCCGTCGTCCTCCTCGACGAGTACCAGGACACCTCCGTCGCCCAGCGCCTGCTGCTGGCCGGACTGTTCGGCGCCGGCAGCGGCCACGCCGTCACCGCCGTCGGCGACCCCTGCCAGGCCATCTACGGCTGGCGTGGCGCCTCCGTCGCCAACCTCGACGACTTCCCCCGCCACTTCCCGCACGCCGACGGCACCCCCGCCCGCCGCCAGGCCCTCAGCGAGAACCGGCGCAGCGGCGGCCGCCTCCTGGAGCTCGCCAACGGCCTCGCCGCGCCCCTGCGCGCCCGGCACGAGGGCGTGGAGGCCCTGCGCCCGGCCCCCGGCGCCGAGCGCGACGGCGTCGTGCGCTGCGCCCTGCTGCCCACGCACGCCGAGGAGCTCGCCTGGCTGGCCGACTCCCTCGCCCACCTGGTGCGCACCGGCACCCCGCCCGGGCAGATCGCCGTCCTGTGCCGTACGGCCACGGATTTCGCCGGCATCCAGGCCGCCCTCGTCGAGCGCGACGTCCCCGTCGAGGTCGTCGGCCTGTCCGGGCTGCTGCACCTGCCCGAGATCGCCGACCTGGTCGCCGTGTGCGAGGTCCTGGACGACCCCACCGCCAACGCCGCCCTCGTCCGCCTCCTGACCGGCCCCCGCTGGCGCATCGGCCCCCGCGACCTGGCCCTGCTCGGCCGCCGCGCCCGCACCCTCGTCCCGTACGCGGGCACGGGCACCGATCCCGGGCGCCGGCTGGCCGAGGCCGTCGAGGGCACCGATCCCACCGAGACCGTCTCGCTGGCCGACGCCCTCGACACCTTCCTGACCACCGCGCCCGACGACGGCCTGCCCTTCTCCAAGGAGGCCGCCGTCCGCTTCGCCCGGCTGGCGGCCGAGCTGCGCGACCTGCGGCGCAGCCTCGCCGACCCGCTCATGGACGTCCTGCACCGCGTTCTGGCGACCACCGGTCTGGAGGTCGAGCTCTCCGCCTCCCCGCACGCCCTGGCCGCCCGCCGCCGCGAGACCCTCACCCGCTTCCTGGACGTGGCCGCCGGTTTCGCCGCCCTCGACGGGGAGGCGACCCTGTCCGCCTTCCTGGGGTTCCTGCGCACGGCCGCCCAGTACGACAAGGGTCTCGACGGGTCCCTGCCCGGCGGCGAGGACACCGTCAAGATCCTCACCGCGCACAAGTCCAAGGGCCTGGAGTGGGACGTCGTGGCCGTGCCCGGCCTGGTGGCCAAGAGCTTCCCGAGCGAGCAGGGCCGCGAGGCCTGGACGGCCCAGCCCAAGGTGCTGCCGCATCCCCTGCGCGGCGACGCCACCACCCTCCCGGAGCTGACCGGCCCGGACGCCAAGGGCATGACCGCGTTCAAGGAGGCGATGAAGGAGCACCAGCACACCGAGGAGCTCCGCCTCGGCTACGTCACCTTCACCCGCCCCCGCTCCCTCCTGCTGGCCTCGGGCCACTGGTGGGGGCCCAGCCAGCGCCGGCCGCGCGGACCCTCCGTCTTCCTGGAAGCCCTGCGCGAGCACTGCGAGGCGGGCCACGGCGAGATCGAGGCCTGGGCCCCGGCCCCGGAGGAGGGCGAGGAGAACCCCGCCCTGGCCGAGGACGACCGCGAGCACTCCTGGCCCCTGCCCCTGGACGCCGCCTCCCTCGCCCGCCGCCGTGCGGCCGCCCGCGCCGTCCTGGACCACCTCGCTGCCGACGGCACCGATGCGCAGGAGGCGGAGGACGACGAGCTGCTCCCCGAGGAGGCCCGCGTCGTCGCTTCCTGGGACCGCGACCTCGACGCCCTCGTCGGCGAGCTGCGCCGCGCCCGCGCCACCGTGCGCGAGGTCGAGCTGCCGGCCGCCCTGACCGCCTCCCAGGTCGTGCGCCTGGCCGCCGACCCCGACGGTTTCGCCCGCGACCTGGCCCGCCCCATGCCCCGGCGCCCGCAGCCCGCGGCCCGCCGCGGCACCCGCTTCCACGCCTGGGTCGAATCCCGCTTCGAGACGCTGCCGCTGCCCCTGCTCGGCCCCGACGAGCTGCCCGGCGGCGAGGACGACGATTCCCGCATTGCCGACGAGCGCGACCTGGCCGAGCTGAAGGAGGCCTTCCGCCGCACCCCGTACGCCCACCGCACCCCCTACCGCGTCGAGGCGCCCGTCCAGATCACCCTCGCCGGCCGGGCGATCCGCGGCCGCATCGACGCCGTCTACCGCACCCCCGCCCCGGACGGCGGCCACCATTACGAGATCGTCGACTGGAAGACGAGCCGGGAGGGCGAGGCCGACCCCCTCCAGCTCGCGATCTACCGCGTGGCCTGGGCCGAGCAGCACGGCATACCGCTGGAATCCGTCGGCGCCGCCTTCGTGCACGTCCGCGACGGCCTGACCGTTCACCCGCCGGGCCTGCCCGACCGCGCCGGCCTCGAAAAGATCATCCTGGGGGAGGAAGTGTGAGGAAACCCGCTCCGAGCCGCACCGCGGCTCCCGATAGGCTCGATGCATGAGCAACACCCCGGACACCGTCGTCCGCGCGTACCTCGCCGAGCACCGCGCCGCCTTCCTCCAGGACCTGGCCGAGTGGCTGCGCATTCCCTCCGTCTCGGCCGACCCGGCCCACGCCCCGGACGTACGCCGCAGCGCGCAGTGGCTCGCGGACAAGCTCAAGGAGACCGGCTTCCCCGTCGCCGAGGTCTGGGAGACCGGTACGCAGGAGGCCCCCGGCGCCCCCGCCGTCTACGCGGAGTGGCCCTGCGGCGACGCCGCCGCCCCCACCGTCCTGGTCTACGGGCACCACGACGTGCAGCCCGCCGCCCGTGAGGACGGCTGGCACACCGACCCCTTCGAGCCCACCACCGTCGGCAACCGCCTCTACGCCCGCGGCGCCGCCGACGACAAGGGCCAGGTCTTCTTCCACGCCCTCGGCGTACGGGCCCACCTGGCCGCCACCGGCCGCACCACGCCCGCCGTCAACCTCAAGCTGCTGATCGAGGGCGAGGAGGAGTCCGGCTCCCCGAACTTCCCCGCCCTCCTGCACGCCCACCGCGACCGCCTCGCCTGCGACGTCGTGATCGTCTCGGACACCGGCATGTGGTCCGAGGACACCCCGACCGTCTGCACGGGCATGCGCGGCCTGGCCGAGTGCCAGATCGACCTGTACGGCCCCGACCAGGACATCCACTCCGGCTCCTTCGGCGGCGCGGTGCCCAACCCCGCCACCGAGGCCGCCCGCCTGGCCGCCGCCCTGCACGACGAGGACCGCCGCGTCACCCTCCCCGGCTTCTACGACGGCATTGTCGAGCTCACCGACCGCGAGCGCGAGCTGATCGCCGAGTTGCCCTTCGACGAGAAGCGCTGGCTGGGCGCCGCCCACTCGCACGGCACCCTCGGCGAGAGCGGCTACAGCACCCTGGAGCGCATCTGGGCCCGCCCCACCGCCGAGGTCAACGGCATCGGCGGCGGCTACCAGGGCCCCGGCGGCAAGACCATCGTCCCGTCGAGCGCCCAGCTGAAGCTGTCCTTCCGGCTCGTCGCCGGCCAGGACGCCGAGCGCATCCAGGACACCCTGCGCCAGTGGGTGGCCGGCCGGCTCCCCGCGGGCATCCGGCACGAGATCACCTTCACCGGGTCCACCCGCCCGTGCCTGACGCCCCTGGACCACCCGGCCCTGACCTCGCTCGCCCGCGCCATGGGCCGCGCCTTCGGGCAGGAGATCCGCTTCACGCGCGAGGGCGGCTCCGGCCCCGCCGCCGACCTGCAGGACGTCCTGGGCGCCCCGGTGCTGTTCCTCGGCATCTCGGTGCCCTCCGACGGCTGGCACGCCCCGAACGAGAAGGTCGAGCTGGACCTGCTCCTGAAGGGCGCCGAGAGCGCCGCCCACCTGTGGGCCGACCTCGCCGCCACCTGCGCCGGCGGGCCGGCGGCCCGCGCCTAGCCGCGGACGCCGCCCGCCGCACCACACGCCACCGGCGCCGGCCCGGCCACCGGCCCGTACCGCGGCACCAGCCGCAGCAGCACGACCACCGTCAAGAGGGGGAGTTGGAAGCAGCCGTGACCATGACCGACTGGACCGATCTCACAAGCACCCGGCCCATCACGCTCAGCGGCGCGAGCGGCATCGACAGAGCCGCCCACCACCGGCTCGACGAGGCCTGGCTCTCCGCCGCCTGGAGCCACCCCACCACCCGGGTCTTCGTGGTCTCCGGCGGTCAGGCGCTCGTCGACGACACCCCCGACGGCCGCACCGAACTGGTCATGACGCCCGCCTTCGAGGCGCCCGTCACCGAGACCCACCGCTACTTCCTGGGCCAGGACGCCGACGGCGTCGCCTACTTCGCCGTCCAGAAGGACAGCCTGCCCGGGCGCATCGACCAGTCCGCACGCCCCGCCGGGCTGCGCGAGGCCGGCCTGCTGCTCTCCCCGCGCGACGCCGGGCTGCTGGTGCACGCGGTGGCCCTGGAGAACTGGCAGCGCCTGCACCGCTTCTGCTCGCGCTGCGGCGAGCGCACCGTCATCGCCGCGGCCGGCCACGTCCGCCGCTGCCCGGCCTGCGGCGCCGAGCACTACCCGCGCACCGACCCCGCCGTGATCATGCTGGTGACCGACGAGAAGGACCGGGCCCTGCTCGGCCGGCAGATGCACTGGCCCGAGGGCCGCTTCTCGACCCTGGCGGGCTTCGTGGAGCCGGGGGAGTCCATCGAGCAGGCCGTGCGCCGCGAGGTGGCGGAGGAGGCCGGCGTGAGCGTCGGCGACGTCGAGTACGTCGCCAGCCAGCCCTGGCCCTTCCCCTCCAGCCTCATGCTGGGCTTCATGGCCAGCGCCACCTCCTGCGACATCCAGGTCGACGGCGAGGAGATCCACGAGGCGCGCTGGTTCTCCCGCGACGAGCTGCGGGCCGCGTTCGAGTCCGGGGAGGTGCTGCCCCCCACCGGCATCTCGATCGCGGCCCGGCTGATCGAGCTCTGGTACGGCGAGCCCCTGCCGTAGACCCCTGCCGCAGAGCCTGCTCAGACCCCGCTGAGGCTGCCGATCTTGGCCTTGACCTGGGCGAGGGAGGGGTTGGTGAGCGTGGAGCCGTCCGCGAAGAGAACGGTGGGGACCGTCTGGTTCCCGCCGTTCGCCTTCTCGACGAACGCCGCCGAATCGGCGTCGAGCTCGATGTTGACCTCGTTGTAGGCGATGCCCTCGCGCTCCATCTGGCTCTTCAGCCGGCGGCAGTAGCCGCACCAGGTGGTGCTGTACATCGTCACGGCGTTCGACATGCGACCCGCGCTCCTTCTGATCGGTGCTGCTCCGAGGGAGCAACCTGGTGTTTCCGGACGGTCAACGCGGACCGACGATGGCGCATTCCCGTCGCCCCCGTCGTAGTGGCGCACAGCACGTCCTGACTTGTACGACCGGCGGGTCACCCCTGTGGACAACATTCCCGCTCGCCCCGGTGGACCTGGCAGCATGGCGGGGTGACAGCAGCAACGCACTCCCCCCTCTTCTCCCAGGGCTTCCCCCAGGTGCCGGAGACGGCCGACGCGGTGCTCGACGGGCTCGACCCCGAGCAGCGCGAGGTGGCCACCGCCCTGAGCGGGCCGGTGTGCGTCCTCGCCGGTGCTGGCACCGGCAAGACCCGGGCCATCACCCACCGCATCGCCTACGGCGTGCGCTCGGGGATCCTGCAGCCCGCCAGTGTGCTCGCCGTCACCTTCACCAACCGGGCCGCCGGGGAGATGCGCGGCCGGCTGCGGCAGCTGGGCGCCGGCGGCGTCCAGGCCCGTACGTTCCACTCCGCCGCCCTGCGCCAGCTGCAGTACTTCTGGCCCAAGGCCGTCGGCGGGGAGATGCCCCGGCTGCTGGACCGCAAGGTCCAGGTGGTCGCGGAGGCCGCCGCCCGCTGCCGCATCCGCCTCGACCGCAACGAGCTGCGCGACGTCACCGCCGAGATCGAGTGGGCCAAGGTCACCCAGACCGTCCCCGAGGACTATCCGGCCGCCGCCGCCAAGGCCGGCCGCGAGGCGCCCCGCGACACCGCCGAGATCGCCCGCGTCTACGGCATGTACGAGCAGCTCAAGCGCGAGCGCGGCGTGATCGACTTCGAGGACGTGCTGCTGCTGACCGTCGGCGTCCTGCAGGACCGCCACGACATCGCCGAGACCGTGCGCCGGCAGTACCAGCACTTCGTCGTCGACGAGTACCAGGACGTCAGCCCCCTGCAGCAGCGGCTGCTGGAGCTGTGGCTGGGGGAGCGCGACACCCTGTGCGTGGTCGGCGACGCCAGCCAGACCATCTACTCCTTCACCGGCGCCACCCCCGACCACCTGCTGAACTTCCGCACCCGGCACCCCCACGCCACGGTGATCAAGCTCGTCCGGGACTACCGCTCCACCCCCCAGGTCGTCCACCTCGCCAACGGGCTGCTCTCCCAGGCCCGCGGCCGGGCCGCCGAGCACCGCCTGGAGCTGGTCTCCCAGCGCGGCCCCGGCCCCGAGCCGACCTACGCCGAGTACGCCGACGAGCCCGCCGAGGCCGAGGGCACCGCCCGCCGGGTGCGCGAGCTGATCGCCTCCGGCGTCCCCGCCAGCGAGATCGCCGTCCTGTACCGGATCAACGCCCAGTCCGAGGTCTACGAGCAGGCCCTGGCCGACGCCGGGGTGCCCTACCAGCTGCGCGGCGCCGAGCGGTTCTTCGAGCGGCCCGAGGTCCGCGAGGCCGGGCTGCTGCTGCGCGGCGCCGCCCGGGCCGGCGGCCACGGCGACGCCCAGCTCGCCGACGCCGAGGACCTGCCCGCGCAGGTACGGGCCGTGCTCGGCACCCGCGGCTGGACGCCCCAGGCCCCCGCGGGCTCCGGAGCCGTCCGCGACCGCTGGGAATCCCTGGCCGCCCTCGTGCGCCTCGCCGAGGACTTCGCCCGCGCCCGCCCCACCGCCACCCTCGCCGACCTGGTCGCCGAGCTGGACGAGCGGGCCGCCGCCCAGCACGCCCCCACCGTCGAGGGCGTCACCCTCGCCTCCCTGCACGCCGCCAAGGGCCTGGAGTGGGACGCCGTCTTCCTGGTGGGCCTCACCGAGGGCATGCTCCCCATCACCTACGCCAGGACGGACGAGCAGGTGGAGGAGGAGCGCCGCCTCCTCTACGTCGGCGTCACCCGCGCCCGGGTGCACCTGACCCTGTCCTGGGCGCTGTCCCGGGCCCCCGGCGGGCGCCCGGGCCGGCGCCCCACCCGCTTCCTGACCGGGCTGCGGCCCGGCACCACCGCGGCCCGCGCCGGGCACGCCGCCGCGCCCGCCCCCGGGCGGGGCGGCATCGAGCGCGGAGTGCGGCGCAAGCGCGGCCACGCCCGCTGCCGGGTCTGCGGGCGGACGCTGACCGACGCCGGCGAGATCAAGCTGATGCGCTGCGAGGACTGCCCCTCGGAGCTCGACGAGGCGCTCTACGAGCGGCTGCGCGACTGGCGGGCCGAGCAGGCCCGGCTGCTGGGCCAGCCCGCGTTCTGCGTCTTCACCGACAAGACGCTGCTCGCGATTGCCGAGGCCGTTCCGGGAACCGAATCGGAGCTGGCGTGCATCTCAGGTGTCGGAGGACGGAAGCTCGACCGGTTCGGGTCCGACGTCCTCGCCCTGTGCGCACGCACGGAGCCGTCTTCGGATGTGTCCCCGGACACCTCCGAAGAATCTCCGGAAAAATAGTTTGCGCCCGTGGAGGCAGTGCCCATAGCCTTCCGAGCAGGGAAACGACGGGTCCTTTACGGATCCGCCGGGTTCCTGCTGCACTCAACCGAAGACGACCGCTCGCAGCGGTCCCCGAGACGCCGAGAGGAGGCGGAGAAAATGATCAGCTTCAACAGCTTCGACAAAATGACCGATCGCCGTATCGGCTCCGCCATGCTCGGCTCCGGCTTCGGCTCCGTCCAGGGCACCGGTCTGTCCGGTGCCGGTCGGATCGTCCTCATCGAAGAGCGACCGACCAAGGCGTCCGAGGTCATGGCAGCAGCACAGGCACAGGCTCCGGCCTATGCCTTTGCGCCGGCGACCAATGGCGCCGAGTCGGTCACCGTCCAGCAGCAGCACCTTCCCAAGACGTGGGCCTTCCGTGGGCTCGAACCCTGGAGAGATCCAGCCTGATCGGCGCGATCAGGTCGGCACCTTCCAGGGCCGCGGAACCCACACCGGGATCCGCGGCCCTTCGCTTTGCCCCCAAGCCGGGGGACACCACTCCGGTCACCCGCCGGAACAACAGACGAGGAATCACACACCGTGCAACTCAAGGCGCACACCCCGTCCGTAGCCACCGACTTGATCCCCCCGCCCGTCCCCACGGAGGACTCCTTGACCGCCCTGACCACCCTGACGGACCTCGACGAGGCCATCGAGAACCTCGGCGTGCCGGTCCCGTGCCGCTCCTACGACCCCGAGGTCTTCTTCGCCGAGTCGCCGGCCGACGTCGAGTACGCCAAGTCCCTGTGCCAGACCTGCCCGCTGCGCGCCGCCTGCCTCGCCGGCGCCAAGGACCGCCGCGAGCCCTGGGGCGTCTGGGGTGGCGAGCTGTTCGTCCAGGGTGTGGTCGTCGCCCGCAAGCGCCCCCGCGGCCGCCCGCGCAAGAACCCGGTCGCCGCATGATCACCGCAGGCACCATCGACCGCCCCTCGACGCACGACCCCAAGAAGCAGGACCCGACCATGCAGCGCCCGACCCCCGAGCCCTTCGTCTCCCACGAGACCGCCACCGAGCATCGCCAGAACAGGAACCACGCCATGCAACTCATCCCAGAAGCCCTGGCCAGGGCTCATGTGCACGACAGGCTGCGCGAGGCCGAGTCCCAACGCAGGGCCGTGCGCCTGGCCGCCGCCCGGCGCATGCAGCGCCGTGCCGAGCGTGCCTCGCTGCGCGCCCGTCGCGCGCTGGCCATGGCCGTCATGCAGTGAGCGCCCGCGGGGCCGGTCCGAACGGACCGGCCCCGCGCCGCGTTGGGTGCGCCACCCGCACCCCGCCCGCTCGCGGGGCTATCGTCGGGGGCGTGGCCTCCAAGACGCATGAACCCGTGCAGCTGGGCCCCGAGCCCGCCGAGCCGGTCACCTGTGCCCGCTGCGGAACCCCGGCCCCCGGTGGCACCCCGCCCCCCACCTGGACCTGCTCCGTGGAGAACGGCAGCCGTCAGTACTTCTGCGACGCCTGCGCCCGGGCCAACATCCGGGCCATCGAGGGCCGCCTGGACTCCGCCTGGTGGTGAGGGCCCGGTGAGGGACCGGTCAGGCGGAGGTGTCCCGGCTGCGGGCGCTCGGCGCGAAGCCGGGCACCCAGGCCTCCATCTCCTCCCGGAGCCGGACCGTCGCGCCCAACTGGCAGAGCACCCCTATCGTGCTCATCGTCACCCGGTGGATCAGCAGATACGACGGCGGCAGGTTGAGCTGCCGCGCCAGCTGGTAGGCAGGGGACCGCGGGTCGGCGATGCGGGCCGCCTGCGAGCGCAGCCAGTCACGCGTGAAGGTGAACTCGTCCACCTGGGCCGGCTCGATGATGGGCACCAGGTAATCCAGCACCGCCTTCGGGTCCAGCTCGATCTCCGGCTTGACGAACCCCTCGGACCGCAGCAACTCGTGCACCGCGGGGGCGTCGCCCTCCAGCGCCAGCCGCAGGGCCGTCCCTATCTCCACCGGCAGCCCGCGCGGCAGCCGGTCGACCGTGCCGAAGTCCAGGACGCCCAGCCGCCACTTCTCCGGCGGGCCGTCGGGGGAGCCCTCGGTCAGCAGCCGGAAGTTGCCCGGGTGCGGGTCCGCGTGCAACAGGCCCGTACGGGCCACACCGGAGAACAGGAAGCGGGCCAGCAACTGCCCGGCGCGGTCCCGCTGCTCCCGGGTGCCGTGCGCTATCACCTCGGACAGCGGTACTCCCTCCAGCCACTCGGTGACCAGCACCTGATCGCCGTGGTGCACCACATCGGGCACCGCCACGTCGGCATCGCCCGCGAACTCACGGGCGTGCTCGCTCTGCGCCCGCGCCTCCAGCCCGTAGTCCAGCTCCTCCGAGACCCGGTCGCGCAGCTCCGTGATCAGCGGCTTGATGTCCATGCCCGGCACCAGCGGGCCCAGCAGCTTGGCGAATCTGCCCAGTTGGGTCAGGTCCGACAGCAGGGCCTCGCCCGCGCCCGGATACTGCACCTTCACCGCGACCTCGCGCCCGTCGTGCCAGACCGCCCGGTGCACCTGCCCGATGGAGGCCGCCGCGGCCGGCTTGTCCTCGAACTCCTCGAACAGATCCCGCCAGTCCTCGCCCAGCCGGTCCGCCAGGGCCGCATGCACCGACTTCACCGGCAACGGCGGCGCCGCCTCCTGAAGCTTGGTCAGCGCCGCCCGGTAGGGCCCGGCGACCTGCTCCGGAAGGGCCGATTCGAAGACGGACAGCGCCTGACCGAGCTTCATGGCACCCCCCTTGAGCTGCCCGAGCGTCGCGAAGAGCTGCTCGGCCGTGCGCTGCTGCAGCTCCGCGGCGATCATCTCCGCCGGCCGGCCGCCGATGCGCTTCCCCAGCCCGAGCGCCGTGCGCCCCGCGAACCCCAGCGGCAACGCGGCCAACTTGACGGTACGGGTGACCGCCTTGCGGGGTAGATCAGACATGCGCCCCTCCAACTAGCTGAACAGCCACGCCGCGGACGGCGGTTACCGGGTCATTGTCCCGTGCGGGCCGACGCGGCCCCGGCGTTCTCCGCAGGTGCGCAGTCCGCCGCTCCACACAGGCACCGCGGATGCGGCTCGACGGGACGGGGATCCCAGGCGGGCCCCGGCAGCGCCAGCTCCAGCCGTACCCCCGCGCCCGCGACGGGCCCACCGTCGAGGAAGGCCAGCGCCCGCGCCACGGTCAGCCCCGCCACGACCGTGGCCAGTGCCATGTCGCAAGACGGTACCCCCGCGGAGCGCCCCGACCGCCACTGGGCGAGCATCCGGGGCCAGGCCGGATCCCGGTCGGCCCGGGTCAGCTCGACGCAGCCCGCACAGGCCGACCGCCCCGGCAGCACCAGCGGCCCCACCACGCCGGTGGCCTCCAGCACCCCCGCGTACAGGTGCGGGGTGCCCAGGGCGACGAGGTCCTCCGCGGCCGCGGGGTCGGGGGCGTAGGCCGCGAGCCCGTCGCGCGGGGCGAGGATCACCAGGGCCGGCGCCGGCTCCGCCTCCTCCGCCTCCCGGACCCATGAGGCCCCGCCCGCCCGCGCCCGCGGCGGCGGCACCGGCACCGCCTGCTGCACCACGCGCCGGGCGGCGATGTCCCGTCGCTCGCCCGTGCGCTCGGGCCCCACCCCGCCCGGCGCCACGTCCCACGGCTCGACACGGCCCCCGTCCTGCACGTCGACGCGGCCCACCCCCGAGGCGGACAGCAGCGCCGCGACGGCCGCGCCCACCCTGCCCGCCCCGCGCACCCGCACCCGCGTCTCCTGGCGGGCCGCCAGCACCCGTAGCGCCGCACCCGGTCCGGGGTGGAGCACCGACAGCGACGCCAGGTCCGGGCGCAGCCGCTCCAGGCCCCCGCCCCGGCTGCGCAGCGCGGCGGCCCCCGTGCCGCCGCTCCGCGGGTCGTCGATCAGCCCGGCCGCGGACAGCCGCGCCACCAGGTCGTCGGCCCGGCCCTCCGGCAGCCCCATGCCCCGGGCCTCCTCCCGCAGCAGCTCCAGCCCGCGCGTCCCGTCGAGCAGGCCCATGAAGCAGCCCGTCGCGGTGTCCACCGGCCCCACCACCACCGCGTGCGCGGGGGCCACCCCGAACTGCACCGTGTCCCGGTTGCGCCAGGCCCGGCGCAGCGCCGGCTTGAGCATCGGATGCGGCCCGTGCGCCGCCGCATGCTGTGCTGCCTGCCGTGCCGCATGCTGTGTTGCTTGTTGTGCTGCCTGCCGTGCCGCCTGCTGTCCCGTTCCGAGTTCGCGTTGCTGCATGGTCTCCCCCTCGTCCGGACCCCAGCATGCCGACGGCGGGGCCGGCCCGCCCGGAGTTGTCCACAGGCCAGGGGGGATAGTCATACAAGCCGTGCGCCCTGCGGGTGGTTCCCCGACAACCGACCCGGAGGCGGGACTTCCCGCGCCGCCAGCGGGTAACGTCGGGGCGTGCCCGTCGACCCCCTGAACAGTGCCCCGAGGCCGCCGCGCAGTGCCCCGAGCCCGCTCACGCGGGCGGCGACACAGAGCGGTCCGGTCGAGGTCCGACGGAGCGCACGCCGGCGCAGGACGGTCTCCGCCTACCGCGAGGGCGACCGCACCATCGTCCTCATCCCCGCCCGCATGTCGGAGGCGGAGGAGCGGCGCTGGGTGTCGGTGATGCTGGACAAGCTCGCCGCACAGGAGAGCCGTCGGATGCTGGGCGACGGCGAGCTGCCCGAGCGCGCCCGGCGCCTGTCCGAGCAGTACCTGGGCGGGCGGGCGCGGCCGGCGAGCGTGCGCTGGGTCACCAACCAGAACACCCGCTGGGGCTCGTGCACCCCTGCCGAGGGCAGCATCCGCCTTTCGCACCGTCTGCAGGGCATGCCCGAGTACGTCGTGGACTACGTCCTGCTGCACGAGCTGGCCCACCTGCTGGTGCCCGGGCACGGGCCCGAGTTCTGGCGGCTGCTGGAGGCGTACCCCCGCACCGAGCGCGCCCGCGGTTACCTCGAAGGCGTGGTCGCCGCCGACCGGCTGCCGCACCTGCCCGCCGCCCGCAGCGAGTAGCAGCCGAGCCGCACTCGAGCGGCACCACACGCAACGGCGGACCGCGCACCGGCGTGTAACGGTATGCGGCCGTCCCGTACCGGAATCGCCCCGGGATCACGGGCTGTCGCCGGCAGCGGTTAGCCTGGCGCAACGCGACGCGCCAGCAGGGCGTCCGCGGCAACGCCTTCGCACGGTACGGATGGGGGACGGTCGTCACGCATGTCCAGGGAATTCCAGCGCGGCCACAAGGCCAGGGTCAGTGACCTGACGGCGGGCACCGATCTGTACGTGGGAGTGCAGGTCGCCGGCCCCGGTCTGACCTTCGACATCAGCTGCTTCGGGCTCGACGCCGACGAGCGGCTCTCGGACGACCGGTACTTCGTCTTCTTCAACCAGCCAGCCTCGCCCGAGGAGGCCATCCAGCTGCTCGGGCCGCAGGCCGGGGACACGGAGTCCTTCCGTGTCACCCTCGACCGCATCCCCTCCCACATCCGCAAGCTGACCTTCACCGCAACCCTCGACGGCGACGGGCAGATGGGGCAGATCGGCCCGGGCCACCTGCGCCTGGTCGCGGGCGGCGTGGAGGTCGCCCGGTACGCGTTCACCGGCGCGGAGTTCAGCACCGAGCGCGCGGTGATGCTCGGGGACCTCTACCTGAAGGACGTGTGGCGCTTCGCCGCGGTCGGGCAGGGCTTCGACGGCGGTCTGGAGGCGCTGCTGAGGAACTTCGGCGGCGAGGTCCTGGAGGAGGAGCCCGCCCCGGCGCAGGCCCCGGCCGCGCCCGCCTTCGTACCCCCGGCACAGGCCACCCCGGCCGCGCCGCCCGCCTTCGCGCCGCCGGCCGCCTCCCAGGACCCGGCCCGCAAGCCCGCCGCAGCGGCCCCGCAGCCCGCCCCGGCCTTCGCGCCGCCGCCCGGCAGCACCCCGCCGCCCGGCAGCACCCCGCCGCCGGCCGCCCCGCAGGTGCATGCGGCCCCCACGCTGGCCGCCCCCCTCGCCCCGCCCGGCTACTTCTCCGGCGAGCCCGCGCCCGCCGCCGACCGCACCCCCGCCCGCGGGACCGTCCCGCCGCCTCCCGGCCCGCCCGGCATGCCGGGCCAGCACGCCTCGTACGGCCACTCCGCGACCCCGGCACCGGCCCCGGCGTACGGCAACCCCCAGCAGTACGGCGCCCCGCCCGCGCCCCCCGCCCCGCCGGCGCCGACCCAGCCGTACCCGGTCGGCCAGCCCCCGTACGCCCCCGGTACGCCGCCCCACGGCACCGGCGCGCCCGCCGGCGCCCCGGGCGTGCAGGCCGCCTTCGGCCCGTACCGCGAGGCGCCCACCGGCCAGCGCTGGACCCTGCAGAACCCCAAGCTCATCCGCGCCGACCTCGGCGCCGACCCGCAGCCCGTGCTCGCCCGGCAGGGCAGCATGGTGCTCTACCAGGGCAAGGTCGAGTTCGGCTACAAGGGCGCCGGCTTCATGGGCCGCATCGTCGGCAACGCCACCGGCCAGGAGATGCAGCTGATGCGCTGCACCGGCCGCGGCCAGGTCTTCCTCGCGGAGAACGCGGCCCACCTGCACCCCATCCAGCTGGAGAACGACGCGATCTGCGTCAGCGCCGACGCCGTCCTCGCCTTCGACGAGTCGCTGCACCACGAGGTGCGCCGGATCGACGGCCACGGCATCCCCGGCGGGGCGCTGTTCACCATGCAGTTCCACGGCACCGGCACCGTCGTGCTGAAGACCCGCGGCACCCCCGTGGTGCTGCCGGTCACGCCCACCACCTTCGCCGACGCCAACGCCGTCGTCGCCTGGTCGGCCGGCGCCCAGGTCGTCGTCACCAGCCAGGTGCGGCTGCGCCGCCACGCCTACCCCGGCCACAGCGGGGAGACCGTGAACCTCCAGTTCCGCGGTGCGCCCGGCAACTTCATCGTCGTCCAGCCCTACGAGGTCTGAGGGAGCCCGTCATGGACCAGTCACTGATCGCGGGCCACGCCCCGACCCCGCCCGCCGCCCGCATGGAGAACCACGGCAGCAGCATGCTGAAGGTCGCCATGCAGAGCGGCCACGACCTGTTCGCCCGCACGGGATCGATGGTCGCCTACGAGGGCTTCGTCCAGTACGAGCCCAATCCGCCCGCCCTGCGCCAGATGGCCTCCCAGTGGCTGACCGGCGAGGGCGTGCCGCTCATGAAGTGCAGCGGCGACGGCCTGCTCTACCTCGCCGACTACGGCGCGGACGTCGTGTGCATCCAGCTGGCGGGGGAGTCCGTCTCCGTCAACGGCACCAACCTGCTCGCGTTCGACGCCCACCTGCAGTTCGGCGTCGAACGCGTCAAGGGCATGGCCAAGTTCGCCGGCCAGGGCCTGTTCAACGTCGTCGTCAGCGGCACCGGCTGGGTCGCGCTCACCTCGCGCGGCACGCCCATCGTCGTCGACTGCGGCAGCGGCGAGGACGAGACCTACGTGGACCCCGACGCGCTCGTGGCCTGGTCCACCAACCTGCGGATGAAGGGGAAGCGCAGCTTCAAGGCGTCCTCCATCATCGGCCGCGGCAGCGGCGAGGCGTACCAACTGGGTTTCTCCGGCCAGGGATTCGTGGTCGTGCAGCCCAGCGAGGACAGTACGGACCGGCTCCGGGCCCGGGGCTGAGGGGGACGGAAGAGACCATGCAGAGCCCGCTTTTCGCCTACACCGAGGCCCAGACGCAGGACCGCTACGCCCTGCAGAACGCGTACATGCTGCGCGTCAGCCTGAACGGCCACGAGGACGTCCTGGCCCGCAAGGGCGCGATGGTGGCCTACCAGGGCCTCATCGAGTTCGACGGTGAGTACATGTCGGCCCAGCGGCAGTACCAGCAGGCCTACACCGGTGAGGGCCTGGACCTGATGCGCTGCTCCGGGCAGGGCACCGTCTACCTCGCCAACCTCGCGCAGCACGTCCACGTGGTCGACGTCGACCACGACGGCCTGACCGTGGACAGCGCCTACGTCCTCGCCATGGACTCCACCCTCCACTGGGACTCCGTCGCCGTGGACAGCCAGTACGGCATCTCCGGCACCGGGTCGTACAACCTCGCCATCAGCGGCCGCGGCAAGGTCGCGCTGATGACCTCCGGGCAGCCGTTGATGATGCAGGTCACGCCCGACAAGTACGCCTACGCGGACGCGGACGCCGTCGTCGCCTGGTCCTCCTCGCTGCGCGTGCAGATGCAGGCGCAGACCTCCTCCTCCGGCGTCTGGCGGCGCCGCGGCGGCACGGGCGAGGGCTGGGAGCTGGCCTTCATGGGCACCGGCTACGTCCTCGTGCAGCCCAGTGAGTTGATGCCGCCGCAGGGCGCGCAGATCGGCCAGGGCCTGGCCGCCCAGTACGGCTTCGGTCAGCACGGCGCCCACGCGCAGAACCAGGGCAACATCTGGACGAACTGAATCGGGCATGCGTAAGGGGCGGTCACCATGGGTGACCGCCCCTTACGCATGCTTCTACAGCCGCGCCAGCGTGCGCCGCACCAGCTGGACGACCGACTCGTCGGCCACGTCCGCGACCTCGTCGTAGGTGAACCAGCGCAGGTCCAGCGACTCGTCGCTGATCGCCTCGACCGCGCCCTGCGGCACCAGCGCCGCGTACTGCACGTCCAGGTGCCAGTTGCAGGGGGCCGGGATCGGGTGCCGGTCCAGGCGCACCGGGCCGCCGGGCAGCAGCGTCAGCCCCGCGATGCCGGACTCCTCGGTGGCCTCCCGAAGGGCCGCCTCCTCCACGGTGGCGTCACCGGGCTCGCAGTGGCCGCCCATCTGCAGCCACATGCCCAGCTTGCGGTGCAGGGTGAGCAGCACCTTGCCGCGCTCCGGGTCGATCACCAGGGCGCTCGCGGTGACGTGGCCCGCCTCGCACGGCTTCCACATGCCGTCGGGGTGGGCCGCCAGGTGGTCCAGGTAGACGGCGCGCAGCTCGTCCTGGTCCGCGTACTCCTTCAGCACGCGGACCGCGTTCTCGTGCAGGCTCACTTCTTCTCGTCACCCTCGGCGTCGTCGCCCTTGCCGTCGCCCTTGTCATCGCCCTTGGAGTCCTGGCGGGGCTCGTGGCGACCCTGTGCGGCCTCGCCGAGCATCTTGTCCAGCTCGGAGAAGTCCAGGTGCTCGCGGTGCACGAAGCCGTCCGGGTCGTCCAGGTCGGCGGCCGTGGGCAGCATGTCCGGGTGCTCCCACAGGGCGTCGCGGCCCTCGGTGCCCCGGGCGTCGGCCAGCGACGCCCACAGCCGCGAGGCGTCCCGCAGACGGCGCGGGCGCAGCTCCAGGCCGATCAGGGTGGCGAAGGTCTGCTCCGCCGGGCCGCCGGAGGCGCGGCGGCGGCGCAGGGTCTCGCGCAGCGCGCCGGCCGACGGCAGATGGGGCTCGGCCGCGGCGTGCACGACCGCGTCCACCCAGCCCTCGACGAGCGCCAGGGCGGTCTCCAGGCGGGCCAGGGCGGCCTTCTGCTCCGGGGTGTCCTCCGGCTGGAACATGCCCTGCTGGAGGGCCTCCTGCATCTGCTCCGGGTGCGTCGGGTCGAGCTGACCCACGACGTCCTCGAGCTTGGCCGTGTCGACCTTGATGCCGCGGGCGTAGCCCTCGACCGCACCGAACAGGTGCGAGCGCAGCCACGGCACGTGGGCGAAGAGCCGCTGGTGGGCGGCCTCGCGCAGGGCCAGGTACAGCCGCACCTCGTCCTGCGGGACGCCCAGGCCGGAGCCCAGCGCCGCGATGTTCAGCGGCAGCAGCGCGGCCTTGCCGGGCGGGGTCAGCGGCAGGCCGATGTCGGTCGAACCGACGACCTCGCCCGCGAGCACGCCCACGGCCTGGCCGATCTGGGTGCCGAACATCGCGCCGCCCATGCTGCGCATCATGCCCAGCAGCGGGCCCGCCATGGCCTGCATCTCCTCGGGCAGCACCTCGCCCATGGCCGCGCCGACGCGCTCGGCGACCGGGTCGACCAGGTCCCGCCACACGGGCAGGGTCGCCTCGACCCACTCCGCGCGGCTCCAGGCCACGGCGGTGCCCGCGCCCGAGGGCAGCGAGGTCACGCCGTCCAGCCACAGGTCGGCCAGGCGCACGGCCTCCTCGACCGCGGACCGCTCGCCGGCCGTGACGCTGGCGTCCTTGCTGCCGCCGGCCGTGCCCTGGGCCACCGTCTGGCGGGCGATCTGCTTGGCCATGTCCCAGTTCACCGGGCCGCCCTCGTAGGAGAGCATCTGGCCGAGCTGCTGGAAGGCGGCGCCGAGATCGTTGGGGTTCATGGAGCCGAACATCGCGGCGAACGGATTGTCCGCACCGCCGGCCGCGCCGAACCCGAAGGGATTCGCGGGCCCCTGGCCGCCTCCCTGGCCACCGCCCTTCTTCTTGCCGTCGTCGCCGTTCTCCGGCTCCTCCGGCGGAAGACCGAATCCGAATGGGGTGTCACTCACGGGTTTCCTCGGCTCGTAGGGCCACCGGCTCCGGACCGGCGGCGAATGCCCGACAACACCACCAAGCGTAGACACCCCGCCGCTATCCGGGCTTGGTGCTCCGCCCGCCCGGGGCCTGCGGCAGGATGGACGTCACCTGGTCCGTACGCGTCACGAAGAACGTGGCGTGCACGTACTGAAGACAACCGCTGGAGACGCCCGGTGAGTTCCCCCGACCGAGAAGCCGACCGAGAAGTTCGCGCAGCGCGAAACGGTTCCGCGCCCGACGACGCGCTGCGCACGTCCGGCGTGCCCGCGCCCGGCCCGGGCCGCGACGGCCGCCGCCCGGTGGTCGCGGTCACCGGCGCCGCCCGCGGCGTCGGCGCCCTGCTCACGCGCCGCCTGGCCGCGTCCGAGGAGATCAAGCACCTGATCGCCATCGACGAGCGCCGCGGCGACGTCACCGAGGCGCAGTGGCACGTGCTGGACGTGCGCGACCCGGCGATCGCCGAGCGGCTGCGCGGCGCCGACGTGGTCGTCCACCTCGCGCTCGACCTCGACCTGGAGGGCGACCCGGCCGCCCGCACCGCCTACAACGTGCGCGGCACCCAGACCGTGCTCACCGCCGCCGCGGCGGCCGGCGTGCACCGCGTGGTGCTGTGCACCTCCGCCATGGTCTACGGCGCCCGCCCCGACAACGACGTGCCGCTGTCGGAGGACGCCGAGCTGCGGGCCACCGCCGAGGCGACCGGCGTGGGGGACCTGCTGGAGATAGAGCGGCTGGCCAGGCGTGCGCCCCGGGCGCACCCCGGCCTGAACGTCACGGTGCTGCGGCCCGCCGTCCTGGTCGGCGGCACGGACACCGCCCTGACCCGCTACTTCGAGTCGCCCCGCCTGCTGGTCGTCGCCGGCTCCCGGCCCGCCTGGCAGTTCTGCCACGTCGAGGACCTGGTGAGCGCCCTGGAGTTCGCCGCCCTGGAGAAGGCCGAGGGCGAGCTGGCCGTCGGCTGCGACGGCTGGCTGGAGCAGGAGGAGGTCGAGGAGCTCAGCGGCATCCGGCGCATGGAGCTGCCCTCGGCCGTCGCCCTGGGCGCCGCCTCCCGGCTGCACCGCCTGGGCCTGACCCCCTCCCCGGCGGGCGACCTGGAGTACACGATGCACCCCTGGGTGGTCAGCGGCCACCGGCTGCACGACGCGGGCTGGCGGCCCCGCTGGACCAACGAGGAGGTCCTCGCGGAGCTCCTGGAGGAGGTTTCGGGCCGGCGCACGGTCGCGGGCCGCCGCCTGGGCCGCAAGGACGCCACCGCCGCGGGCGCCGCGGGTGCGACCGTGGCCCTGCTCGGCACCGCCGCACTGGTCCGCCGGGCCCGCAAGGCCCGCCGCCGGCTCTAGACCGGCTCCGGGGCCCTGGGCCGGCTCCGGACCGGCTCCAGGGGTGCGCAAGGGGAACGGGGGAGCGGGGGATTCGTACGATGGGCGCCATGGCGCCTACCCCCCACCATCCCGGCGAGCTCGCCGCCGACGACCCCATACGACTGCTCGCGGTGCGGGAGACCCCGCTGTCCCTGGACGAGGTCTTCGCGGCCGTGGGCGATCCCGCGGCCGGCGGCACCGCGCTGTTCGTGGGCACCGTGCGGGACCACGACGGCGGCGCGGACGTCGCCGCCCTCGGCTACTCCGCCCACCCCACCGCCGAGGCCGAGCTGCGCAAGGTGGCCGAGAAGGTGGCGGGGGACTTCCCCGTACGGGCTCTGGCCGCCGTGCACCGGGTGGGCGAGCTGGCCGTGGGCGACCTGGCGGTCGTGGTGGCCGTGTCGTGCGCGCACCGGGGGGAGGCGTTCGCCGCGTGCCGGCAGCTGATCGACGACCTCAAGGCGAACGTGCCGATCTGGAAGCACCAGCGGTTCAGCGACGGCACGGACGAGTGGGTAGGGGCCTGAACGGCTGGATCTGTGTCAAAGTCGCCCACGAACGGGCCCTGCCTGGTTGCGTAACCGGGCCCCCGACGTAAGCGTTGAGACCGAAGATGACTAATCTGCTCATCACTTCAGTTGCGATTGCGTGAGGGGTCGGAGGCCGGCATGGCGGCGCTCGCTTGGTTGCTGATTCCGGTGGTGGCGGCCCTTGCCGCCGCCCTGTGGGGAAGCTGGGCAGCCCGGAACCGCAAGACCGGCGATGTCGCGGAACTGGCCGGTTATGCAAAGTTCCGGGAGGCGATGGAGCGGACCGAGTCCGGATCCGGCTCGGCGGGCTAGCAGCGGGCCGGCACCGGGCGATTTCCGCACCCGGAGGCCCACCTGCCCCGTACGGACCGCCCCAGCAGTGGACTGCCGGACCCGTCCCGTACTGTCGTTCCATGCCCCGCCGCACCGCGACGATGCTCGCGTCCCTCCTGATGCTGATCGCGCTGCTCTGCGCAGGCGTGCTGATCCCCGTGCCCTACGCGGAGATGTCCCCGGGCCCGACGGTCAACACTCTCGGCGAGCACGGGGGCGAGCCCGTCCTGCAGATCTCCGGGCACAAGACGTACCCCACCAGTGGCCACCTCAACATGACCACGGTCCGCGTGACCGGCTCGCAGTACCGGATGAACCTGGTGGAGGCCGTCTACGGCTGGCTGGCCCACGACAACCTGGTCGTGCCGCACAGCACGCTCTACCCGGACGACAAGTCGCCGGACGAGCTGAACCAGGAGACGGCGGAGGAGTTCAGCCAGTCGCAGGAGAGCGCCAAGGTCGCGGCTCTGAAACAGCTGGACATCCCCGTCGGCACGCGCGTGATCGTCTCCTCGGTGGTCAAGGGCAGCCCGGCCGAGGGCACGCTGCACGCCGGTGACGTCATCCGGTCCGTGGACGGTACGCGCATCGAGCAGCCCGGCGACGTGGCCAAGCAGGTCACCCGGCACAAGCCGGGCGAGAAGGTGACCTTCGTGATCGTGCCCGCCAAGGAGGCGGCCGCGGCCGAGAAGGAGAAGCGCGAGCCCAGGGGCGAGCAGAGCGTCACCCTGGTCACGGGCAAGGCGCCGGACGACAACCGGGCGATCGTCGGCATCCAGGCGGGGACGGACCACACCTTCCCGTTCACGATCAACATCAAGCTGGCGGACGTGGGCGGCCCGAGCGCGGGCCTGATGTTCGCGCTGGGGATAGTCGACAAGCTCACGCCCGAGGACCTCACGGGCGGCAAGTTCGTCGCCGGCACCGGCACCATCGACGACGACGGCAAGGTCGGCCCGATCGGCGGCGTGGAGATGAAGACGGTCGGCGCCCGCTCCAAGGGCGCCCAGTACTTCCTGACGCCCAAGGACAACTGCGCGGCCGCCGCCAAGGACACCCCCTCGGGCCTGACCCTGGTCAAGGTGGACACGATCAAGGACGCGCTGGCGTCCCTGGAGAAGATCCGCAAGGGGGACCGGGCCGGCCTGCCGCAGTGCACGGCAGGCCAGGCCCGCTGAGCTGAAGAAGGCTCCCGTCAGTCCGCGAAGGTGGCGGCGAGGGCGTCGGCCAGGCCCGGCACCAGGTCGGCACCGGTGAGGACCTCCTTGGCGGAGTCCTTCTCGCGCAGCCGCACCGCGGACTCGCGGGCGCCGTCGCGCAGCACCGCGACGGTCATCCGCACCTCCTGGCGGTCGGGGTGCCGGGCCACCCACTGGGCCAGCTGCTTCTCATTGAGGTTGTGCGGAACGGACGCCTCGGCCGACGGCGGCAGCATCAGCCGCTCCACGGTCAGGGCGCAGCCCGCCACCGCGTCGGGCCAGGCGATCGTGGCGAGGAACTCGTCGAGCGCGGTGCCGGCCGGCAGCTCCTCCTGCTCGACGGGGGTGTAGGAGACGGCGGCGGAGGCCGCGGAGGAGTCGAGGCCGAGCTGGGCGGCCAGGCCGGGCTCCTGGGCCCGCAGCCTGGCGGTGTCGACCAGGGCGAACAGCCGTGCGGGCTGGTCCCAGCCGAGACCCGCGGTGTACTCGTCGATCTCGAGCACGGCACGGGTCAGCGGGCTGGCCGCCATGGGGACGTCGGGCTCCTGGGAGCCGGGAAGGTTCGAACCGGTATTGCTGGACATGGTCAATATCGTGCCCTGAGAGAGGCCGAAAACGGGAACCGAGTAAAGCCTCGGTAAGTTGCCACAGTGGGTCCTACTATCACCGGGGCCTTCAATCCCAGCTCCACCGACAGCGAACTTCGAGGTGCGCACCTTGGCTTTCCAGATGCCGGACCGCGGCGGAGGCCCGTCAGGGCCACGGATCAGAGTCGGCCGGCCCTCCCGGCGCGTCCGGACCCTGCTGATGACCTTGGGCGTGCTGGCCGGTCTGGCCCTGCTCTTCGTCATGTTCGCCGGGTTCTGGACGGACTGGCTGTGGTACCGGTCGGTGGACTACTCCTCGGTCTTCACCACCACCCTCGGCACGAAGATCGGCCTGTTCGCCGTCTTCGGCCTGCTGATGGCGCTGGCCGTCGGCCTGAACATCTGGCTCGCGCACCGCCTGCGGCCGCCGCTGAGCGCGATGTCGGTGGAGCAGCAGAGCCTCGACCGCTACCGGATGGGCATCGCGCCGTACAAGAAGTGGGTGCTGCTGGCGGTCACCGCGCTCGTCGGCCTGGTCGCGGGGGCCTCGGCCGCCGGCCAGTGGCGCACCTGGCTGCAGTGGATCAACGGGGTGTCCTTCGGGCAGCGGGACCCGCAGTTCCACAAGGACATCTCCTTCTACACCTTCGACCTGCCCTGGTACCGCTTCCTGCTGAGCTTCGGCTTCGCGGCGACGGTGCTGTCGCTGATCGCCGCCGCCCTGGTGCACTACCTGTACGGCGGGCTGCGGCTGACCAGCCCCGGCCACCGGGCCACCGCGGCGGCCACCGGCCACCTGTCCGTGCTGCTGGGCGTCTTCGTCACGCTCAAGGCCGTCGCCTACTGGCTGGACCGCTACGGGCTCGCGGTGAAGTCCAGCGGGCTGAAGTCCACCGACGGCTGGACGGGTCTGCGGTACGTGGACGCCAACGCCTATCTGCCGGCCAAGACGATCCTGTTCATCATTGCGCTGATCTGTGCGGTGCTGTTCTTCGCCACCCTGTGGCGGCGCACCTGGCAGCTGCCGGTGATCGGCTTCGGCCTGATGGTGCTCTCGGCGGTGCTCATCGGCGGGCTCTACCCGGCGATCGTGCAGAAGTTCCAGGTGCAGCCGAACGAGCAGGCCAAGGAAGCGCCGTACATCAAGAAGAACATCGCGGCCACCCGCGAGGCGTACGGCATCGACGGCTCCGAGGTGCAGGACTACGCGGGCCGCAGCGACCTGCAGGGCAAGGACAAGCAGAAGCTGCGCGACGCCGCCGACTCCACCGCCAGCATCCGGCTGCTCGACCCCAACATCGTCTCGCCCACCTTCCAGCAGCTCCAGCAGGTCAAGGGTTACTACCAGTTCCCCTCCACGCTGGACGTCGACCGCTACAAGGTCGACGGCAAGGAGCAGGACACGGTCATCGGTCTGCGCGAGCTGAACATCAACGGCATTCCCGAGCGCAACTGGATCAACGACCACTTCAAGTACACCCATGGCTACGGCGCCATCACCGCCAAGGGCACCACGGCCGTCGGCGAGGGCGATCCGGACTTCACCGAGTCCAACCTGCCGACCAAGGGCAAGCTCGGCACGTACGAGCAGCGGGTGTATTACGGCGAGAAGACCACCCAGTACTCGATCGTCGGCGGCCCGCAGAAGGAGCTGGACTACTCCGGCGACAAGGGCGAGAAGAGCTACAGCTATCAGGGCCGGAGCGGGGTGAGCCTGTCCAACCCGGTCAACCGGGCCGCGTACGCGGTGGCCTTCGGCGAACCGCAGATCCTGTATTCGGGCGCCATCGGCGACGGTTCGCGGATTCTGTACAACCGCACGCCCAAGGAGCGCGTCGAAGCCGTCGCCCCGTGGCTGACGATCGACGGCGACGCCTATCCGGCGGTCGTCGACGGGCGCATCCAGTGGATCGTGGACGCCTACACCACGACCAACGGATATCCGTACGCCTCGCGCACGACCCTCGGTGACACCACCGCCGACTCGCTGACCACCGGTCAGCGCGCCGTCGTCGCCCAGCAGAACCAGGTCAACTACATCCGCAACTCGGTCAAGGCCACGGTCGACGCCTACGACGGCACGGTCACGCTCTACCAGTGGGACACCAAGGACCCGGTGCTCAAGACCTGGATGAAGGCCTTCCCCGGCACGGTGAAGGCCAAGAGCGAGATCAGCAAGGGTCTGCTGGACCACCTGCGCTACCCGCAGGACCTGTTCAAGGTGCAGCGCGAGCTGCTGACCCGCTACCACGTCACCAAGGCCGACACCTTCTACACGGGCAGCGAGCGCTGGGAGGTGCCGGACGACCCGACCAACAAGTCCGGCAATGCCGTCCCGCCGTTCTACCTGAGCATGCGGATGCCCGGTCAGCAGGCGCAGTCGTTCTCCCTGACCACGACGTTCACCCCCAAGGGCCGTGAGAATCTCGGTGCCTTCATGGCGGTGGACGCCGATGCCACCAGCGCCGATTACGGGAAGATCCGCATTCTGAAACTGCCGTCGGAAACGACGACGTCGGGCCCGCAGCAGGTGCAGAGCAAGTTCAACGGCGATCCCGAGATCGCCAATAAGATCAATATTCTGAAGCGCGGCGATTCCGAGATCGAGTACGGAAATCTGCTGACCGTGCCGCTGGACGACGGTCTGCTGTACGTCGAGCCGGTCTATGTGCGCGGTGCGGGGTCCAACTTCCCGCGACTGAAGAAGGTTTTGGTCACCTACGGCAACAAGACCGCCTTCGAGGACGATCTCGCCACCGCGCTCGACGCCGTGTTCGAGGTCAAGGGTGCCAAGCCCGGCACCCAGCCGCCCACCCCCGGCACCACGCAGCCGCCGGCGGCCAATCCCTCGGTCAAGGAAGCCGTCAAGGCCGCGCAGGACGCCTTCGACGCCGGCCAGAAGGCGCTCGACAAGAAGGACTGGGGGGCCTACGGCAAGGCCCAGGAGGACCTCAAGGCCGCCCTCGACCGGCTCGCCAAGGCCGAGCAGGCCGCCGCGGCCGGTGGTGCCAGGCCCGGCAGCTGACCGACGCGGCCCCGCCCCGCGCCGTGGTACGGTTGTTCCACAACGGCGCGGGGTGGAGCAGCTCGGTAGCTCGCTGGGCTCATAACCCAGAGGTCGCAGGTTCAAATCCTGTCCCCGCTACTGAAGGACAAGGCCCGGAGTTCTCGCAACTCCGGGCCTTGTCGCATCTCGGGCCGGGTCGCTCGGCGCGGTCGGCCCCCGCCCGCCCGGGCGTCGGGGGCGCACGGGAGCCCGCGGCCCGCCACGCGGCGGACTGTGCGGGTTGTGTGCGGGGGTTTTGATTAGAGTTTGGAGCACCGCCGTGTCGGGAAGTCGGGAAGTCGACAAAACGCTGAAGTGACCTCACTGGCTGCGGTATTCCAGGTGTACGCAGGTTGCGGGAGTGCGACGATGGGACTTATGGGGGACAGGGCGAGGCTGTTGAGCACCCGTCGGCTTGTAGCGGCTCCCGGCAACGGGAGCCAGACGCCAGAGCAGGACCCGTCGTCGTACGCCCTGGGCGGCACCGCCCTGGCCACGGCCCCGGACCGCACCGCGACCGCGGCGGCCCACGCCGCACCGGCGGCGGCCGAACCCCGCGCACCACAGGAGCCACGGGATCCCCAGGACACGGCCTGCGCCACCGAGGCGGCCGACCTGGAGCTGGAGACCGCCCGCCGCCGCGCCGCCGAGTCCGGCGACCCCGCGTCGCTGAGCATGCTCGGCGCCCTGTTGCTGCGCCGCGGCGACCTCGACGGTGCCGAGCGCCACCTGCGCGCCGCCACCGCCGCCGGGGACCGCTCCGCCGCCAACAACCTCGGCGTCCTGCTGCACCAGCGCGGCTACGCCGACGAGGCCGCCGGCTGGTGGCGGGTCGCCGCCGTCGCCGGCTCCGCCGCGGCCGCCCACGCCCTCGGCCGCTACCACCGCGAGCGCGGCGACGAGCCCGCCGCCGAGTACTGGCTGCGGCAGTCCGCCGAGTCCGGGCACGCCCTCGGTGCGTACGCGCTGGCCGACCTGCTGGAGCACCGCAGCGACGTGGGCGCCGAGCGCTGGTTCCGTGCCGCTGCCGAGCGCGGCCACCGCGAGGCCGCCTACCGGCTCGCCCGGATACTCGACGGACGCGCGCCGCGGCCCCCGGCCGACGACGTCTGCGAGGGGCTGGCCGCCTCCCTCGGCCCGGCCACCCGCAACCGGCGGATCTCCGCCGGCGGCGGTGACACCTCCGTGCGCGAGCTGCGTGCCGCGGCCGCCGGCCGCCAGGACGGCCCGGCCGGCGAGGCCGAGCAGTGGTACCGGCAGGCCGCGGCCCGCGGCCACCGCCGCGCCGCCCTGCACCTGGGCACCCTGCTGGAGGGCCGGGGCGAGACCCAGGAGGCCGCCCGCTGGTACCTGACCTCCGCCAAGGACGGGGAGCCGCGCGCCGCCTGCGCCCTGGGCTTCCTGCTGCGCGACGCCGGCGACACCGACAGCGCCGCCGTGTGGTGGCGCCGCGCCGCCCAGGAGGGCGACGGCAACGCCGCCAACGCCCTGGGCGCCCTGCACGCCGACCGCGGCGAGTCCCAGCAGGCCGAGCGCTGGTACCGCGAGGCCCTCGACGCCGGCGACATCAACGGCGCGTACAACCTCGGGCTGCTGTGCGCCGAGCAGGACCGCACCGCCCAGGCCGAGCAGTGGTACCGCCGCGCCGCCTACGCCGGACACCGCGAGGCCGCCAACGCGCTGGCCGTCCTGCTGATGCAGGGCGGCGACGCCGCCGGGGCCGAGCCGTGGTTCTCCAAGGCGGCCGAGGCCGGCAGCGTGGACGCGGCCTTCAACCTCGGCATCCTCTACGCCGGCCGGGGCGAGGAGCACCTGGCCCTGGAGTGGTACGAGCGGGCCGCCGCGGCCGGCCACACCGAGGCCGCGCTGCAGGTCGCCATGGCCGTGCTGCGCGACGGCGGGCCCGGCGGTACCGAGGAGGCCGAGCGCCACCTGCGGGTGGCCGTGCAGGGCGGCAGCGCGGAGGCCGCCTTCCGGCTGGGCGCGCTGCTCGACCGCGACGAGGAGCGCAGCCGCGAGAGCGAGCAGTGGTACGAGCGGGCCGCCCGCCAGGGCCACCGGCGCGCCCAGGTGCGCCTGGGGATGCTGGTGGCCGAGCGGGGCGACACCGCCGGGGCCGCGCACTGGTACCGGGAGGCCGCCGAGGCCGGCAGCCGCAACGGCGCCTTCAACCTGGGACTGCTGCTGGCCCGCGAGGGCAGCGAGCCGGAGGCGGCGATGTGGTGGACGCGGGCGGCGGAGGCCGGCCACGGCCGGGCCGCCCTGCGCCTCGCCCTCCTCGCGGCCCGGCGCGGCGACCTCTCGGCGGGCCGGCAGTGGTGCGCGCGGGCGGTGGAGCTGGGCCCGGCGGAGGTCGCCGAGCGCGCGGCGCGGCTGCGGGACGCCCTGCAGCAGGAGCTGTCCGCCTGAGCGCCGGCAGGCGTGTTTGCGTCGGGAGACACGGACGGGTTAGGGTGGGTCTAACGACGCGGGGTGGAGCAGCTCGGTAGCTCGCTGGGCTCATAACCCAGAGGTCGCAGGTTCAAATCCTGTCCCCGCTACTGAAGGCCAAGGGCCCGGATCCCAGGATCCGGGCCCTTTGTCATGCCCTCATGCTCTCGGTACTCGTCGTGCCCTCGGCGCCGTCATGCCGTCGCCCCCCCCGGGCGCCTTGATCAGGGCCCCGCGCAGGACGGGCAGATTCCGCGGTACGTCACCTCGACCGCCGACACCTCGAAGCCGAAGCGCTCGGCGGTGGGCAGCCCGGCCAGCAGGTCGCCGGCGGGATGGACGTCGCGGATCGTGCCGCACCGCGAGCACACCAGGTGCTGGTGCGCGTGGTGGGCGTTGGGGTCGTAGCGCTTCGCGCGGCCGTCCGTGCTCACCTCGAGGACCTCGCCCAGCGAGACCAGCTCGCCCAGGGTGTTGTACACCGTCGCGCGCGAGATCTCCGGCAGCAGCTCGGCCGCCTTGGCGTGTACTTCGTCGGCGGTGTAGTGCACGTGGTCCCCGTCGAGCACTTCGGCGACGACGCGTCGCTGCGCGGTCAGCCGCCAGCCGCGTCCCCGGAGCCTTTCCAGCAGGTCACTCATGCCATTTCACCTATCAGTCAGATAGGACCAAGCGTAGCAGCGGCGCCTGTCCACCCCTGGATCCCGTTTTTATGTGGGAAGCATCTTGACTTAGACATAGTCCAATGTAGGATCGATCTCGGCTCAGGCCAAGGGGGTCCCACCCCCGGATCCCGGCGGGGCCGACAGAGACGATGAGACGACGGAGGCGTAGGTGTCGGTGCAGGGCGAGACGACGACGGGCCCGCTGACCACGGAGTCCGGTGCTCCGGTCGCGGACAACCAGAACAGCGAGACGGCGGGTCTCGGCGGCCCCATGCTCATCCAGGACCAGCTGCTGCTGGAGAAGCTCGCGCACTTCAACCGCGAGCGGATCCCGGAGCGTGTGGTGCACGCCCGCGGCGCCGGGGCCTACGGCACCTTCACCGTGACCGCCGACGTCACGCGCTGGACGCGGGCGAAGTTCCTCTCCGAGGTCGGCAAGCAGACCGAGGTCTTCCTGCGCTTCTCCACCGTCGCCGGCAACCTCGGGGCGGCCGACGCGGTGCGCGACCCCCGCGGCTTCGCGCTGAAGTTCTACACCGAAGAGGGCAACTACGACCTCGTCGGCAACAACACCCCGGTGTTCTTCATCAAGGACGCCATCAAGTTCCCCGACTTCATCCACACCCAGAAGCGCGACCCGTACACCGGCTCGCAGGAGGCGGACAACGTCTGGGACTTCTGGGGTCACTCGCCGGAGTCCACCCACCAGGTGACCTGGCTGTTCGGCGACCGCGGCATCCCCGCCTCGTACCGCCACATGAACGGCTACGGCTCGCACACCTTCCAGTGGAACAACGAGGCCGGCGAGGCCTTCTGGGTGAAGTACCACTTCAAGACCGACCAGGGCATCGAGAACCTCACCCAGGACGAGGCCAACAAGCTCGCCGGCGAGGACCCCGACAGCCACCAGCGCGACCTGCGCGAGGCCATCGAGCGCGGCGAGTTCCCGACCTGGACCGTGCAGGTGCAGATCATGCCGGCGGACGAGGCGGCCACCTACCGCTTCAACCCGTTCGACCTCACCAAGGTCTGGCCGCACGAGGACTACCCGCCGATCGAGATCGGCAAGCTGGAGCTCAACCGCAACCCGGAGAACATCTTCGCCGAGGTCGAGCAGTCGATCTTCACCCCCGCCCACTTCGTGCCGGGCATCGGCCCCTCCCCGGACAAGATGCTCCAGGGCCGCCTCTTCGCCTACGGCGACGCCCACCGCTACCGCGTCGGCGTCAACGCCGACCACCTGCCGGTCAACCGCCCGCACGCGACCGAGGCACGCACCTACGGCCGTGACGGCCTGATGTACGACGGCCGGCACAAGGGCGCGAAGAACTACGAGCCCAACAGCTTCGGCGGGCCGGCCCAGACCGACCGCCCGCTGTGGCAGCCGGTCGCCGTCACCGGCGCCACCGGCAACCTCGCCGCTCCCTCGCACTCCGAGGACAACGACTTCGTCCAGGCCGGCAACCTCTACCGCCTGATGTCCGAGGACGAGAAGGAGCGCCTGATCGCCAACCTCGCCGGCTTCATCGCCAAGGTGTCGCGCGACGACATCATCGAGCGGGCGATCAACAACTTCCGCCAGGCGGACCCCGACTACGGCAAGCGGTTGGAGGCCGCGGTCCAGGCCCTGCGCGGCTGAACAACCACTGGACGCTTGCCGTAAGAAACCGAAGAGGCCGGACGCCATGGGGCTCCGGCCTCTTCGGCCTTTTTCCTTCGCTTTCCCTTTGCTTCCCCTTCGGCCTGCCTTCCGTGGCGCCTCAGGCGGTGACCGCCGGCGCCTGGGTACGGCCGCGCAGGGGAAGCCAGCAGCGGATGATGTCGCGGACCGAGACCACGCCCACGGCCTCGTGCCGGTCGAGGACGATCAGGTGCCGGAACTCGCCGCGCGACATCGCGGCCGCGGCCTCCTCCAGCGTCCAGTCGGGGGCTGCGAAGACCACGTCGGTGGTGGTGTGTCCGTGGGCCGTCTCGTGGTCGGGGTCGTGCCCCGCCCCGAGCGCGTTGAGGATGTCCCGCTCGGTGAGGATGCCGAGGCCGCTGGTGTCGGGGTCGAGGACGACGGCGGCGCCCACCCTGCGGGCGGACATCAGCCGGGCCGCCTGCCGGAGGGTGTGGGCGGGCCCTATGGTCAGGACCACCGTGCTCATGGCGTCGCGGACGAGCATGGTTGCAAGCCACCTCCTGGAGGGAGCGAGGGCTTCACATGTTCACAAGCCTGTGGCCGTCATCGTCACACGCCCCGGGAGGGCGGACAAGGTCTTCAGAAGGCTGAATTTTGCCAGATTTTTACGACCATATGATGGGTTTAAGAACCCGGCGGTCGCAAATAGTTGAGCAGTTCGTCGTGCAGCAATCCGTTCGAGGCCGCCGCGTTGCCGCTGTGCGGCCCCGGGCGCCCGTCCAGGCCGGTGAAGCGGCCGCCGGCCTCCTCCACGATGACGACGTTCGCCGCCATGTCCCACAGGGACAGCTCCGGCTCCGCACACAGGTCCACCGAGCCCTCGGCGACCATCATGTAGGGCCAGAAGTCGCCGTAGCCGCGCGTGCGCCAGCAGTCCCGCGTGAGGTTCAGGAAGCCCGGCAGCATGCCGCGCTCCTCCCACCCGGACAGCGACGAGTACGCGAACGACGCGTCGTCGATCCGCTCCACCCGCGAGACCTGCAGCCGGCTGGCGGACGTCAGGCTGCGCCCGGTGAAGGCGCCCGATCCCTTCGCCGCCCACCAGCGCCGCCCGAGTGCCGGCGCCGAGACCAGACCGACCACCGGCTGGTAGCCGCCCTGCTCCATCACCATCAGGGAGATCAGCGTGGCCCAGACCGGCACCCCGCGCACATAGTTCTTGGTGCCGTCGATCGGGTCGATCACCCAGCGCCGCGGGCCCGCGCCCTCGCTGCCGAACTCCTCGCCCAGCACGGCGTCCCGCGGGCGGGCACGCTGCAGCTGGCCTCGGATCAGCTCCTCGGCGGCCTTGTCCGCCTCGCTCACCGGTGTCATGTCCGGTTTGGTGTCGACCTTCAGGTCGAGGGCCTTGAACCGGTCCATGGTGGCCGCGTCGGCGGCGTCCGCCAGGACGTGGGCCAGACGCAGATCATCGTGGTAGTCGGACATGTAACGCACACTACCTGCGGCCGGGGCGGGGGCGCGTGCGCGGCGCGGCCGGCCGGGCCTCTTGACACCCTCTGGCGCCGCGTCAATTCTGTGGGCTGCCCCAACCGTCGTGCGGCCCCACGGCCGAGGAGGCGACGATGCCCGCGGCACGAGAGCTCTTGCTGGACGCGGCCTTCACGGCACTCGCCGCCCGGCCCTGGCACGGGGTCCGGATGGTGGACGTCGCGGCCGCCGCCGGCGTGTCCCGCCAGACCCTCTACAACGAGTTCGGCAGCAAGGACGGGCTCGCCCGCGCCCTGGTGCGCCGCGAGGCGGAGGCCTTCCTCACCGGCGTCGAGCGCACCCTGACCGACGCCGCGGCCCGCGCCGGCACCGACGCCGGCGACGCCCTGGCCGCCGCGGCCCTGTGGACGCTGCGCGCGGCCCGCGGCAACCCGTTCGTACGCGCCGCCCTGACCGGCTGCCGTGGCGACCGCCTGCCACCCGCCGCCGCACCCCCCTTACCGGGGCCGCGCACACCGCGCGACGCGCGGCCCTTCCGCGGTGCCCCGCCCACGCCCGCCGCGCTCGCCGAGCGGATCCGCGGCAGCGCGGTGACCGCCCTCGGCGGCCCGCCGCAGCACCCCGAGGAGCTCCCGGAGGCCGGCGAATGCGCCCTGTGCCGGGCCTGCGAGGCCGCCGTCCGGCTGATTTTGTCCTACGTCGTCGCCCCCGCCGCCTCGGACGACGAGGCCGCCGGAGAGGTCGCCCGGCTGGTCCGGGCACTGCTCGCGACCAACGGTTCCTAGACGCTCAGTGCGAGGAGCCGGACAGCTGCAGCCCGATGACCCCGACGATCACCAGGCTGATGGAGACGATCTTCAGCGTGGAGACCAGGTCGCCGAGGAAGACCATGCCGTAGATGGCCGTACCGGCCGCGCCGATGCCCGTCCACACGGCGTACGCCGGCCCCACGTCGAGCTTGCGCAGGGAGAGCGTGAGCAGCCCGAAGCTGCCGAGGGCGAAGCAGGCGAAGGCGATCGTGGGCCACAGGCGGGTGAAGCCGTGCGAGAGCTTCAGACAGACGGCGAAGCCGGTCTCCAGCAACCCGGCGACGACGACCAGCAGCCACGCCATCTGTGTGCCTCCCGTTCCGCGGACCGCCGCGCGGTCCCGGTGCGGGCGCGCCCTTGCATGCCCTTGCCAGTGGCGGTCACTCGCAAACGTAGGCGATCAGTCGCCTTCGCGCCGCTCCCGCGTTGCCAGCAGCCGGCGCAGGGAGTACAGCCGCTGCGGGTCGGCGTGCCCGTCCGCCACCCACTCGTCCAGCGCGCAGTCCGGCTCGTCGTGGCTGCAGGCGCGCGGGCAGTTCTCCGCGCCCGGCTCCAGGTCGGGGAAGGCATGGATGACGCGGGCCGGGTCGACGTGGTGCAGCCCGAACGAGCGGACGCCGGGGGTGTCGATGACCCAGCCCGAGTCGTCCGGCAGCGGCAGGGCCAGCGCCGAGGTGGTGGTGTGCCGGCCCCGGCCGGTGACCTTGTTGACGTGGCCGGTGGCCCGCTGACGGTCCGGCACCAGGGCGTTGACCAGCGTCGTCTTGCCGACGCCGGAGTGCCCGACGAAGGCGGTCAGACGACCCGTCAGCCGCTCGCGGACGCGGTCGGCCGCGTCCCCGTTCGCCAGCTCCTCGCGGTTGGTGACCACGTACGGCACACCCAGGGAGCCGTAGGACTCCATGAGCTTCTCGGCCGGCGCCAGGTCCGACTTGGTCAGCACCAGCAGCGGCTCCAGCCCCGCGTCGTAGGCGGCCACCAGGCAGCGGTCGATCAGGCGGGGCCGCGGCTCGGGATCGGCGAGTGCGGTGACGATGGCCAGCTGGTCGGCGTTGGCGACGACCACCCGCTCGAACGGGTCGTCGTCGTCGGCCGTGCGGCGCAGCACCGAGCTGCGCTCCTCGACCCGCACGATCCGGGCGAGGGTGTCCTTGGCGCCGCTGAGGTCGCCGACGACCGCCACGCGGTCGCCCACGACGACGCCCTTGCGGCCCAGTTCGCGCGCCTTCATCGCCATGACGGTGCGGTCCTCGACGAGGACGGTCAGCCGGCCGCGGTCGATGGTGAGGACGAAGCCCTCGGCGGCGTCCTCGTGTTTGGGGCGGATGTTGGTGCGGGGGCGGTTGCCCTTGCGGTTGGGGCGTACGCGGACGTCGTCCTCGTCGGTGTGCTTGCCGTAGCGGCGCATGGTGCTTCCAGGTCTCTTCAGCTTCTCGGCGCCGCCGTCGCCCCCGCGACGGAACCGAGCATCCCGGTCCACAGCCCCGGGAAGTCGGGCAGGGTCTTGGCGGTGGTGGCGACGTTCTCCACCCGGACGCCGTCCACGACGAGGCCGAGCACGGCCGCCGCGGTGGCCAGCCGGTGGTCCTCGTAGGTGTGGAAGACACCGCCGTGCAGGGGACGGGGCCGGATGTGCAGCCCGTCCTCGGTCTCGGTGACGTCGCCGCCGAGCTCGTTGATCTCCTTGGCCAGCGCGGCCAGCCGGTCGGTCTCGTGCAGGCGCAGGTGGGCGATGCCGCGCAGGACGGACTCGGAGTCCGCCAGCGCCGCGACCGCCGCGATCACCGGGGTGAGCTCGCCGACCTCGTGCAGGTCGGCGTCGATGCCGGTGATCCGGCCCGTTCCGGTGAAGGTCAGGCCCGCCTCGGTCAGCTCGCAGCGGCCGCCCATGGCGGTGAAGATCTCGCGCAGCGCGTCGCCCGGCTGGGTGGTGCGCTCGGGCCAGTCGGTGACGGTGACCCGGCCGCCGGTGATCAGGGCGGCGGCCAGGAACGGCGCCGCGTTCGACAGGTCGGGCTCGATGACCAGGTCGCGGCCGAGCAGGGCGCTGGGGGAGACCCGCCAGACGTTCGGCTCGCCCCCGGATTCGGGGGTGTCGACCTGGGCGCCGGCCGCGCGCAGCATCTCCACGGTCATGCGGATGTGCGGCAGCGACGGCAGGGTGGGGCCGGTGTGGCGGACCTCGACGCCCTGGTTGAAACGCGGGCCCGACAGCAGCAGGGCGCTGACGAACTGCGAGGACGAGGAGGCGTCGACCTCCACCGGGCCGCCGTCCAGGGCGCCGGCGCCGTGCACGGTCAGCGGCAGGGCACCGCGTTCGTTGTCGTCGATGCGCGCGCCCAGGGCGCGCAGCGCGTCGATCACGCCGTGCAGGGGGCGCTCGTAGCTGCGGGGATCGCCGTCGAAGTGCACCGGCCCGTCGGCGAGCGCGGCGACCGGCGGCAGGAAGCGCATCACGGTGCCGGCGTTGCCGACGTCGACGGTGGCCGGGCCGTGCAGCTGGGCCGGGATGACCCGCCAGGCCTCGCCGGTGCCGTCGGGGCCCACCCCCTCCTCGATGCCCACGCCCATGGCGCGCAGCGCGTCGGCCATCAGGACGGTGTCGCGGGAGCGCAGCGGGCGGCGCAGCCAGCCGGGCTCGGCGGCGAGGGCGGCCAGCACCAGGGCGCGGTTGGTGACCGACTTCGAGCCGGGCACGGTGACGGTGGCGTCGACGGCCCCGGTCGCAAGGGGAGCGGGCCAGAGGTCGGGGTGCGCGGGGCTCTCGGTCATGCCTTTACCTTACTGACGTTCCGCGTGGGGTTCGGCCCCGGCGGTCACGGGCCGGTCATGCGCCCGTCACGGACCTCATCGGTCTCACAGGCCGAGCAGCCAGCGTCCGCCTCCCGTCAGGGCGCACAGGGCGACGAGGTGGAACATCGCGAGCCACACCACGGCCGGCACATTGGTCAGCCGGGCGAGCTGGTCGGCGTCGGAGTCGGCGGCGCCGCCGTGCCGCCGCTTGCGCTGCAGCTCGAAGGCCGGCCGCACCCCGCCGAGCAGCAGGAACCACACCACCCCGTACGCGAACGCCGCCTGCACCGGGGGCCCGGTCAGCCAGGAGACCAGGACGAAGGACGCCCCGGCCAGCACCACCGTCAGGGCCCCGTAGGCGTTGCGGATCATCACGAGCACGGCGGCCAGCAGGGCGGTCGCGCCCCACAGCAGGGCGGTGATGTGCCCGGCGGCCAGCAGCCAGGCGCCGGCCAGGCCCAGCAGCGAGGGGGCGGGGTAGCCGGCGGCCGCGGTGAGGACCATGCCGAGGCCGGTCGGCCGGCCGCGGGAGACGGTCAGCCCGGAGGTGTCGGAGTGCAGCCGGATGCCGTCCAGGCGCCGCCCGCTGAGCACGGCCACCAGGGCGTGACCGCCCTCGTGGGCGATGGTGACGGCGTTACGGGTGATGCGCCAGACGCGGAAGGGCACGACAGCGGCGAGGGCTATGAGCCCGGTGACGAGAACCAGCCAGAGGGACGGGTGCGGCTGGGTGCCGACGACGCGGCTCCACAGGCCGGTGGCACTGGTACTGCTGTCCATTTCTGGGCCGCTCCTTGCGTCGTCGTGGCAGTGTGGCACTCATGTGCGGTCGATATGCGGCGAGCCGGCGGCCGGAGGACCTTGCCGGGCTCTTCGAGGTGGAGAAGTGGGAACCGGAGGAGACGCTCGCTCCGGACTGGAACGTGGCGCCGACGAAGAGCGTCCACGTGGTGCTCGAGCGTCCCTTGAAAGACGCCGCGGACCGGCGTCCGGTTCGGCAGCTCAGAGCGCTGCGCTGGGGCCTGGTGCCGTCCTGGGCCAGGAACCCGGAGGGCGCCGCCCGGATGATCAACGCCCGGGCCGAGACCGTGCACGAGAAGCCCTCCTTCCGCAGCGCCTTCGCCTCCCGGCGCTGCCTGCTGCCCGCCGACGGCTACTACGAGTGGGTCACCGGCGCCCAGGAGCGGGAGCTGGAGGAACAGGGCCGCCGCAAGCGCACCCGCAAGCAGCCGTACTTCGTCACGCCCGTCGACGGCTCGGTGATGGCGATGGCCGGGCTGTACGAGTTCTGGCGCGACCCCACCCTGCCGCCGGACCACCCCCAGGCGTGGTGGGCGACCTGCTCGGTGATCACCACCGAAGCGCACAGCGAACCCTTCGCCGCCACCGGGGCCGCGAAGGAGCCCGGGCCCCGCTCGCTCGCCGAGATCCACCCCCGCATGCCGCTCCTGCTCACCCCCGACCGGTGGTCGGCCTGGCTGGACCCGGCGAACACCGACGTCGAGGCCCTGCGCGGACTCCTGGAGCCGCCGCCCGCCGGGCTGCTGCGGGCCCACCCGGTCGCCACGGCCGTCAGCGACGTGCGCAACAACGGGCCGGAGCTGCTGACGGAGCTGCCGGCCCCGGAGGAGGCGACGCTGTTCTGACCGGCGACGCTGTTCTCACCGGCGACGCTGTTCTCACCGACGACACTGTTCCGACCGGCGACGCTGTTCCGACCGGTGAAGCTGTTCCGACCGGACGGCGGGGCAGGATGGACACGTGACCACGAAGATCGCAGTGACCGTGCAGGACGTCGAGACCCCCGTGGGCGAGGCCCGCATCCACTGGCACCCGGCCCCCGCGGCCCGCCTCGTGCTCGCCCTCGGGCACGGCGCCGGCGGCGGGGTGGAGGCGCGCGACCTGCAGGCGCTCGCGAGCACGCTGCCCGGCGAAGGGGTGACCGTGGCCCTGGTCGAGCAGCCCTGGCGGGTGGCCGGCAAGCGCGTGGCGCCCGCGCCGAGGACACTCGACGCGGCGTGGCGCGCGGTGTGGCCCGCCCTCACCGCCCCCGGGCTGCCCGTCGTGGCCGGCGGCCGCAGCGCCGGGGCACGCGTCGCCTGCCGTACCGCCGGGGAGCTGGGCGCCGCCGCCGTGCTCGCCCTGAGCTTCCCCCTGCACCCGCCGGGCCGGCCCGAGAGCTCCCGCGCCGAGGAGCTGACCGGCGCGGGCGTGCCCGTGCTCGTGGTGCAGGGCGCCCGCGACCCGTTCGGGCGCCCCGAGGAGTTCCCCGCGGGCACCGAGCCCGTCGAGGTGCCCTGGGGCGACCACGGCTTCGCGGTGCCGAAGAAGGCGGACATCACCCAGGAGGAGGCGCTGGCGGCAATCGTCCGCGCGGTCGGGTTGTGGCTCAGGGCGATCTGAGGCTCCCGGCCTCCCACCGCTGACCAGCGGGTCCCCGGAAACGAAACCGTACCGCCGGGAATGATCCACGGGCCGGTGCTGTTGTTGCGTCTGACACGCGTACGCAGTGCTGCAACCGGCAAGACGAAGGAATGGGAGCTCGCCAGCATGGGTTCGATCGCATGCCCGTCCCGCCCGCAGACGGCCGACCTGGACTGGGCGGTGCTGAGGGTGGCCCAGCCGGCTGCGGCTGGAGCGGCGGGCGCGCCGGATCGTCGTCTATTCTCCGATTCGAGCGGGTCCGGTGCGGGCGCCGCCATGGCATTGGAGGAGGAGGTGGGTCCGGTCACTGGGACCGACGCGGAGAACACCGCGAGCGGACGCGGCGCCGAGACCGATGCGGAGCGCAATGCCCGTTTCGAGCGCGACGCGCTGACCTACCTCGACCAGATGTACTCCGCCGCGCTGCGTATGACGAGGAACGCCGCCGACGCCGAGGACCTCGTGCAGGAGACGTATGCCAAGGCGTACGCGTCGTTCCACCAGTTCCGTGACGGCACCAACCTCAAGGCGTGGCTGTACCGCATCCTGACCAACACCTTCATCAACTCGTACCGCAAGAAGCAGCGCGAGCCGCTGCGCAGCGCGTCCGAGGAGATCGAGGACTGGCAGCTGGCCCGCGCCGAGTCGCACATGTCGACCGGACTGCGCTCGGCGGAGTCCCAGGCGCTCGACCACCTGCCCGACTCCGATGTCAAGGAGGCCCTCCAGGCCATTCCCGAGGAGTTCCGCATCGCGGTCTACCTCGCGGACGTCGAGGGGTTTGCCTACAAGGAGATCGCGGACATCATGGGTACCCCCATCGGCACGGTGATGTCCCGGCTGCACCGCGGTCGCCGGCAGCTGCGCGGGCTGCTGGAGGACTACGCCCGCGAGCGCGGCCTGGTGCCGGCGGGGGCCGGTTCCGCGCCGAACGGTTCCGACGAGTCGCACAACCGGAAAGGGTCGGACTCATGAGCTGCGGAGACCCGCACGAGACGGACTGCTCTGAAGTCCTCGACCACCTCTACGAATTCCTCGACCACGAGATGCCCGCCGGCGAGTGCGCCAAGTTCGAGGTGCACATCGACGAGTGCTCGCCCTGCCTGGAGAAGTACGGCCTGGAGCAGGCGGTCAAGAAGCTCGTCAAGCGCTGCTGCGGCCACGACGACGTGCCGGCCGACCTCCGCTCCAAGGTCATGGGGCGCATCGAGCTGATCCGCTCGGGTGCCTCCCTGCCCGAGCGCGACGTGGTCGCCGAGGCCCGCGCGGAGGCGGCCGAGGCCGCCGGCCGGCAGGACTGAACCGCCGGCGGGACCGAGCGGACGCCGCCGCCGGCCGGCAGGACTGAACCGCCGGCGGGACCGAGCGGACGCCGCCGCCGGGCGCCATCGTCCGCCGCCGGCACTGATCCAAAACACCGCACCCGGGAACGTCACCCGAACGGACGGCGCAATACCCTCAGGGCGGCTGCGAGGGCTCCGCGGAGCCTATTCTCACCGTCCAGACGCCACGCCGACGGTCGGGGAGGACGCGCCATGGGGCCACTTCCGGCGGCGGCCCGCGCGTACATCGCGTGTGCCGTGCTCGCCGCCGCGCTGTGCGCCGCGCCCGCCGTACGCGATCCGTCCGCCGTTCCCTGGTCCTCGGTCGTCCTGCTGGCCGCCGCCGGCGCCGCCTGCGAACTCCTGCCGCGCTGCAGGCTGGCCCTGCCCCTGCTGCTCGCCGGCGCCTTCCTGCTGCCGCCCCAGGCCGCGGGCCTGGTCGCGGTGCCCGGTGCGCTGGCCGCCCGGGACGTCCGGCCCCCGGCGCGCGTACGCCGGCTGTGGCACGCCGCCCAGTACGCGCTCGCCACCGGCGCCGCCTCCTTCGCCTACGGGCTCGCCGGCCCCCGCCTGGTCACAGCCCCCGGCTTCCCCGCCGCCCTGCTGCCGGCCCTGGCCGCCGCCCTCGTCCTGGCCGCCGTGGTCGCCGCCCTCGACGGCGGCGCCCTCGTCACCGCCGAGGGCCGCTCCCCGCGCACCGCCTGGCGCACCCCGCTGCCCGAGGCCCTGCTGCCGGCGCTGCTGTACGGGCCGACGGCGCTGCTCATGGCCGTGCTGTGGCACAGCCCCTACGGGCCCCCGGCCGCCCTGCTGGTGCTGCTGCCCATGGCCCTGTCCTCCTGGGTCCTCGACCGCTGCCACCGCGAGCGCGCCGCCCACCGGGCCACCGTGCGCGCCCTGGTGCAGGCCGTCGACCTCAAGGACCGCTACACCCGCGGCCACAGCGAGCGCGTGGGCCGCGCCGCCGTCCTGATCGCCCGCGAACTGGGCTTCACCGGCGCCCGCCTGGAGTCCCTACGCTTCGCCGGCACCCTGCACGACATCGGCAAGCTGGGCGTGCCCACCCGGGTGCTGCGCAAGGACGGCCCGCTGACCCCCGAGGAGCGCCGGGTCATCGAACTGCACCCCGAGTACGGGCACGAGATGGTGCGCGGCATCGGCTTCCTCGACGAGGCCCGCGCCGCGATCCTGCACCACCACGAGCGCTTGGACGGCACCGGCTACCCGCACGGCCTGAAGGGCCACCAGATCCCCGAGGCCGCCCGGGTGGTCTCCGTCGCCGACGCCTTCGACGCGATGACCTCGACCCGCAGCTACAGCAGGGCCCGACCGGTCCCGGCCGCCCTCGCCGAGCTGCGCCGCTGCGCCGGCTCGCACTTCGACCCGCGCATGGTCGCCGCCCTGTGCCGGGCCCTGGACCGGCACGGATGGCGTACCGGAAGCCCGGTTCCGGTACGCCGAAACGTCCCTGTTGATCAGCGTTCGATCACCGCCGAGATCACCGCCGAGATCCCGGCCGACGTCCCGGTCGAGATTCCCGCCGAGATCACTGCCGACATCGGTACCGAGATCAGCGCCGAGATCACCGCCGCCCCCGGGCCGGCCCCCTCCGCCGGCGGCCCCCGATGACCCGGCCCCCGCCGGCCGCCCCCAGGGCCTGCGCCGGCGTGCCCCTCGTCCGGTGCGTGCACGCCACCGCCGGCGCGGCCGCCGTGGCCGCGCTGGCCTGGACCGCCTGGCGCGGTCTCGCGCAGCCGCACGTCGCCCTCGCCTACGGGGTGCTGATCGCGCTCGGGGAGGCCGCCCGGCGCCCCCGCCCCGCCGCCGGGATACGCGAGACCGCGCCCCTCGGCTCGGCGGGCACCCTGGCCTACGCCCTGCTCGGCGAGGTGGGCGGGGAGCCCACCTCGCACGGCGCGCCCCAGGTCGTGGCCGTCGTCCTCGGCGCCACCCTCGCCGGTGCGGTCGGCCGCCCGCCCGCCGCGGACCGGCTCGCCCGCCGGGTGCTCGGCGCCGGGTTCGCCGCCGTCTGCTTCCAGCCGCTGCACGCCTGCGGGGCGCTCGACCGGTGGCCCGCGCACAGCCCGTACTACGCGCTGTTCCTGCTGGTCCTGCTCGGCCTGACCACCCTGTACGACGCCGTGCTCGCCGCCGCCCTGGCGTGCGCCCGCGGCGCGGGGGCGTACGGGGCCGCCCTGCGCGAGGAACTGCGCGCCGTGCCCGGGACCGGCTGGGCCATCGGGGCCAGCGGCGTCGTCCTCGCGCTGGCCGTGGCGGCGGCCGGCCTGTGGGCGCTGCCCGTCCTGTGCCTGCCGCTGCTGGTCACCCAGCTCTGCGCGCACCGCTACGAGGCGGTGTGGGCCACCCGCCGGCAGACGGTCGCCTCCCTGGCCCGCACGACCGAGATCGCGGGCTACACGGCCGCCGGCCATGCCCGGCGCGTGGCCGTCCTGGCCCGGGCCGTGGGCCGGGAGCTGGGCCTGTCCCGGGCCGACCTCGCCGTCCTGGAGGACGCGGCGCTGATGCACGACATCGGCCAGCTCTCGCTGGTCGACCCGGTGCCCGCCGGCGCCACCGAGCCGCTGCCCGCCGAGGAACGCCGCCGCATCGCCCGGCTCGGGGGCGCGGTCGTGCGCAGGACCGGCGTACCCCCCGAGGTCGCACTGGTGGTCGAACAGCAGGCGGAGCCGTACCGGCAGCAGCCGCTCCCGGCGCGCATCGTCCGTACCGCCAACGCCTACGACGACCTGGCCAGGGACCCCGCGTGCGGCCCGCTGCGCGCGCTGGAGCGCCTGCGCCTGGCGACCGCGCACGACCACGAACCCAGGGTCGTGGAGGCGCTCGCCGGGGTGCTCGCCCGGGGCGATTCCGCGCCGCCGGGCCCCTGAGCGCACCGCCGAACGCGACTGGCCCGCCGAACCCGCGGGTAATGAGCGGGCGTCCGGAGGGGCATGGTTGGATGCGAAGAAGAAGCGAGAATGGCGAGAACGCAGAAGACGCGTAAATCGGGGGGTGTCGTGCGCGCCGTCATCGGCAAGAAGGCCAAGAGGACATCCGGGGCGGGCACGGCAGCGCTCCCCGGTACGCACGCGGTGTGGCGGGCGGTCCCCGTGCGGGACGGCGGCCCCCACCCGGTCCATCCGGCGTGGTTGCACGCACAAACCGGCAGGCGGGAATCGTGAGGATCTTCGGCAGGGTGCGGCACCGGCCTTCCGCCTCGTGGCGGCAGGCCACCGACCGTGCCTTCACGCTCATCGGCGACGGCCGTTACGAGGACGCGGGTGCGCTGCTCACCCGCGCCGCCGACATGGAGCCGTGGCTGTCCGAGTCGTGGTTCAACCTCGCGCTGCTGCACAAGTTCCGGCACGACTGGGAACAGGCCCGCGCCGCGGGCCTGCGTGCGGTGGCGCTGCTGGAGCGGGAGACGGGCGCCCCCGACTGGTGGAACGTGGGCATCGCCGCCACCGCCCTGCAGGACTGGCCGCTGGCCCGGCGCGCCTGGCAGGCGTACGGCCTGAAGGTGCCCGGCGAGGGCGGCCCGGCCGGGGAGCCGGCCGGCATGGAGCTGGGCAGCGCGGCCGTGCGGCTCTCCCCGGAGGGCGAGGCGGAGGTCGTCTGGGGCCGCCGCCTGGACCCGGCCCGCATCGAGGTGCTCTCCATCCCGCTGCCGTCCTCCGGCCGCCGCTGGGGCGAGGTCGTGCTGCACGACGGCGTCCCGCACGGCGAGCGGGTGACCGCCGCCGGGCCCTCCTACCCCGTCTTCGACGAGATCGAGCTGTGGGCGCCCTCGCCCGTGCCGACGTGGGTGGTGCTGCTGGAGGCCGCCACCGAGGCCGACCGCGACGCCCTGGAGCGCCTCGCGGCCGACGCCGGCTTCGCCGCCGAGGACTGGTCCTCCTCCGTGCGCCTGCTGTGCCGTACCTGTTCGGAGAGCCGGATGCCCAGCGACGAGGGCGACGGCGAGCACCTCGACCCGCACGACCACAGCGAGCCCGGCCACCCCGGCCCGCTGGGCCACCGCACGGCGGGCTCCGGATCCGGGTCGCTGTGGGTGCCCGAGCGCGAGTGCGGCATCGCCGCCCCGCCCGGCCTGGTGCGCGGCCTGCTGGACGGCTGGGTGGCCGACAGCCCGGACACCCGCGAATGGCGTGATCTCGAAGAGGTCTGCTGAGCCGTCGCCCCGCCCCCTTACCCTGTATGAGGCCCAGTGGATTCAGGGCAAGATATTGCTTTCTGGTTGTGAGAGAGGCATACGGCGGACATGGCGCAGCAAGAGACCGAACACCGGGCGACCGGAGAGTTCATCGACGACGTGACGGACGCCGAGAAGCGTGAGGCGGAGCACCGCGAGCGCGGCACCTCGCGCCCGATCACGGTCGTCGGCAACCCCGTCCTGCACAACGAGTGCAAGGACGTCACCGAGTTCGACGACGAGCTCGCCCGGCTCATCGACGACATGTTCGCCAGCCAGCGCACCGCCGAGGGCGTGGGCCTGGCCGCCAACCAGATCGGCGTGGACCTGAAGGTCTTCGTCTACGACTGCCCCGACGACGAGGGCGTCCGCCACGTCGGCCACGTCGTCAACCCCGTCCTGGACGAACTGCCGGCCGAGCGCCGCGTCCTGGACGACTCCAACGAGGGCTGCCTGTCCGTTCCCACGGCGTACGCCCCGCTGGCCCGCCCCGACTACGCCGTCGTGCGCGGCCAGGACATGCACGGCAACGCGATCGCCGTCGAGGGCACCGGCTACTTCGCCCGCTGCCTGCAGCACGAGACGGACCACCTCTACGGCCGCCTCTACATCGACCGCCTCTCCAAGCGCGAGCGCAAGGACGCCCTTCGCCAGATGGCCGAGGGCACCCCGCGCTACCCGGTCGTCCCCAACGACTGATCTTCTGCAGCACGCGAAAGGGCCCGTACGGATCGCTCCGTACGGGCCCTTTCGTCGTGCGACTAGAACTCGTCGTCGAAGGAGACCGAGCCCTCGACCGCCACCTGGTACGCGGAGGCGCGGCGCTCGAAGAAGTTGGTCAGCTCCTGGACGTTCTGCAGCTCCATGAAGGAGAACGGGTTCTCCGAGCCGAACACCGGGGGGAAGCCCAGGCGCTGCAGGCGCTGGTCGGCGACGCACTGCAGGTACTCGCGCATGGAGTCGGTGTTCATGCCGGGCAGGCCGTCACCGCACAGGTCGCGGGCGAACTGCAGCTCGCACTCGACGGCCTCCTTGAGCATGTCGGTGACCTGCTGCTGGAGCTCGTCGTCGAAGAGGTCCGGCTCCTCCTCGCGGACGGTGTCCACGACGGAGAACGCGAAGTCCATGTGCATGGACTCGTCGCGGAAGACCCAGTTGGTGCCGGTCGCCAGGCCGTGCAGCAGGCCGCGGCTGCGGAACCAGTAGACGTAGGCGAAGGCGCCGTAGAAGAACAGGCCCTCGATGCACGCCGCGAAGCAGATGAGGTTGAGCAGGAAGCGACGGCGGTCGGCCTTCGTCTGCAGGCTCTCCAGCTTCTCGACCTCGTTGATCCACTTGAAGCAGAACTGCGCCTTCTCGCGGATGGAGGGGATGTTCTCCACGGCCGCGAAGGCGGCGGCGCGGTCGTCCGGGTCGGGCAGGTAGGTGTCGAGCAGCGTCAGATAGAACTGGACGTGCACGGCCTCCTCGAACAGCTGCCGCGACAGGTACAGGCGCGCCTCGGGCGAGTTGATGTGCTTGTACAGCGTCAGCACGAGGTTGTTCGCCACGATCGAGTCGCCGGTCGCGAAGAAGGCGACCAGGCGGCCGATCATGTGCTGCTCACCCGGGGACAGCTTGGCGAGGTCGGCGACGTCCGAGTGGAGGTCGACCTCCTCGACGGTCCAGGTGTTCTTGATCGCGTCGCGGTAGCGGTCGTAGAAGTCCGGGTACCGCATGGGGCGCAGGGTCAGCTCGAAGCCCGGGTCGAGCAGGTTCTTGGGGCGGTCGGATGCCGTGGTCATTACTGGCAGGCCTCGCAGGACTCGGGGTTTTCGAGGGAGCAGGCGATGGCGTCCGCGTCGGGCGCGGCCTGCTGCACGGGGATGGTCGTGGCGGCACCGGCGCTCGCGCCGGAGGCGGCGCGGGCGATGCGGGTGGCCGGGCGGGAGCGCAGGTAGTACGTCGTCTTGATGCCCTGCTTCCAGGCGTACGCGTACATCGAGCTGAGCTTGCCGATGGTCGGCGAGGCCATGAACAGGTTCAGCGACTGGCTCTGGTCCAGGTACGGCGTACGGGCCGCGGCCATGTCGATCAGGGCGCGCTGCGGGATCTCCCAGGCCGTGCGGTACAGGTCGCGGACTTCCTGCGGGATCCACTTCATGTCCTGGATGGAGCCGTTGGCCTCGGTCATGGCCTCGCGGGTGGCGCGGTCCCACACGCCCAGCTCCTTGAGGTCGTTCACCAGGTAGGTGTTGACCTGCAGGAACTCACCCGAGAGCGTCTCGCGCTTGAACAGGTTCGACACCTGCGGCTCGATGCACTCGTACACGCCCGCGATGGAGGCGATGGTGGCCGTCGGCGCGATGGCCAGCAGCAGCGAGTTGCGCATGCCGACCGCGGCGATGCGGGCGCGCAGCGCCTCCCAGCGGTCCTGCCACGCGGCGACGGCGTTGGGGTAGTGGTCCGGGTGCAGCACGCCGCGGGCGGTGCGGGTGGCCTCCCAGGCCGGGTGCGGGCCGTGCCGCTCGGCGAGGTCGGCGGACGCCTCGTACGCGGCGAGCATGATCCGCTCGGAGATCTTGGTGGACAGCTCCTTCGCCTCGGCCGAGTCGAAGGGCAGGCGCAGGCGGAAGAAGACGTCCTGCAGACCCATCAGGCCCAGGCCCACCGGGCGCCAGCGGCTGTTGGAGCGGCCGGCCTGCTCGGTCGGGTAGAAGTTGATGTCCACGACACGGTCGAGGAAGGTGACGGCCGTGCGGACGGTCGCGTCGAGCTTCTCCCAGTCCATGTCGCCGTCGGCGCCCAGGTGCTGCGCCAGGTTGACCGAACCGAGGTTGCAGACCGCCGTCTCGCCGTCGTTCGTGACCTCGAGGATCTCGGTGCACAGGTTCGAGGAGTGGACGACCGCGCCCTTCTCGGCCGTCTGGTTGGCCGTGCGGTTGGCGGCGTCCTTGAACGTCATCCAGCCGTTGCCGGTCTGCGCCAGGGTGCGCATCATCCGGGCGTACAGCACGCGCGCGGGGATGGTGCGGACGGCCTTGCCCTCGGCCTCGTAGCGGCGGTAGGCGGCGTCGAACTCGTCGCCGTACAGGTCGACCAGGTCGGGCGTGTCGGCCGGGGAGAACAGCGACCAGTCGGCGTCGGCCTCGACGCGGCGCATGAACTCGTCCGGGATCCAGTGCGCGATGTTCAGGTTGTGGGTGCGGCGGGCCTCCTCACCGGTGTTGTCGCGCAGCTCCAGGAACTCCTCGATGTCCGCGTGCCAGGTCTCCAGGTACACGCAGGCGGCGCCCTTGCGGCGGCCGCCCTGGTTCACCGCGGCGACGGAGGCGTCCAGGGTGCGCAGGAACGGCACGATGCCGTTGGAGTGGCCGTTGGTGCCGCGGATGAGCGAGCCGCGGGAGCGGATGCGCGAGTACGACAGGCCGATGCCGCCGGCGTGCTTGGAGAGCCGGGCGACCTGGTGGTAGCGGTCGTAGATCGAGTCCAGCTCGTCCAGCGGGGAGTCCAGCAGGTAGCAGGACGACATCTGCGGGTGGCGGGTGCCGGAGTTGAAGAGCGTGGGGGAGGAGGGGAGGTACGACAGCGTGCTGGTGAGCCGGTACAGCGCCGCCACGTCCTCCAGGGCCCGCTCGCTGTGGTCCTCGGCCAGGCCGCAGGCCACGCGCAGCAGGAAGTGCTGCGGCGTCTCGATCACGTCGCGGTGGATCGGGTGGCGCAGCAGGTAACGGCTGTGCAGGGTGCGCAGGCCGAAGTAGCCGAAGCGGTCGTCGGCGCCGTCGGCCAGGGCCGCGTCCACGAGCGCGTCCAGGCGCGCGGCGTGGGTGGCGACGAACGCGGCCGTGTCGTCGGCGATGAGGCCCTCGCGGTGGCCCACGGCGACCGAGGCGGAGAAGGAGGTGGCGCCCTGGCCGGCCGCCTCCTCGGCGATGGCGTGGGTGAGCAGGCGGGCGGCGAGCTTGGAGTACTCCGGCTCCTCGGCGATCAGGCCGGCGGCCGCCTCGGTGGCGAGGGAGCGCAGCTCCGCCTCGTCCGCCGCGGCGCTGCGGCCGCGCAGCGCGGCGGCGGCGACCTTGCCCGGGTCGGTGGCGGGCAGATCGGCGGTGAGGTCCGTCAGGGCACGCAGCAGCGCGGTCCCGGGGCCGTCGGCCGCTTCCGCGTTCGCTGAGACGGGACCTGCAACCGGATCTGCGGGCGCGATGGTCACGAGTGGCTCTCCTCGCTCGGCTGTGGTGGCCGGGCGGGTGCGCGCGACGGTCGCGTACGGGCACGTCCGACTCGGAGCTCGGGAGCGTGCCGCGCAGCGTCCGCCGGCCCAACCCGCGAGGCCCGGACGTGTTCAACGCCCATAGCCGAGCCCGGGACGGGCTCGGTGGTGGGCGCGCTGCCGGCAGGTCCTCGGACTGGTGGTGCGGTGTTTGTGCGCACTCGTTCACCGTTGCGGGACAGTTCCGGATTTGCACCGGATTCCCCTGCGGCGACAGCGAGGACGAGCATACATCTAGTGCCGGGCCTCGCACGCGCCCCCACATGTTGTGTCGGCGCGTCATGAGGTGGTTGCGGAATGTGGTAGAGGCGGCGTCCTTGCAGGCAAGAGCCGGACGGGCTGCGCCGCAGCCCGTCCGGCTCTTGGTGGTCTCTTGACGGAGTCTTCCGGTGGAGTTTCCCGGCGGGCGGGGCTCAGCCCGCCGCAGGCGCCTCCACCGTGGCCGGCGGCAGCTTCTCCTGGACGCCGGGATCCCCCGCATCGGCCGTGTAGTCCGACGGCCGCGTGAGGTCGACCCCGTCCGGCGCCCCCACCGCCCGCAGGACGACCGTGGCGACCACCGCCACCAGCACGTTGACCACGAACGCCGTCAGGCCGATGTACCCCTTCTCCCCGATGAGCGGAATGAGGTTGGTATTGCCGAAATGGTCCTGGGTGGCGCTGGGCGTCGCATATGCCCGCCACGTCCCGTACGCCATGCCTGCGGCCCACCCCGCCAGCAGGCCCCAGCGGTGGAACCAGCGCGTGAAGAGCCCGCCCACCAGCGCGGGCACGGTCTGCAGGATCCAGATGCCACCGAGCAGCTGGAAGTTGATGGCGACCGTTTTGTCCATGGTCAGCACGAAGGCGAGGGCGCCGACCTTGACCAGCAGGGATGCGATCTTGGACACCTTCGCCTCGTGCTCGGGCGTGGCGTCCGGCTTCAGGAAGTCCTTGTAGATGTTGCGGGTGAACAGGTTCGCCGCCGCGATCGACATGATCGCCGCCGGCACCAGCGCCCCGATGCCGATGGCGGCGAACGCCACGCCCGTGAACCAGTCGGGGAACATGTCCTCGAACAGCTGGGGGATCGCCAGCTGCCCGTTGCTCACCTTCACCCCGGCGGCGATCGCCATGAAGCCGAGCATGGCCAGCAGGCCGAGCATGAGGGAATACAGCGGCAGGATGGTGGTGTTGCGGCGGATGACGTTGCGGTTCTTGCTGGAGAGCACCGCGGTCACCGAGTGCGGGTAGAGGAAGAGGGCCATGGCGGAGCCGAGGGCGAGGGTCGCGTACGCCCACTGCGCATTGGATCCGGTGACGAGCGCACCGCGCGGTTTGCCGGTGGCCGGATTCTCGGTCGCGAACGCCTTGGCCGCCTTGGCGAAGATCTCGTCGAAGCCGCCGAGCCGCATCGGGATGTAGATGATCGCGACCGCGATGACGATGTAGATGAGGGCGTCCTTGACGAACGCGATCAGCGCCGGCGCACGCAGCCCGGAGGAGTAGGTGTAGGCGGCCAGGACACCGAAGGCGATCAGCAGCGGCAGGTCCTTGACGAACCAGTTGGCGTTCTCGCCGCCGCCCACGCCCAGTACGTCCAGTACTGCCTGGATTCCCACCAGTTGCAGTGCGATGTACGGCATGGTGGCCAGGATGCCGGTGACGGCCAGGGCGAGGGACAGGCCGCGGGAACCGAACCGGCCCCGGACGAAGTCCGAGGAGGTGACGTAGCCGTGCCGGTGCGAGACCGACCACAGGCGCGGCAGGAAGGTGAAGACGAGCGGATAACAGAGGATGGTGTACGGCACGGCGAAGAATCCGGCCGCTCCGCCCGCATAGACGGCGGCCGGGACGGCGACGAAGGTATAGGCCGTGTAGAGGTCGCCGCCCAGCAGGAACCAGGTGATCCAGGTACCGAAGGAACGGCCGCCCAGGCCCCACTCGTCGAGGCTGTCGGCGCTCTCCGCCTTTCGCCATCGCGCGGCCCAGAAGCCCATGACCGTCACGGCCAGGAAGAAGAAGACGAAGACGGCCAGTGCCACACCGTTGACCCCTTCCTTCACTTCGATTCACCTCCCTTGAGCAGGCGTTCGCGACGGCGAACGAGGACATAGGCGATCGCGGTCAGCAGTGTCGCGATGAGCACCCACAACATCTGGTACCAGTAGAAAAAGGGAATACCGATGAACGCCGGGGAGACGCGGGCGTAGGAGTCGACCCACAGCATGGCCACGAAGGGGATGGCCAGGCAGATCCCGGCGACGATCAGGGGCGCCGGGGAGGCGACCGCGCGCGTGCGCGGGCCGTCCGCGGCCGTATGGGCAACCGGTCGTCCGGCTTGTTGCTCGGGGGGTTCCGACATCAGTGGCTCCGTCCCTGGGTGCGATCACATGTGTAATGCGCTGGAAATCTAGGGGAGCTCCTGCCCGGCGTCACCCCTCTTCCGCATATCGGGACGACGACCGTCGGCGGAATGACGTCTTCCGTTGCATCCCGGGTTGCCTCGCCGCAATGGACTGGACCAAGTGATCGTCAACTGTCAACTCTTGTCCAGGATTTGACAAGAACTTTTATCTCCCCTCCTGGGGTAATGCACTGGTAAAGTGCTGGTCGCAGCAAGCTCTTGATCCGACCCGACCACACCGCGCCCCGGCGAAGAGCCGCAGTGGCGCAGGAGGCAGGCCCATCATGAAGTCACTGATCGACAAGGCCCGGTCCTTCGCGACCACCCACGTGGCCGACCCCCGGTACGCCGAGGCCTTCCGGGCCCTGGAAGCGGGGCAGTCCCCGGAGGTCCTCTTCATCACGTGCTCCGATTCGCGCGTGGTGCCCGCGCTCATCACCGGCGCACGCCCCGGCGAGCTGTTCGAACTGCGCACCGCCGGCAACGTCGTTCCCCCCTACCCCACCAGCGGCGGGTCCACGGGGGAGGCGGCCACCATCGAGTACGCCGTGAGCGTCCTCGGCGTCCGCGACGTCGTCGTCTGCGGACACTCCCACTGCGGCGCGGTGGGAGCCGTCGTCCGCGGCGAGGACCTCTCCGGCGTCCCGGCCGTGCGCGAGTGGCTCGACCGCTCGGTGCCGCCGCACGCCCCGGTCCGTACGGTCGTCCCGGACGCACCGGACGTCGCCACCGCCGTACAGGCCCATGCCGTCGCGCAGTTGGAGACGCTGAGCGCCTACCCCTGCATCGGCGAGCGGATGGCGGACGGCGACCTGGCGCTGCACGCCTGGTACTACGAAGTGCACACGGGTGCGGTGAGAGTGCACCGGCCCGAGGAGGGCCTCCTGGCGTTCGGACCCCTGTGACCCGGCCCGACACGAAGACCGAGGGATCCTCACCCATGTTCTCCGCTTCCTCCTCCACCTCCTCCACCTCCTCCACCTCCTCTCCTTCCTCCAGCTTCTCCTCCGCCTTCTCCGCTTTCAGGAACCCGGCGGTCCTGCGTCAGGACGTCCTGGCCTCGCTCGTCGTCTTCCTCGTGGCCCTGCCGCTGTGCGTCGGCGTGGCCGTGGCATCGGGCGTGCCCGCCGAACTGGGCCTCATAACCGGCATAGTCGGCGGGCTCCTCGTCGGCCTGATGCCGGGCAGCACCATGCAGGTCAGCGGGCCGGCCGCGGGCCTGACCGTGCTCGTCTTCGAGGCCGTCCGGGAGTTCGGTCTCGGCATGCTCGGCGCGATCGTGCTGCTCACCGGCGTGCTGCAGATAGGGCTGGGCGCCGTGCGGTTCGGCCGCTGGTTCCGGGCCATCTCCGTCTCGGTCGTCCAGGGCATGCTGGCCGGCATCGGGCTCGTCCTGATCTTCGGCCAGCTGTACACCATGGCCGGCGTCAAACAGCCGCGCTCCGGGCTCGAGAAGATCTTCGGCATTCCCGGGCTGGCCGCCGACATCGCCACCAGCAGCACCGCGCTGACCGCCTTCGCCGTGGGCCTGGGCACCATCGCCGTTCTCGTCGGCTGGAAGAAGCTGCCGGCCAAGGCCCAGGTGGTGCCCGCCCCGCTCGCGGCCGTCGCCCTGGCCACCGCCGTCAGCGCGGGCTTCGGCCTCGACGTCGCCAAGGTCAAGGTCCAAGGGCTCCTCGACGCCGTCCAGCCGCCCGGCCTGAACGACCTGACCTCCCTCGGCAGCGCCGGCGTCGTCGGCACGGTCGTCGCCTTCACGCTCATCGCCTCCGCCGAGTCGCTGTTCAGCGCGGCGGCGGTCGACCGCATGCACGACGGCCCGCGCACCCAGTACGACAAGGAGCTGATCGCCCAGGGCCTGGGCAACGCGGTGTGCGGCGCGCTCGGGGCCCTGCCGATGACCGCCGTCATCGTCCGCAGCTCCGCCAACGTCCAGGCCGGCGCGCGGACGAAGCTCTCCCGCGTCCTGCACGGCGCCTGGCTGCTGCTGTTCACCGCGCTGCTGCCCACGGCGATCGGGATCATCCCGCTCGCGGCCCTGGCCGGCGTCCTGGTGCACGCGGGGTGCAAGCTGATACCGGTCAAGGAGATCGGCCCGCTGTGGCGCAAGCACCGCGGTGAGGCGGCCGTCCTCGCCGTCACGGCGATCGCCATCGTGACGACCAGCATGTTCGAGGGCGTCGTCCTCGGTCTGGTGCTGGCCGTGGCGAAGTCCGCCTGGGAGACCTCGCACGTCCAGGTCGACGTCCGGGAGCTCACCGGCGGCCGGACGGTGGTCACCCTCACCGGGAACGCCACGTTCCTGCGGCTGCCGCGCATCCTGGAGACGCTGGAGGCGCTGCCCAAGGACCGCCCCATCGAGCTGGACCTGTCGGCGGTGCGCCATCTGGACCACGCCTGCCGCACGGCTCTGGAGAACTGGTCCGTCCGTCACAACGACATCGGTATCGAGCCGGTGTTGCTGAGGGAGCCCGTCTCCCAGGCGTAGGCGCTCAGTGAGGGCTGCCCGTCGGCACGAGGCCGGCGGGCGGCTCCGCCATGCCCAACCCCGGTGAGTTAAGGGGCACTTGGGCGGCTCGTATCGCATGGCAGTTCATTGACACTCCATTGGCCAGGCCTTTACCTTCGGTGCGGCGGTACATAAGCAAGCGCATCGCTGTATTCGCCGCATTCCTTGCATTCATTGCATTCTTGACCAATCCGGAGGTTCTCCATGGAGCAGCTGATCAAGAAGATGGCGCAGGACGAGGTCTGGAAGGGCTGGGTGGCCGCCAACTCCGCCCAGGGCGCGAAGGACGGCTGCATCAGTGCCGCCCCGAAGGCCGGCTGCATCAGCGTCGCCGGCAAGACCGGCTGCATCTCCTGAACCGGCCCCCACAACGACCGGAGCGGGCCGCCGGGGCCACGGCGCCCCGACGGCCCGCTCCACCGTCCCCGCCCCGGAAGGTGGCAAGGAACGCCATGAACGGTCAGCCGTCGCCCGACATCGTCGACCGCGTGCGGGACATCCCGGTCTACCGCGCCTCGGTCGACCGAGGACACTTCCCCATCCTGGAGAAGCCCGAGATAGCGCGCGGATTCCCCGACAACTGGATGACGCCGCAGCTGGCGCGGGCCCTGGAGGCCGGCGAGGCGGAGTTCGTGCTCTCCACGGGCACCAACCACGCCCGGATGCAGCTCATCCGGCCCCCGTACTTCCTGCTGCACTCCTACTACCGGCTGTGGAGCGAGCACCCCGACATCGGCTGGACGTGGCACGAGGGCTGCCGGCGCGTCTCCCTGACCACCGTCCTGGCCACGGAACACGTGGCGCGGGTCAACGCCGCCCGGCGGGGCGCCGCGCCCGAGCCCGTCCCGCCGCTGGACCAGCGGTGGCTGGACGACCGCACGCTCTACCTCAACCTCCGCCTCGACCCCGCCCGGTGGGACCGCGCCGACGTCGAGCGGATGCTCGCCGAGGTGCGGGCCGTCAGCGCGGCCCACCCCCACGGCGGCTACCACCTCGACTGCTCGGCCCACCACCTCGCCCACCTCGTGCAGAAGGTCGAGCAATGGGGACTGCAGGACGCGCTGCCGCGGCCGTCCAGCATCATCCACGCCTACGAGTACGCACCGCGCAACGTACGCCGCCACCTGCGCGCGTACTTCGACTGCCCGGTCATCGACCTCTTCGGCAGCACCGAACTCGGCTACCTCTACTACAGCGACCGGCACGGCCGGTACCGGCCCTACCTCGACGACATGAGCGTCGAGCTGATCCCCGTCGCACCCGGCAGCTCCATCCACAGCCTCATCGTCACCAGCGTCCGCAACCCGTACATGCCGCTCGTGCGCTACCGCTCCGGCGACTGCGTCCGCACGCTCGACGGCACACCCGACCCCGGGCGCATCGCCGCCTTCTGCGGCCGGGAGAAGGAACTGCTCGCCACCCCGCACGGCCCGGTGGCGCACGCCGACCTCGACGACCGCGTCGCGGCGGTGTCGGACCGCGTGTTCCTCCACCAGCTGCAGCTCACGGGCGAAACCGACTGCCGGCTGGCGTACACGACGTTCGACGGCCGACCGCTGGACGCTCCCCGGGCCGCGGCCCTGGAACGGTCCGTGGCCGACCTGACCGGACGGCGCTGCTCGCTCGTGCACCGCACCCACATCCCCATCGGCGCGTCCGGCAAGTACGCCTGGCTCGCCACCGACGCAGGACAGGACGCCCCATGAGCACACCCCGGCACACGAGCCCCGCCGACCTCCGCGCCCTGCTCGGCGAGGAGCTTCATGAGGAAGCGGTGCGGTACGTCGTCCACCGGACGGGGCACGAGCGGACGTACGCCGAACGCCAGGTCCTGGAGTGCCTGCGCTACCTCTACCTCGTCTCCCGCCACCGCGAGCGGCTCGGCGGGCTCTTCCTGCCGGTCGAGCAGGAGATCGACGAGATCTGGCACTACCTGATCCTGCAGACCCGCGAATACCGCGAACTGTGCGAGAAGCGCCTGCCGGGACGTTTCCTCATCCACCACCGCAGCGTCGCCTACGAGACCCACACCGGCAACGGAGACGGCGACCGCGAGCAGGCGATCGAGGAAGCACTGCGCTGGATACCCCTGTACTGCGCGGAGTTCGGCCCCTTCGACGAAGGAGCACTGCCGCACTGGACCGTCGTGCGCTTTCTCCACGAGCGGATGGACATGACGCTCGCGCAGATCTCCGCCCTCGCACCGCTCGCGGCCGCGTGACCGCCCGGCAGGCCGAAGCCCCCGAGCAGCGGCGCATCCTCGCCGTCCTGGTGATCTCCCAGGTGCTCAGCGGCGCGGGCCTGGCCGCCGGCATCACCGTCGGAGCCCTGCTCGCCGAGGACCTGCTCGGCTCGGCCGGCCCCGCCGGCCTGCCCACCGCGCTCTACACCGCCGGCGCGGCCCTCGGCGCGATGGCCATCGGCCGGCTGTCCCAGCGCCTGGGCCGCCGCCCGGGCCTGGCCCTCGGCCACGCCACGGCGGCCGCCGGCAGCCTGGGCGTCGTGGCCGCGGCGAGCGCCCGCAGCGCGGTCCTGCTCTTCACCGCCCTGTTCGTCTACGGCGCCGGCACCGCCACCAACCTCCTCGCCCGCTACGCCGGCGCCGACCTCGCGGCACCGGCCCGGCGCGGGCGCGCGGTCAGCACGATCCTGCTCGCCACGACCTTCGGCGCGGTCGTCGGCCCCAACCTGGCCGGCGTCACCGGCGAGGTGGCCCACGCCTGGGGCCTGCACCGCCTGACCGGCCCCTTCCTCCTGGCAGCGGCCGCCTACGCCGCGGCCGGCATCGTCCTGGCCGTCCTGCTGCGCCCGGACCCGCTGCTGAGAGCAAGGGAATTGACGCCCCGGCCGGCAGGCGAGCAGGCGACGGCACGCGTCCTGGCCCCGGGCGTCGTCACGGGCACCGCGGTGATGATCACCGGCCAGCTCGTGATGGTCGCCGTCATGGCGATGACGCCCGTCCACATGACCGGCCACGGGCACGGCACCCAGGCGGCGGGCCTGGTCATCGCGGTGCACGTGGCGGCGATGTTCCTGCCGTCCCCGTTGTCGGGGCTGCTGGTCGACCGCGTCGGCAGCCTGCGGGTGGCGGCCGCCTCCGGGGTCGTCCTGGCGGCCGCCGGGCTGCTCGCCGCCCTGGCCCCACCGGACCGTGTCCCGGCCCTCGCCGTGGCCCTCGCCCTGCTGGGCCTGGGCTGGAACCTGGCCCTGGTCAGCGGTACGGCCGTCGTCACCGACGCCGTACCGCTGACCGCCCGCGCCTTTGTCCAGGGCCTGGCCGATGTGGGCATGGCCATCGCCGGCAGCACCGGCGGCCTGCTCTCGGGCCTGGTCGTCGCGACCGCGGGCTATCCGGCCCTGGCGGCCGGCGGCGGCGTACTGGCCCTGGCAACCCTGCCGATCGCCGCCGCGGCTGCTCAGCCCCGACGTCGCTGACGCGCCACCACGAGCATCCCCGCACCGGCGGCGAGGGCGACGGCACTGCCCCCGACGGCCCACGGAAGCGCGGCCCCGGCACCGGTGGCGGCCATCTCCCCGCCGCCGGCGGGCGCCGCCTTGGTGCCGGTGTCCTGCTTCCTACCGGCGCCGTCGACCACCGGAGCGGCCGTGCTGCCACCGGTGGCCGACCCACCGTCCTTGCGACCGCTCGCGCCCGCCTCCTTCTCCTTCGCCTTGTCCTTCTCCTTCTTCTCCTTCTCCTGCGCTTCCTTGGCGGCCTTCGCAGCGGCCTCGTCCTTGGCGCGCGCCTCGTACTGCCCCACTTCGAGGAAGCGCCGCACGTCCTCGGGCGTCCCCTTGAGCGCCTTCTTCGCGGCCTCCCGCACGGCAGGCCCACCGGCGCTCAGAACCTGAACGGCCCGCACCCGATCGTCCGCGACCCGCGCCCGCTGATACCCGCTCTCCAGGAACGCCACCCGGTCCTCGGCCGTCCCGTTCATCGCCTTCTCGGCGGCTTCCCGGACACCCGGCCCGATGTCCTTGCCCGTCCCGAGAATCCGCAGGATGGCCACACGGTTGTCCTCGTCCCGGGCCTTGTACTGCCCGGTGACAAGGAAGGCCCGCATCCCCTCGGGCCCACCACTGAGCGCCTTCTCCGCCGCCGCCTTGAGCCCACGACCGATGTTCGGCTCGGCCAGGATCTTCAGGATCGCGGCCTTGTCCTCTTCGGCCTGCTTGGCCTCGGCCCCCGTGTCCGGCACGGAAACCCCGGCCTCCTTACCCCCATCGGCAGCCACGGCGGGGGAGGAGAACAGAACGGCCGGAGCGAGCGCTGCGGCAACAACGGCCGTGGAAACACGAGCCAACTTCACAGGAAACACACTCTCTTTTATCTGTAGATCAAATGCGATGTTGTGCATGGGGTATCGATACGTATGTGGTATCGATGGCGAAACCGAGCCGGGCTCGTAGGCAGTTGCCTGCGAGCCCGGGCACTGTTTGTCATAGGCAGGCTTTGTCAGCGCCATTCAGGAGGCAGATCGGCCAGCTGCTTCTGCGGGTCCCAGCCCTCCGGTTTGGACTTCGGCTGCCACCACTGCGCGCCATGGCGTAGCCAGTGCTCGCGAATCGCGCGGACCTGGTCGATGTCGTCGTCCCCGATCCCGGCCTCGGTGCCACAGCAGTGGCAGATCGTGCCGACGGACCATCCGTCCTCTCGGAAGGGCGTACCGTCGGAGTAGCCGCAGACCCGGCATACGTCTTCGAAGTCGTCCGTGCTGTCCATGGTCGTCCTCATGACCGGGCACTCATCAGTGCCCCTTCTCGTACTTTCCCTGAGATTTCAAATGCTCTTCAAGGGTGCCCTTGTATCCGCTCGGATTGGTCTCCTTGTCGAATGGCTTGGGCTTGTGCATGGTAATCGGTAGGCCCTTGTTGTCGAACGTGGTGAGAGTGTTCGTCTTTTCTTCGTACACGGCCCACCCTGTGATGTCGGAGTCCTTCTGGCGGACGAACACACGGAACCCCGCCGGGGGGACATCCGGGTCTATGGCCTGGCGGTAGCTGTGGGCCTTCGTCACGTAGTCCTTTGCGCCGTTCAGCTCCGGGAACTCACCTCCGTGCTTGCGCCAGTGCTCGACGGCCTGCTGGAAACGGTTGCCCCGCTTGGCGTTCTTGGGAGTGGCCCACACCTCGGCCGGCCTACCGGCCTCGCGGTTCGCCTTCAGGAAGGCCTCGAGCGTCTCGGCGCCCTTCTTGCCGTTCTTCGCGTCCTTGAGAGCCCACTTGGCTCCCGTGGCCCACCACCCGTAGAAGGGAATCGCCGCACTGCAGGTCAGTGTCGCTTCGGTGCCCTTGCCCCGCGCCCCGTAGATCCCGCAGTTGGCGATGTCGAACGGTTCGCCGACACCCGGTACCAGGCCGACCCAGTCGAGCCCCTTCTGGAGGTGTTCGAGCCAGTTGTCCGTGCTCCAGAACTTGTCCCAGCCGCTGCGCTCATCCTTCTTCAGCGCGGCCCGGAGACCGTCCTCCATCCCTTGAAGAAGGCTTGACAGCTCCTGGTTCTCGAAGTCCTCCCATGCCTTCCGCCTTTCCTTCTCCTGCAGGACGGCGTGCGCGTACCAGGCATCGCTCGAGGCCTGGGACGCCGCGGCGGAGTCCTTGCCCGCCTGCTCGGCCGAGGCGCGGGCCTGGCTGGCGGCGGCGTAGGCCTCGGCGGCCGAACCGCGGGCCGAGACGGCGGAGGATTCCGCGCGAGCGGCGGCGTTGTCGGCGTCGAGAGCCGCCTGGTGGGCGTCGGCCTCGGCCTGGCGCGCCTGCTTGGCCGACTCGGCCGCCTGGGCGGCGGAGGCCGCGGCGTCCTTGGCGGACTGTGCGGCCTGCTTGGCGTACTTGTCGGCTTCCTCGGCGGAGGCCTTCGCCTGCTTGGCGTACTTGTCCGCCTCGTCCGCCGCCTTGGCGGCGCGAAGGGCGGCTTCCTGTGCCTGTGCCGCGTTCTGCTGCGCGGTCGCCGCGGCTGCCGCGGCCTCGGCGATGAGGCTCTGAACCTGGGCGACATGGGTTGCCGCCAGCTGGTCCTTGCGCTTGGCCATGTACTGGCCCCGCTGAAGGAAGTCGTGCAGCAGCTGCGGCGGGCCTGCGAGGGCTATGCGGGCGGCGGCCTGGAGCTCCGGGCCGCCGCTGCTGACCAGCTGAGCGGCACGTACTCGCTCGTCGGCCTCCCGAGCGACGAACTGTCCCTCGTCGAGGAAGGCGAGGAGCTTGTCGGGCGACCCCGACTTCAGGGCGGCCTGTGCGGCTTCCTGCACACCCGGCCCGCCGGCGCTGGAGATCTGTGCCGCACGTACGCGGTATTCGATGGCTGCTGCCTTGTGCTGGCCGTTGAGAAGGAAATCGACGATCTGCTCGGGACCGCCGTCGAGTGCCTTCTTGGCCTCCTGCTTGACCTTGTCCGACAGGCCGTCCTCGGCGATCCGTGCCGTACGCGACCGGCCGTCCTGATCAGCAGCCTGCTTCCAGCCGGCGCGCACGTAGTCACGCATGGCGTCGTCCGAGCTCGCGAGCGCGACCTCTGCTGCGGTTTGGCTCCAGGGACCGGAGGTCCGCGCTGTCAGAAGGGCCAGCCGGCGCCCCTTGGAGATCACTTCCTTGGCATCGGTCCCCGGCTTGGCGGCCTCGGCGGCGAGCCGTGCGGCTTCGTCCTCCAGGGCTTGTGCGTCCTTGGCCTTGCCGGCCATCTCCGCCTTGCGCCGGTCGTTCTCGGCCTTGAGGTCCTTGGCCTTCTCGACGGCCGCGTTGGTACGGGCGTTGAGCTGCTCGGCCTCGATCTTGCGGGCGAGGTCGTGGACGTCCCGAGCCTTCTTCACCGCACCGGTTGCGATGTCGGCCGCCTCCTTGGCGGCCTTGGCGTGCTCCTTGGCCTGATCGGCGGCCTTGGCCGCCTCCCCGGCGTGCTTGGCCGCCTCTTCGGCAGCGTCGGCAGCCTTCCGTGCGTGGCCGGCCGCCGAACGAGCCCAGGTCTGGGCCTCCTGCGCAGCCTGTGCGGATTCCTCGGCCAGAGCCGCCGCGGCGTTCGCCGCGCGGGTCGCCTCGCGGGCGTGGCGGTGAGCCGCGGCCGCGGCGGCAGCCGCCTCGGCCGAGTGGGCTCCGGCGGCGTCGGCGAGGGTGTTGGCCTCGTCCGCCGCGCTGGCAGCAGCGTCGGCGTTGCTGCCGGCGCCGGCCGCGGCCTTCGCCGCGGCCGCGGCCTGCCGGGAAGCGTCCATCGCGTGACCGGCGGCGATTCCCGAGTCGTCGGCGGCCTGAGCGGCCTTGCGCGCATCCTCGGCGGCGCGCCGTGCGGCCGAGGCGTTGCCCGCGTCCACGGCCGCGTCGGCGGCGGCCCCCCGTGCCCGGGCTGCGGCCTGGGCGGCACCCGCCGCCGCTGCGGCGGCCTGCTCGGCGGCGGCAGCCGCCACCCGAGCCGACTGATTGGCCGCGCGAGCCGCGCTGATGGCTTCCTGCGCCGCGTCGGCCGCTTCCTTTGCAGCCGTCGCGGCGCGGCCGGCCGCACTCGCCGCCCGGTTGGCGTCCTTGCGGGCCTCCTCCGTCTCCTTCGCCGCCTTCTGAGCGGCTTCCTTGGCCAGCTGGGCAGCGGCCACCGCGCGGTCCGAGGCGGCCCTCGCGGCGATGGTCTCCCGCTTGGCCTGGGCGCCCGCTTCCTTGGCCTGCTCGGCCAGCTGGGAGACGGTCGCACGTTCCTGATCCCGCGAACGGGCGATGTACTGGCCCACATTCAGGAACTCCTGGATGTCGTCAGGAGTCCCCTTCAGGGCGAGTCGCGCGGCCTCCTTGGTCGCCGACCCGCCGCTGCTCAAGATCTGGACGACGCGGACGCGGTTGTCCGCCTGACGAGCGGTGTGCTGACCCTTGTCGAGGAACTTCCTGACGTCCTCGACGGTGCCCTTCAGCGCAGCATTGCCGGCCTCCTGCACTCCGGGGCCGCCGGCGCTGACGAGTTGGGCGACCTGGACGCGCTGGTCCTGCTCGAGCGGCTTCTTCCAGCCGTCCTTGAGGAACTTTCGCAGGTCGTCATGTGTGCCGGCCAGTGCCTTCTGGGCAGCTTCACGGACCCCTTGGCCGCCCATGGAATGCAGCTGAACCGCGGTGACCCGATCGTCGTGGCGCTCGGCGATTTCCTGCTCGCTCTCCAGGAAGCGTCGCAGGTCGGCGTCCGATCCCAGGAGCGCGGCCTCCGCCGCGGCCTTGACGCTCGGCCCGCCATCCATCCAGAGCTGGACCACTCGGCCACGATCGGTGGCCGGAATGGGATTGATGGGCTCGTCGTCGTCCCATGATTCCACCGCATGAGCGGGATTGGCACCCATGATGCCGGCGACGAGCGCCAGAGGTAGTACACCTGCGGACAACGCACGTATGCCGCGCGACCGCACCCCTCTCGCCCAGGTTGCGTAGACGGTTCCTCTCACCAAAAAGCCTTTCTCATCCCACTGGCTGTCCGATGCCATGTTCGGCGGGGTGAGCATAACCTTGCCGATCTCCACCATTGCCATCTTGTTTCAAGATGCAAGCACCCTTCTGATGGAGAGTCAGAATTCTGGGCAGGAAATGACGCGATCATGACACTCCCTCCCCTTGGTAAAGGGGAGGGAGTGTTGCGACAGTGCGCCCGGGGGGCCGGGTTGATGCCCCCTCATCGCCTTGCGGTCCGTTCGTGGTGATAGCGTCTTGACTGGTCCTTTAACTGATCATTACTGGCGGCATTGCTGCCACCTGCACAATCCGGAGAGGAATCCCTGTGATATCTCGCGCGCGCGGAATGCTGATCGCCGGGGCCGTCGGTACGGTCACTGCTACTGCTGTCGCAGTCTCGGTCAGTACTGCTTCCGCGGCCCCCACGCCGGCCGATGAGGCCACTCCGCCCTCGGCGGTGGAGACCTTCGAGTACCCGAATGCAGAAAAGATCTTGAAGGAGAAGGGGATCGCTCTCCGCAAGGGTGACGGGCACATCCTCCTGGCCGACTGTGCCGCTTCTCAGGACATCGTGGTGATGACGCGCCAGAACGAAGAAGGCCAGTACTGCTTCAAGGTCACCGGTAACGGCAAGTCCGGCTATCTGACCCTTGAGGTCCCCAAGGCCTTCTACCTCACGACCGAGGACTACGCGATCCGGGCCAAGCTCACCGCCGACGGCAGGACGGAGACCGTCGACGTGCCGAAGAACGGGTACAAGGGCGTCGGCGAGGGGGGCTCCCCGCCCGGTAAGGCCACCACCCTGGTCGAGCTCCGTGTCACCGGCTGACCAGCAGAAATTCCGGAGAGCCAGTCCTTTGGCGTCCCGTAGGCCTTCGGCCACCCCCGAACCGAGAAAGAAAAGAAGAGACATGCCTGTCAGCCGTACGCGTGCCGCGTGGTCCGCAGGGCTTCTCGCGACCGCTGTCGGAACCGGTCTGCTGACCGCCGCTCCGGCGAGCGCCGTCGCGGGCCCGAGCGCCAAGGACGGCTCGTTCCCCTTCGTCGCGAAGCTCGACATCGGCGGTGAGCGCAGCTGCTCGGCCACACTGGTCGAGAAGCAGTGGCTGGTCACCGCGGCCAGCTGCTTCGCCGACGATCCCGCCAAGGGCTTCAAGGTTGCCGCGGGCGCGCCGAAGCTGAAGACCACCGCCGTGATCGGCCGTGCGGACCTGACGCGGGATTCCGGGGTGGTGGCCGATGTCGTGGAACTCGTCCCGCGCGAGGACCGCGACCTGGTAATGGCGAAGCTGGACAAGCCGGTCACCGGCGTGGCTCCCGCAAGCCTGGGCTTCAGCGCCCCGCTGGCCGGTGAAGAGCTGTGGGCGGCCGGTTACGGCCGTACCAAGAGCGAGTGGGTGCCGGACAACCTGCACTACGCGAAGTTCACTGCGGGTGCGGTCAAGGACACTTCGCTCGGCCTCACTGGCAAGGCCGAGGACGCCGTGCTGTGCAAGGGCGACACCGGTGGGCCCGCCTTCCGTGAGGTCGGGGGCCGTTACGAGCTCGTCGGGGTCAACAGCACCTCCTGGCAGGGCGGCTGTTTCGGCAATGAGGACGAGACGCGCAAGGGTGCCGTCGAGGCGCGGGTCGACGACATTGCCGGGTGGGTGCAGTCCGTCTCCTCCCGTACGCTGCTGTCGCGCTCGAACTGGAAGTACGCCGCTCACACCGCGTCCGGCTACTTCACCGGCGACTCTCACGACGGCAAGCGCCGCATGGACCTGTTCGTCGTCTGGCAGGACGGCGAGGCCACGCTCTTCCAGGGTGCCGACCACGACGACCCGAAGCAGCCTTTCTCCGCCGAGTACAAGATTGCCGACAAGGGCAGTTACTGGCGGGACGCCCGCGCCGTCACCGGTGGCCGGTTCACCGAGAGCGGTTCCGACGGCATCACCGTGCGCTGGGCCAGCGGCAAGCTCTCGACGTACACCCACGTCGACGAGAAGGGTGTCCACGACGAGAAGACCCTCGCCCGCAGCGACTCGTGGAAGAACGCCCGTCTCATCACGGCCGGTCGTTTCACCTCCAACGCCCTGCGCGACGACCTGCTCGTGCTGTGGGAGGACGGCTCCACGTCGATGTACTCCGACACCGATGTCAACGGGGTCAAGAAGGAGAGCCAGCTGACGAAGGCGGACAACGGCTGGAAGAACGCCGTGTCCATCGCCGCCGGTGAGTTCACCGGCAAGAAGACCGCCGACCTCCTCATCCGCTGGAACGACGGCCAGGCGCAGCTCTTCCCGGGTGTCGACACCGCCGGGTACCACGGCAGCCGGATCACCGTCCGGCCCGTCGGTTCCGCGTGGAAGAACACCCGCACGCTGACGGTGGGTTCCTTCACCGCCCCCGGCAAGGCTCCCGACGACCTCCTCATCGGGTGGAACGACGGCAACGTCAGCTACTACCCGGGTATCGACGCAGACGGTACGCACGGCGAGGTCCAGCTCGTCGGCTGAGCCCGGCATTCCCTCATGCCTCCGGTCGCCGCCGCCCCCCCCGCGGCGGCGACCGGATCGGTGACTCTCAAGGAAAGACACATGAACCGCACTCGTCCGCGCGCAGCGTGGGCAGCCGGCTTCCTCACCGCTGTCGTCGCGGCCGGCGCACTGGGCACGGCCCCCGCACACGCCGTCATCGGCGACGTGGCCAAGGACGGCCAGCACGTTTCCACCGTCAAGCTCGACATCGGCGAAGGCCTGCGTGCCTGCACCGGCACGCTCGTGGACGAGCAGTGGGTGCTGACCGCCGGCAGCTGCTTCACCGACACCGCGCAGCCGGCCGGCAAGGTCGCCGCGGGCGCGCCCCAGCTGAAGACCCGGGCGACCGTCGGCCGGACGGACCTCGCCACCGAGGCCGGGCAGGTACGGGACGTCGTCGAGCTCGTCCCGCGGGACGATCGCGACCTCGTCATGGCACGGCTCGCCGCCCCCGTCGCCGACGTCGAGCCCGCGCCACTGGCCACCGCCGCTCCCGCCAAGGGAGACGTCCTGCGGGCCGCCGGCTACGGCCGTACGAAGGACGAGTGGGTGCCGGACCGCGTGCACTCGGGTGCCTTCGGCGTCGATGCCGTGAAGAGCACGGGCCTCGACATCACCGGCAAGGACGGGGCCGTCTGCAAGGGCGACACCGGCGGGCCGGTGCTCCGGGAGCGCGACGGACGCCAGGAGCTGGTGGCCGTCAGCAGCACCTCCTGGCAGGGCGGCTGCTTCGGCAACGAGGGCGAGACCCGCAAGGGCGCCGTCGCGAGCCGGGTCGACGACGTCGCCTTCTGGGTCCAGCAGGTGCGTGGTCTGCCGAAGCGCTACACGACGACCACCGGCGACTTCGACGGCGACGGCAAGGCCGACGTCGCCATGCTGACCGACTACGGTCCGTCGAAGGACGGCCGGGGCCGGGCGGCACTGTGGGTCCACACCGCCACCGGCGAGGGCTTCCAGGAGCCGCGCGCCGTGTGGGACACCGGCTCCGACAGCTGGCGGTGGGACGCCGTCAAGCTGACGTCCGGTGACTTCAACGGTGACGGGAAGACCGACATCGGAGCCCTGTACAACTACGGCAGGACCGCCGACGGCCTCAACCGGACCGGTCTGTTCACCTTCACCAGCAACGGGAACGGCTTCAACGCTCCCGTGAGGGCCTGGGAGAGCGGTTCCAGCGCCTGGAAGAGCTGGAACTGGGACGCCAGCAAGATCGCCGCCGGCGACTTCGACGGCGACGGCAAGAGCGACATCGCCGTCCTCTACAACTACGGCAAGAGCGGATCCCGCAACGAAAGCGGCCTGCTGACCTTCACCAGCACCGGCAGCGGCTTCGCCGAGCCCCGCAAGGCGTGGGAGAGCGGCTCGACCAGCTGGAACTGGAACAGCAGCAAGATGGTCGCCGGTGACTTCAACGGCGACGGCAAGAGCGATATTGCCGTCCTCTACGGCAACGGCACGACCTCGGACAGCCGCAACGAGACGGCGCTGTGGCTCATCGCCGACAACAGCAACGGCTTCGTCGAGCACCGCAAGGTCTGGAACAGCCTGACCTGGGAGGGCCGCAGCTGGAGCTGGGAGGCCAGCAAGGTCGTGGCCGGTGACTTCGACGGTGACCGCAAGGCCGACATCGCCGTTCTCTACAACTACGGCCCGGTCTCCGGCAGGAACAAGACCGGCCTGTGGGTCTTCTCCGGCACCAAGGACGGCTTCTCCGACCCGCGCAAGGTCTGGGAGAGCGGCACCTCGGTCGACAGCTGGACCTGGGACGCGAGCGAGCTCGCCGCCGGTGACTTCAACGGTGACGGCAAGGCCGACATCAGCGTCACGTACGACTACGGGCAGGGCACCGACGGCCGTACGTCGACCGGACTGTGGACCTTCACCAGCAACGGAAGCGGCTTCAACGCTCCCGTGAAGGTCTGGAACAGCGGCCTCAAGCGCTGATCCGTCCCGTGGGGCCGGCACACCCGAGTGCCGGCCCCGCAGCCCGTTCACCAGCAATCCCAGGACATCGCACCCCCATGAAGTTCCTACCGGTGAAGCTCGCCCCCGCCTTCCTCCTCACCCGCCGTGCCCGCCGGGGGCTGTGCGGGGCCGCGCTCGCCGCGTCGTTGACGACGGCCGCCGGGGCGGGGCCGCTCACCGCCGACGCCCGGCCGGCCGCGCCCGGGCCGGACAGCGCGCAGGCCGCACCCTCGAGGGGGGTGCCCGACCTTGCGCTGCCCGACCTGCGCAAGCCCGCTGGATCCGGAATGTCCGCCGGTGGTGAGGCCGGCATTCCGGCCACCGCGCTCGATGCGTACAAGAAGGCCGCCCAGGCGCTGGCCGCGAGCCAGCCGGGGTGCCGCATCCCGTGGGAGCTGGTCGCCGGGATCGGGCGGGTGGAGTCCGTGCACGCCTCCGGTTACGGGCTGCGCACCGACGGGTCGACGGAGCGGCCGATCCGGGGTCCGCGGCTGGACGGGAAGCAGTTCGCGCTCATCGGCGACACCGACGGCGGGCGCTGGGACGGGGACACAGAGTACGACCGTGCCGTCGGACCCACCCAGTTCATCCCCTCCACCTGGGGCACCTGGGGCGCCGACGGCAACGGTGACGGGGTCGAGGACCCCAACAACATCTACGACGCCGCCCTCGGCACCGCCCGGTACCTCTGCGCGGGCGACCGGAACCTCACGGATCCTGCCGACCTCGACAAGGCGATCCTCAGTTACAACAACTCGCGGGAGTACGTCAACGCCGTCCTGCAGTGGATGCGGACGTACCAGGGGGGCAAGGTCACCGCTCTCCCCGACGACACCCCGGCGGTTCCGCACCACCCCGATCCGGCGGACGGGCGGTCCGGGGCTCCCACCCGTGTGGCCGTACGCACCGCGGCGGTCACCGCATCCGTGGACAAGCCGCAGCCCGAGCCCGAGCCCAAGCCCAAACCCAAGCCCAAGCCCCTGCCGACGCCGAAGCCGACGCCCGAGCCCGACGCTCGTACCGTCACCCGTCTCGTTCCTCTCGGGGAGCAGAGCCGCGACGCCGAGACCGGCCAGGACCTCGACCAGGTCGCGCGCGTCCGGGCGAGCAATGCGCGCGGTGACGCCGTCGCCGGAGCCGGCGTCACCTTCGAGATCGTCGGCGCCGTCACGGATGCCCGGTTCCCGGGACACGGTGACGCCACGACCGTCACCGTCACCACCGACGCCCAGGGCATCGCCGTCGCGCCGCGGCTGCGGGTCGGTGACCGGCCGGGCGGCTTCCTCGTCACGGCCGGCACCGCCGGGAAGGAGGTGACGTTCCGGGTGAACGCCGGGCTGTCCGCCACTGCCACCGCCAACACCCTGGCACGGGTCGGTGAACAGGCCCTCACAGCACCGGCGAACGGCACCTTCGCCGAGGGCCTGCGGGTTGCAGCCACCCGCTACGGGCAGGCCGCCCGCGGCACCGTGCTCACCGCCACCTTCCTCACGAGCAAGGAGAACGCAGCCGAGAACACCCTCGGCCCGTACTTCACGGACGCCTCGGGCAAGGCCGTCCGCACCCTCGTGCTGCCGCCGCCCGGCGCCGACGGCGTGATCGGTCTGCCGGTGATCCATGCCGACGGGCAACCGGGCACGTACGTCCTGCGGCTCGCCACCGCCGACGGCGTCGTCCTGGACGTCGAGCTCACCGTCACGGCGTGAGCGCTAACGCCCCGCGCCCCCCGCGTGGTTGAGGGCCATGACCATGACCGCGCCCGTCATGACGAGGCGGTCGGTCAGGGCGTCGAGTTCGCGGCGTTGTTCCTGGGGGAGGTGCCAGTCCTCCCACCAGGTGGTCTGTTCCTGGGTCGGGGGTGCCTGCCATTCGGTGGCCCAGTCCTGGGCGAGGCGGGCGGCCAGGGGGGTGGCCGTGCGGGCCAGGGTGGCGTAGGCGGTGAGGAGGGCCACCATGTGGCCGTCGGCGAGCCAGGGGCGCCAGCCGGTCAGGAAGGCGTCGGCGAGCTGGGCGACGTCCTCCAGCCACAGCACGTGCTGGGTCACCCAGCCCTGGGGCGAGGGGGAGGGCGGCATGGCCGGAAGGAGGCGGGGGTCCAGGGCGTCGCGGTGGGCCAGGAAGTCCCGGGCGAGACTCAGTTCGAGGTCGGCGGGGGTCCAGGTGCCCTGGTGGAGGGCGCTGGCGGCGGCATCGACGGCTTCGACGGCGTGGCTCATTCCGATACCGTACGCGCTGGGTTCAGCGGCCGCGGTGGGCCTGGCGGCCGGCGGCGAGCCAGGCCGTGCGCAGCCGTTCGTAGACGTCGCGCTCGGCGCTGGTGAGGGTGCGTCCGGTGCGGGCGGCCAGGAAGGTGCGGATCTCGGCGTTGAGCTGCTCCGGGGTCGGGGGCGTGAGCGTGTTGCAGGACATGGCCACAGGCTACGAGGGCCCACTGACACCGGACGCCACCGTGCGTGCATGTTTGCGGAACGCTCATCGAATGGTCATGAAGGGCCCCCGGCCCCTTAGCCCTCCTTTACGCCGAGGGCCTCACTCCTGCGCCGGCCTGCGCAGGCGGGCCACGAACTTGTAGCGGTCCCCGCGGTAGACCGAGCGCACCCATTCCACCGGGTTGCCCTCCGCGTCCAGCGAGTGGCGGGAGAGCATCAGCATGGGCAGGCCCACGTCCGTGCCGAGCAGACCGGCCTCGCGGGGGGTGGCCAGGGAGGTCTCGATGGTCTCCTCGGCCTCGGCGAGGCGGACGTCGTAGACCTCGGCCAGCGCGGTGTAGAGCGAGGTGTACTTGACCAGGTTGCGGCGCAGGGCCGGGAAGCGCTTGGCCGACAGGTGGGTGGTCTCGATGGCCATCGGTTCGCCGCTGGCCAGCCGGAGCCGTTCGATGCGCAGGACGCGGCCGCCGGCGGTGATGTCCAGGAGCGCGGCGAGGCGGTCGTCGGCGGTGACGTAGCCGATGTCGAGCAGCTGCGAGGTGGGCTCCAGGCCCTGGGCGCGCATGTCCTCCGTGTAGGAGGTCAGTTGGAGGGCCTGGGAGACCTTGGGCTTGGCCACGAAGGTGCCCTTGCCCTGGATGCGCTCCAGCCGGCCCTCGACGACGAGCTCCTGCAGGGCCTGGCGCACGGTCGTGCGCGAGGTGTCGAACTCGGCGGCGAGGGTGCGTTCGGGGGGCACGGGGGTGCCGGGGGGCATGGTTTCGGTCATGTCCAGCAAGTGCCGTTTGAGGCGGTAATACTTGGGAATGCGCGCGGTCCGCGCGCCTCCCGCGCCGCCGCTCTCCGCCGTACCGCCCTCGGTCGCCATGGCGTGCCTTCCCGACTCCGATGGTCCTGCTGCCGTCACCGGCTCCTCCGTCCGTAGCGGTCACATGGTGGCACGGGCATGGCCCGGGACGGCCGGAGCTGCCCCCGGCCGGTGCCGAGGTGTCGGTCCGGTAACGGAGCCGAGGCGACTCTTATACACCCTTGACACCCCAAAAGGTCTAGGCCAAGCTGCGGGCACTGGTCTAAACCATTAAAGACCACAGTCGGTCCTTGAGGGAGAGTGCCGTGAAGCGAGGGCTCATAGCGGCGACGGGTGTCGCGGCCATGCTGGTGAGTGTTGCTGCCTGTGGGTCCAGCGACAGTGACAAGGAGAAGGCCGCCGACGGTTCCAAGGGCAAGACCCTCACCGTCTGGTTCATGGATGGCTCGAATCCGCCGGGCTGGACCAAGGCCGTCCAGGCCGAGTTCGAACAGAAGACCGGTGCGAAGCTGGACATCCAGGTCCAGAAGTGGAACGGGATCCAGCAGAAGGTCACCACCGCCCTCTCCGAGTCCAACCCGCCGGACGTCCTGGAGATCGGCAACACCCAGACCCCCTCCTACGCCCAGACCGGCGGCCTCGCCGAGCTCGACGACCTGAAGAAGGAGATCGGCGCGGGCTGGACCGAGTCCCTCAACAAGGCGGCCGTCTTCGAGGGCAAGCAGTACGCCGCCCCCTGGTACGCCGCCAGCCGCGTGGTCATCTACAACAAGCGCATCTGGGCGGACGCCGGCATCAAGGACGTGCCGAAGACGCGCGAGGAGTTCTTCAAGGACCTGGAGGCCATCCAGAAGAAGGGCGACGCCGAGCCGCTCTACCTTCCCGGCCAGAACTGGTACTTCTTCGACGGCCTGACCATCGGCACCGGCGCCGACCTGGTGAAGAAGGACGGCAAGAAGTACGTCTCCAACCTCGCCGACCCCAAGGTCGCCAAGGCCATGGAGATCTACAAGCAGTACCAGGCCTTCAGCAAGGCCCCCAAGGACAAGGACGAGGCCACCCCGCAGCAGGCCGACATCTTCGCCAAGGGGAAGACGGGCGCGTTCATCGGCATGGGCTGGGAGGCCCAGACGGCGATCAAGGCCAACCCGCAGATCGAGAAGGAGATCGGCTACTTCACCATCCCCGGTGAGAGCGCCGACAAGCCCGAGGGCGTCTTCCTCGGCGGCTCCAACCTCGCCGTCGCCGAGGGCAGCAAGAAGAAGGACCTCGCCGAGGAGTTCCTGAAGATCGCGCTCTCCGACAAGAACGAGGCGGCACTCGCCAAGGAGGTCGCCTCGATCCCCAACAAGGAAGCGCTGCTGACCAACGTCAAGGGCAACGCCGCCGCCGAGGCCGCCGCGCCGGCCGCCAAGGGCGGTGGCACCACGCCGCTGATCCCCGAGTGGGCCAACGTCGAGAACGCGCCCAACCCGATCAAGGCGTACATGACGGCCGTCCTCGAAGGAAAGTCCCCGGCCGACGCCGCCCAGCAGGTCGAGGCCGAGATGAACAAGCGCCTCAGCCAGAAGCAGTAGGGCAGCGCATCGGGCCCGGGCCCCGGCCCGGGCCTCGAGCCACGCACCACCGTTCCACAGGTCCACAGGGAGAAGGCGGACGACGATGTCAGCGCAGATCGAGGAGGTGCCGGCCACCGCGCCTGCGCCCCGGACCGGCAAGGGCACCGCGCCGCCGCCCCGCCGCGGCCGTGAGCGCGCTGCCGGCAGCGTGCCGTACCTGCTGATCCTGCCCACCGTCGCGCTGACCGTGCTGCTGCTGGGCTGGACGATGGTCAAGAACGGCCTGCTGTCCCTGCAGAACCTCAACAAGCGCCAGCTGATCCGGCATGTCACCGAGTGGACGGGCCTCGACAACTACTCCGACGTGCTGCGCAGCAGCGAGTTCTGGCACGTCACCGGCCGGACGGTCGTCTTCACGGCCGCCAACGTCGCCCTGATCATGGTGCTCGGCTGCCTGATCGGCCTGCTGCTGGCCCGGCTGGGCGGCAAGGCCCGCCTGCTGCTCTCGCTCGGCCTGGTGCTGGCCTGGGCCATGCCGGTCGTCGCCGCGACCACCGTCTTCCAGTGGCTGTTCGACCAGCGCTTCGGCGTCGTCAACTACCTGCTCGATGCCCTCGGCTGGCACTCCATGGCCGGCTACAACTGGACCAGCGGACAGCTGTCCACGTTCTTCGTCATCACCGTGCTGATCGTCTGGCAGTCGATCCCCTTCGTGGCGATCAACCTCTACGCGGCGACGACCACCATCCCCAAGGAGCTGTACGAGGCGGCCTCCCTGGACGGCGCGGGCACCTGGAAGAAGTTCACCTCCGTGACCTTCCCCTTCCTCAAGCCCTTCTTCCTCGCCACGACCTTCCTGGAGGTCATCTGGGTCTTCAAGGCCTTCACCCAGGTCTTCGCCATCAACGAGGGCGGCCCCGACCGGCTCACCGAGACCCTGCCGGTGTACGCCTTCGCCGAGGGCATGGGCAGCCAGCACTTCGGCATGGGCGCCGCCATCTCCATCCTGACCATCGTGATCCTGCTGGGCCTGACCGCCTACTACCTGCGCCTGGTGCTCAAGCAAGAGGAGGACGAGCTGTGAGGCGCTCGCTGATCGGCCGGATCTGGCCGCCCGTGACGGCGTGCGTCCTGTTCGTCGTCTTCGCCTTCCCCGTCTACTGGATGTTCGCCACGGCCTTCAAGGCCAACAAGGACATCGTCAGCGACACCCCGGTCTGGTTCCCGACCAGCCCCACCTTCGGGCACTTCGACAGGGCGGTGGCGGCGGACGGCTTCTGGACGTTCGTGGGCAACTCCCTGACCGTCACCCTGGTGGCCGTCGGGCTCTCGCTCGTCATCGCACTGCTGGCGTCCTTCGCGGTCGCGCGCATGCGCTTCAAGGGCCGCAAGGGCTTCGTCCTGGTGATGATGATGGCGCAGATGGCCCCCTGGGAGGTCATGACCATCGCGTACTACATGATCGTGCGCGACGCGGACATGCTCAACAGCCTGCCGCCGCTCATCGCCATCTACACCGTCATGGTGCTGCCCTTCACCGTCCTGACGCTGCGCGGCTACGTCGCCGCCGTGCCCAAGGAGCTGGAGGAGTCCGCCATGGTCGACGGCTGCACCCGCCTCCAGGCATTCCGGAAGGTGATCTTCCCGCTGCTGGCGCCGGGCGTCATGGCCACGTCGCTGTTCGGCTTCATCACCGTGTGGAATGAATTCCCGATGGTCCTCATCCTCAACAAGGACCCGGGCGCCCAGACGCTCCCGCTGTGGATCACCGGATTCCGCACCACCTTCGGCGACGACTGGGGCGCCACCATGGCCGCCTCCTCGCTCTTCGCCGTACCGATCCTCGTCCTCTTCGTCATCCTGCAGCGCAAGGCGGTCGGAGGGCTCACCTCCGGCGCAGTGAAGGGCTAGGAGACCGACATGACCACCGACATGACCGCACCCGCCCCCGCCGGCACGCTCACCCGCGACGCCCTCACCGTCCTGCAGCCCGGCTTCACCGGCACCACCGCCCCCGACTGGCTGCTGCGCCGGCTCGGCGAAGGACTGTGCTCCGTCGGCCTCTTCGGCCGCAACATCGCCTCGGCCGGGCAGCTGGCCGCGCTCACCGCCCGGCTGCGGGCCGAGTGCCCGGACGTGCTCGTCGCCATCGACGAGGAGGGCGGCGACGTCACCCGTCTGGAGGTGCGCACCGGCTCCTCCTTCCCCGGCAACCTCGCCCTCGGCGCCGTCGACGACACCGAGCTGACCCGCTCCGTCGCCCGCGAGCTCGGCCGGCGGCTCGCCGAGTGCGGCGTCAACCTCAACTGGGCGCCCTCCGGCGACGTCAACTCCGACCCCGACAACCCCGTCATCGGCGTACGGTCCTTCGGCGCCGACCCGCACCTCGTCGCCCGGCACACCGCCGCCTACGTCGAGGGGCTGCAGTCCGCCGGGGTCGCGGCCTGCACCAAGCACTTCCCCGGCCACGGCGACACCGCCGTCGACTCCCACCACGACCTGCCCCGGGTCGAGGCCGGCCTGGAGACCCTGCGCACCCGGGAGCTGGTGCCCTTCCGCGCGGCCGTCGCCGCCGGCACCAGGGCCGTGATGAGCGCACACATCCTGCTGCCCGCCCTCGACCCCGCCCTGCCGGCCACCCTCAGCCCCGCCGCCCTGCACGGCCTGCTGCGCGCACCCGTCGCCGACGGCGGGCTCGGCTTCGACGGGCTGATCGTCACCGACGGCATGGAGATGGCCGCCGTCTCCGCCACCTACGGGATCGAACGCGGCAGCGTCATGGCCCTGGCGGCCGGCGCGGACGCGATCTGCGTCGGCGGCGGGCTGGCCGACGAGGCCACCGTGCTGCGGCTGCGCGACGCGCTCGTCGCGGCGGTGCGCGCCGGCGAGCTGGCCGAGGAGCGCCTCGCCGACGCGGCCGCCCGGGTACGGGCGCTGGGCCGCTGGACCACCGGTACGGGTGCGGGCGCGGGGGAGGGGACCGCGCCCGCACCCGGCATCGGGCTCGTCGCGGCGCGGCGGGCCCTGCGGGTCACCCCGTCCGCGGGGTTCGCGCCGCTGACGCAGCCCGCGCACGTGGCGGCCTTCACCCCGGTGGCCAACATCGCCGTGGGCGACGAGACGCCGTGGGGCGTCGGTGCGGAGCTGGCGCGGCTGCTGCCGGGGACGACCACGCTGACGTACGGTCCCGAGGACGACGGCGCCGAGCAGGTGCTGGCGGACGCCGGTGAGCGGCGGATCGTGGCCGTGGTGCGCGACGAGCACCGCCACGGCTGGATGGGCCGGGCGCTGGACGCGCTGCTGGCGGCCCGGCCGGAGACGGTGGTCGTGGAGATGGGCGTGCCGCGGGCCGCGCCGCGCGGTGCGGTGCACGTGGCGACGCACGGGGCGGCGCGCGTGTGCGGCACGGCCGCCGCGGAGGTCCTGGCGGGGGTGCGGTAGGCCGTGTCCGGCGGGTCATGCAGCGCCCCGTAGGGGCGCCTGGCCCCGTTCATCACATCGCTGCTCCGACTAGACTTTTGTCAAGCACCCGGACGAGGGAACCTGCAGCTCGGCATGGTCCGTCTTCCCGGACGGAACATCCGTTACTGCCTTCGGGCAGCAGCCCTCTCGGGCCGGCAGCTGGAGCACGTGTGAACACACCCCCGACGACGCATCCGCCGTCCACCGCGCCGTACCAGTCACGGGGCCGGCGCCGTGCCACCCGTGCACGGCGCTGGATCGTCGCGGGCGCGTCGGTGGTCGCGCTCGGACTGGTCGCCTGGCCGGTGATGAGCTACTTCGAGATACCCCCCTTCACCGACGAGGGAGCCCCGGTCAGCTACGACCAGGGCGGCGGCGCGACCGACGGCAAGGGCGGAAAGCCGGCCGACTCGAAGACGCTGCTGCCCACAGGCCCGAAGGCCGATTTCCGCAACGCCAAGACGATGAGCGACGGCACGCAGGTCAGCGTCGTGTCGATCACCGGCGGGAAGTCGGGCTTCAAGGGCAAGGTGTGGGTCTGGGCGCCCAAGGAATACATGGACCCGAAGTTCGCCAAGAGCGGCTTCCCCGTGCTGATAGCCCTGCCCGGTGGCCCGGGCCACGACGGCAATTACTGGGCGTTCGGAGAGTTCGGCAACGACAAGCTCTCCCTGGAGGGCAGCATCACCAAGTGGTACCAGGAGGGGAAGAGCAAGCCCTTCCTCCTGGCGATGCCGATCCTCAATCCGGGCCCGGACGACGGCGGCATCTACTGGGACGGCAGTGACATCCCCGGCCAGCCCAAGATGGGCACCTGGCTGACGGAGGACGTCCCCGACCTCATGAAGGCGAATTTCCGCACGCTGAAGTCGCGTGACGGCTGGGCCTTCATGGGCTCCTCCACCGGTGGATTCGTGGGCCTGAAGTCCGTGCTGCAGAAGCCGGACAAGTTCAAGGCCGTCATCGCCTCCGGCCCCGACATCGTGCCCGACTCCCCGCTGTGGAAGGGGCACGAGACCGAGCGGCAGCAGAACAACCCCGAGGTCCTGGCCAAGGAGCTGATCGCCCGCAAGGGCCCCGACGTCTACCTGGCGTTCCAGTACGGGACCAAGGAGAACAAGAAGATGATCAGCGACGTCACGAAGTTCATCGCGACGTACGGCGACAAGGGCCCGGTCCACACCAAGCTGAACGTCATCGAGGGCGGCACCCACAACGGCGCGACGTACCTGCGGGGCATGGACGCCGGACCGATCGAGTGGATCAGCGAGCACCTGGAAGGCCCGACCCCCGCCTCCTGACGGGCGCCGGGCCACCGGTGCGCCGTTGCTCCTACAGCCCCTGCCAGGCCGGCTTGGCCGCGTACGTGGCGCGGAAGTAGTCCGCGAGCTTCAGCTTCGAGGCCGCGGCCTCGTCGACGACCACCGTCGCGTGGGGGTGCAGCTGCAGGGCCGAGGCCGGGACGAAGGCGGAGACCGGCCCCTCGACGGAGCGGGCCACCGCCTCCGCCTTGCCCTCGCCCGTCGCCAGCAGCACCAGGTGACGGGCCTCCAGGATGGTGCCGATGCCCTGGGTGATGACGTGGTGCGGCACCTGCTCGATGTCGCCGTCGAAGAAGCGGGCGTTGTCGACGCGCGTCTGGTGGGTGAGCGTCTTGAGCCGGGTGCGGGAGGCGAGCGAGGAGCACGGCTCGTTGAAGCCGATGTGCCCGTCGGTGCCGATGCCGAGCAGCTGCAGGTCCACCCCGCCGGCCTCGGCCAGGGCGCGGTCGTACGCCTCGCAGGCGGCCGGGACGTCCGCGGTGTTGCCGTCGGGGCCCATGAAGGACTGTGCGGTCAGCCCGAGCGGCTCGACGACCTGGCGCAGGACGACCGAGCGGTAGGACTCGGGGTGGTCGGCCGGCAGCCCCACGTACTCGTCGAGCTGGCAGACGCGGGCGCGGGAGACGTCGACCGCGCCGCCGCGGACCTTGGCGGCGAGCGCCTCGTAGACGGGCAGCGGGGTGGAACCGGTGGCAACCCCGAGCAGGGCGTCGGGCTTGCGGCGCAGCAGAGCGGCCATGGCCTCGGCGATGAGCTCGCCGCCTGCCTTGGCGTCCGGGACGATGACAACTTCCACGCTGGGCCTGCCGATCTCAAGAGGGGTGTGGTATAGACCAATTTAGCAGAGCGCCTCGAACGCCTCCCGTACGACCGGGAGCCCGTACGGCCCCCAATGTGGTCCCGGATACGGCCCGGATACGACTACGGGCCGCGGCGCCTGCCGGGACCCTCGACCCAGCGGGCACCGCAGCCCGGAGCGACACCGGCCGGTGGGTGGCGCGGGGTGTGCGGGCCCCGCGGCCCGACGGGCCGGCCGGAGGCCGGGGTGCCGCGCGTGGCGCGGGCCGGCCTCGTTCCGCCTCCCTTGTGCGGAGGGGGCGGAAGACTTTGCCGTTTCATTGTGGACTAGACCATTCGCCGCTGTCCATGGGAGTTCCCCCATCGGGTGGTCCGGACGGGAAATCCCGCCGCCCGCCGCCCCGGGTAGGCTCGCTGGCGTGCCCTCCATGAACGATCTCGTACGCCAGCACACCGACCTCGACGACTCCGACCTGGAGTGGCTGCATCTGCTGGTCTCGGAGTGGCAGCTGCTCTCCGACCTCTCCTTCGCCGACCTCGTGCTGTGGGTGCCGACGCTGGACGGGACGCGGTACGTCTCCATCGCCCAGATGCGCCCCAACACCGGCCCGACCTCGTACCAGAACGACATGGTCGGCCACATGGTGCCGCGCGGCCGCCGCCCCATGCTGGATGCCGCCCTCGACGAGGGCCGGATCGTGCGCGAGGGCGACCCCGAATGGCGCGAGGAGGTCCCCGTGCGGGTGGAGTCCATCCCGGTGCGCCGGGAGGGCCGGGTGCTGGGTGTCATCGCCCGCAACACCAACCTGCTGACCGTCCGCACGCCCAGCCGGCTGGAGCTCACCTACCTGCAGAGCGCCTCCGACCTCGCGCAGATGATCGCGGCCGGCACCTTCCCGTTCCCCGATCAACAAGTCGACATGGACGCCTCGCCCCGGGCCGGCGACGGGCTGATCCGGCTGGACGCCGACGGCATCGTCCAGTACGCCAGCCCCAACGCGCTCTCCGCGTACCACCGGCTCGGGCTGGCCGCCGATCTCGTCGGCCACCATCTGGGCGAGACCACCGCCCGGTTGGCGCCCTCCCGGGCCCCGGTCGACGAGGGCCTGGCCAAGCTGGCCAGCGGCTGGGCCCCGCGCGAGTTCGAGGTTGAGGCGAACGACGGGGTCATCCATCTGCGCGCCATCCCGCTCAAACCCAAGGGCAGCCACATCGGTTCGCTCGTGCTGCTGCGCGACGTGACCGAACTGCGACGCCGCGAGCGCGAGTTGATCACCAAGGACGCCACCATCCGGGAGATCCACCACCGGGTGAAGAACAACCTGCAGACCGTGGCCGCCCTGCTGCGCCTGCAGGCCCGCCGCATCGGCTCCGCCGAGGGCAGGGAGGCGCTGGAGGAGGCGGTCCGCCGGGTCGGCTCGATCGCGATCGTCCACGAGACCCTCTCGCAGAACCTCGACGAGCGGGTGGAGTTCGACGAGATCGCCGACCGGGTGCTCGCCATGGTCGCGGAGATCTCCCCGGGCCGGGTCGCCGCCCGGCGCACCGGCCGCTTCGGGATACTCGAGGCCGAGGTCGCCACCCCCCTGTCGATGGTGCTGACCGAGCTGCTGCAGAACGCCCTGGAGCACGGCTTCGGCCCGGGCGAGCAGGGCACGGTCGAGGTCACCGCGGTGCGCGGCGGCACCCGCCGGGACGCCCGGCTGCTGATCTCCGTGCAGGACGACGGCCGCGGCCTGCCCGCGGGCTTCGACCCGCAGCGCGCGGGCAACCTCGGTCTGCAGATCGTGCGCACCCTCGTCGAGGGGGAGCTGGGCGGGACGTTCGACATGGTGCCCGCCGCCGAACGGGGCACCAGGGTCGTGCTCGACCTCCCCGTCCGGGCCGAGAAGCACTGACCGGTCCCGCACCGCGCCCCGCACAGCACTGAGCCCGGTCGCTCTCGAACGAGAGCGACCGGGCTCAAAGCGTTGTATGCACTGTGTGCTTAGCGCACCGTGGGGGGTACTGCGCGCTGCGGCTCGGGGGCCGAAAGGGGTCCTCGTCAGGCGGTCGCGTTGCGCGCCCGGTTGCGGGCGGCACGGCGCTTCATGGCGCGGCGCTCGTCCTCGCTGAGACCACCCCAGACGCCGGAGTCCTGGCCGGACTCGAGCGCCCACTGCAGGCACTGCTCCATCACGGGGCAGCGACGGCAGACGGCCTTGGCTTCCTCGATCTGCAGCAGCGCAGGACCGGTGTTGCCGATGGGGAAGAACAGCTCGGGGTCTTCCTCGCGGCAAACGGCGTTGTGACGCCAGTCCATGGCTGCTCCATCTCCTCGTGTTACGGCTACGTGGCTTGTGAATGTGAACGCTTTCACGAATCCCCTCGCAAGGGAAGGGCCGACGCCCAGCTGCACGCTGGTGTGGTCCAGGGAGGAAAAGGAGGGGGTTCGGGCTCTCCGGGGAAGCCTTGATGGCGGGCTGTCCCGATCGCCAGGAAGAGACTCGCAAACCTCGGCGACGGATACAACCCCTTCCGGAAAGTTTTTTTTGATTCCTCGGTGTCGGCTAGGTCACAGCCGTCATTCCAGGGGGTGGAACCCAGTCTAAACGTTCGACTGTAAGGACTTTGGTCCCTCGCACTCACACAATCACACGCAGTGCACGGCGAACGCCTGTGAACGTCACGCTCGACCGCAGCCCGAGGTGGTCGCCGTCCATCTGGAACGGCAGGGGGGCCTGCGAATGCAAGGTGAAGGAGGTCTGGTCATGCAGTGACACAGCGTGTTTGCCCTCCGGCCCGCGCTCCGGCGTCGAGGCCAGCAGCTGCAGCGCGTGGCGGGTGGCGGTCACCGTGGACAGCTTGGTGAATCCGAGCACGTCAAGGGCGGTGTCGAAGGACGCCTGCGGCGCCGCGTAGACCGGGCGGTTGCCCAGGTAGGTCCACGGGGCGGTGTTGCAGATTATCGACATGACGAGATTCTCGAGTGGCTCCTCGTCCGGCCGTTCGAGGGTGATCGTGCCGTGCCGGCGGTTCGGTTCCCCGAGGAACTGGCGCATCATCTGTCGCACGTACAGGGCGTGGGTCGAACGCTTGCCGCGCTCGCGCTGCTGCTCCACCCGGCCCACGACCCCCGCGTCGAAGCCGAAGCCGGCGCAGAAGGTGAACCAGCGCTCGGGCACCCCCTCGTCCTCGGTGCCGGGCGTGCCGGCCGCCAGGCCGAGGCCCACCGTGCGCTCCGAGCCCTCGCGCAGCGCGTCCAGCAGGGCGCCGGTGGCCTCCACGACGTCGTTGGGCAGGCCCAGGGCCCGGGCGAAGACGTTGGTGGAGCCGCCCGGCACGACGGCCAGGCGAGGCAGGCCCTGCGGGTCGGGGCCGGCGTGCAGCAGGCCGTTGACGACCTCGTTGACCGTGCCGTCGCCGCCGAGCGCGACCACCAGCTCGATGGTCCCGCTCTCGGCCGCTCTGCGGGCCAGGTCCCGCGCGTGCCCCCGGTACTCGGTCGTCGCGACGTCCAGCTTGAGGTCGCTGGCCAGCGCGTGCGCCAGGACGTCACGCGTACGGGCACTGGTGGTGGTGGCCGAAGGATTGACCACAAGAAGCGCACGCATGCGCTTCAGCCTACCTACCTGTCGGTACACCACCCATCCCAGGCCGGGCTTTCCGGACGCCGGTACGGCTACCCTGCATCGGGTGAGCAGCAAGCAGTCCGCGTCGAAAAACCCCCGGAAGGGCGCCGCCCCCGCCGCCCCCGCCACCCGTGCGGCCTCCCCGGGCCCCCGGCCCGCCCGGCTGACCGCCGCGGCGGCGCTGGTCGGCCTGGAGGGCCTGGCCCTGTTCGCCGCGGGCGCCGCCATGCTCGTCATGGGCCTGCTGGGCCGCCCCGACAGCCCGCAGCAGGCGGAGACGGGCGGCCTGACCGTCCTGGCCCTGGCCGTGCTGCCGCTGCTGGCGGCGCGCGGGCTGTGGCTGCTGCGCCGCTGGAGCCGCGGCCCGGCCGTGATCACGCAGATCATGGCGCTGCCGGTGGCCTGGACGCTCTTCAACGGCGGCGGGGCACTGATCGCCGGGGCGGTGGCGCTGGCAGCCGCGGCCGTGGCCGTGCTCGTGCTGCTGGTCAGCCCCGCGGCGGCCGAGGCGCTGGGCGCCGGGCCGCGCAGCGCCCCGTAAGGGGCGCCCCGTAAAGGGGCGCGGTCGGCCGCCGGCGGCCTGCGGCCGACGTGCCGCCCCGGTCCGGGCGCAGCACGGTATGCCCTCTGCGGGCGCGTCGTGGCTTGTCGCGCAGTTCCCCGCGCCCCTTACGGGGCGCGCCGTGGTGCCGCGGGACAGGAAGGCGCCTCACTCCTCGATCAGCAGGCGGTCCCGCAGCTGGGCGAGGGTGCGGGCCAGCAGCCGGGAGACGTGCATCTGCGAGATGCCGACCTCCTGGGCGATCTGGGACTGGGTCATGTTGCCGAAGAAGCGCAGCAGCAGGATCTTCTTCTCGCGCGGCGGCAGGTCCTCCAGCAGCGGCTTGAGGGACTCGCGGTACTCCACGCCCTCCAGCGCCTCGTCCTCCGCGCCGAGGGTGTCGGCGACCGCCGGGGACTCGTCGTCGGTGTCCGGCACGTCCAGGGAGAGCGTGCTGTAGGCGTTGGCCGACTCCAGGCCCTCCAGCACCTCCTCCTCGGAGATCGACAGGTGCTCGGCCAGCTCGTGGACGGTCGGGGCGCGGCCGTGCCGCTGGGAGAGCTCGGCGGTGGCCGTGGTCAGCGACAGCCGCAGCTCCTGCAGCCGGCGCGGCACCCGCACCGCCCAGCCCTTGTCGCGGAAGTGCCGCTTGATCTCGCCGACGACGGTGGGCGTGGCGTACGTGGAGAACTCCACCCCGCGGTCGGGGTCGAACCGGTCCACGGACTTGATCAGCCCGATCGTGGCGACCTGGGTGAGGTCGTCCAGCGGCTCGCCGCGGTTGCGGAAGCGCCGGGCCAGGTGCTCGACCAGGGGCAGGTGCATCCGCACCAGGTGGTTGCGCAGCTCGGCGCGCTCGGGCGAGCCGTCGGGAAGCGCGCGCAGCTCGACGAACAGGGCCCGGGCTCCGCTGCGGTCGTGCGGATCCGGGTGCGGGTTCCGCTGCCGGCGCTGCTGCTGATCCATGTGGTCCGCCCGCTCCGAAGGGTCGCTGGCCTGGTCCGGACCGGGGTCCGGGCCCTGCGGGCCGGGACGCTCCGGATCGAGGTCCTCCGGATGCGGCCGGGCAGGCTGCTGCGGGATGGCCGGGGTGCGCACTCCCCGCGGTGACGCAGTACTCACGGAGCCCCCTCTTCCGTCACGGCTGTCCGGGGCCGGCGCCGCGCTTCTTGTGCAGGCTGATGCTGACCGTACGGTCCTCCGCGACGGTGGAGTCCACCTCTCCGGCCAGGGCGGAGAGCACCGTCCAGGCGAAGGTGTCGCGCTCGGGCGCACGGCCGTCGGTGGTGGGTGCCGAGACGGTCACCCGCAGGGCGTCCCCCACGAGCCGGAAGACGCAGCTGAGGACGGAGCCCGGCACGGCCTGTTGCAACAGGATGGCGCAGGCCTCGTCCACGGCGATGCGCAAGTCCTCGATTTCGTCGAGGGTGAAGTCCAGCCGGGCCGCGAGGCCGGCCGTCGCTGTCCGCAGCACCGACAGGTAGGCACCTGCGGCGGGCAGCCGGACTTCCACGAAGTCCTGGGTCGTCCCAGGCTCGCCTGCGATGGGGGACACCCTCACCTCCAAGGTGGCACAAGCTCATTGAGCTGAGTTGAGCGCCGGTCCCGCGCGGTCCGGTGAAGGCCGGTGCGGGTCGGGGCGGCACATGGTCCGGCTGAGACGCTATCGCGATCTGCGGTTCCGCGCCGCAGGCCCACGACTGTCACTCATGGTAAACCCATGAGTACGGACAGTGGCTAGAGGTCTGCGGTCTCAATTCGAAAGCGAGGACGGCTCGTTGGGCCGCTTGCTCGGATTTTCGTCACTCTGCGCGAGCGCCGCAAGAGCCCGGAGCGGTTCGCCGGTAAGTCGTTGCACGGTCCATTCGTCCATGGCCTGCGCCCCGATGGACTTGTAGAACGCGATCGACGGGGCGTTCCAGTCCAGCACTGACCACTCGAAACGGCGGTAGCCGCGCTCGACGCAGATCCGGGCGAGCTCCGCGAGCAACGCCTTTCCGTACCCGCCGCCCCGCGCGTGCGGCCGTACGTAAAGGTCTTCGAGATAGATACCGTGCGTACCCGTCCACGTCGAGAAGTTCCGGAACCACAGCGCGAAACCGAGCGCCTCGCCCGGCTTTTCGTCACTCTCCGCCATCAGGGCGAACACGGCGGGTTCCGGACCGAACAGCGCCTCGCGCAGCTGTTCCTCGGTGGCCTGTGCCTCCTCCAGCGCCCGTTCGTACTCCGCGAGTTCGCGGATCATCGCGTGGATCTCCGGCACGTCGGCCGGCGTGGCGGTACGGATCATGCCTGCATGCTAGCCCGGGCCCCGCGCAGCACCCCTTCAGACGATGTGCTTGTCCACGTAGCACCAACGCCAGGTCTGCCCCGGCTCGAAGCTGCGCATCACCGCGTGCCCCGTCCGCTCGAAGTGCGCCGTCGCGTGCCGGTACGGCGAGGAGTCGCAGCAGGCCACGTTGCCGCACACCAAACACATGCGCAGCTGCACCGGATGACTGCCCGCCGCCTCGCAGTCCGGGCACGTGACGGCCAGCGGCTCCGGCTCGGGGCGCGGCAACCCCGGAACGTGCGCACACTCGATCATGATTGCCAGGGTAGATCGCACAGCCGGATCGTGTGTGCGCAGACAGGCGGGGAGCCCATGGACGTCATGCCGTTGCTGTTGCTGGTCGCCGCCAGCGCCGTCGTCGCCGGCGCCGCCCGCCGCACCCCCGTACCCGCCCCCCTGCTGCTCGTCGCCGCCGGGCTCGCCGCCGCGTACGTCCCCGGCGTGCCCGACTACGCCCTCGATCCGCACATCGTCCTGCCGCTGCTCCTGCCGCCCCTGCTGCACACCGCCGCCCTCGACAGCTCCTACCTCGACCTGCGCGCCAACCTGCGGCCCGTGGCGCTGCTGTCCTTCGGCTACGTGCTGTTCGCCACCGTCTTCGTCGGCTACGCGGCCTACCTCGTCGTCCCCGGGCTGCCGCTCGCCGCCGCCATGGTGCTCGGCGCCGTCGTCGCCCCGCCCGACGCCGTCGCCGCCACCGCCATCGCCCGCCGCCTCGGCCTGCCGTCGCGGCTCACCACCATCCTGCAGGGCGAGTCCCTGGTGAACGACGCCACCGCCATCACCGCCTACCGGGTGGCGGTCGCCGGCGTCGTCGGCGGCAGCGTCAGCTGGGCGCACGGCATCCGCGAATTCGTCCTCGCCGCCCTCGGCGGCGTCGTCGTCGGCTTCGTCCTGATGGTGCCGCTCCACTGGCTGCGCACCCACCTGCGCGAACCCCTGCTGCAGAACACCCTCTCCCTGCTCATCCCCTTCGTCGCCTACGGCACCGCCGAGCAACTGCACGCCTCCGGCGTGCTGGCCGTCGTGGTCGTCGCCCTCTACCTCGGCCACCGCTCCTGGCAGGTCGACTTCGCCACCCGGCTGCAGGAGGCCGCCGTGTGGCGCATGGTCGCCTTCCTCCTCGAATCCGCCGTCTTCATGCTGATCGGCCTCCAGCTGCCGGTGGTGCTCCGGGAACTGGGCACGTACGGGGTGGGGGAGGCCCTGATCTACGCGCTCGCCGTCTTCGCGGCCGTCGTCCTCGCCCGCTTCCTGTGGGTCTTCCCCGCCACCTTCGTGCCCCGGGCCCTGTCCCGGCGCGTGCGCGAACGGGAGGAGAACCCCACCTGGCAGGGCGCAGTGATCATCAGCTGGGCGGGCATGCGCGGCGTCGTCTCCCTCGCCATCGCCTTCTCCGTACCCGTGGCCGCCACGCACGGGCCCTTCCCCGCCCGCAACCTCATCCTCTTCCTCACCTTCACCACGGTGATCGGCACCCTCGTGGTGCAAGGCCTCACCCTGCCCCCGCTGATCCGCCGGCTCCGGCTGCCGCAGCGCGACCCCGGCAGGGACACCCTCGTCGAGGCCCAGGCCCAGAGCGAGGCCTCCGAAGCCGCGGAGCGGCGCCTGGCCGAACTCCTCGCCGACGAGCGCAACGCCCTGCCCTCCCCCCTGGCCGACCGCCTGCGCGCCGTCCTCGAACGCCGCCGCAACGCCGTCTGGGAACGCCTCGGAGCGGTCGACGAGCGCACGGGGGAGTCGGTCGACGACACCTACCGGCGGCTGTCGCGCGAGGTCATCGGGGCGGAGCGGGCCGTGTTCGTGGCCCTGCGGGACGCGCGGCGCATCGACGACGAGATGCTGCGCACGCTGCTGCGGCGCCTGGACCTGGAGGAGGCGGCCGCATACCGCGAGGAGACGGCCTAGCGCCCCGAAGGGGCGCGGGGCTCTGTCGATGTGCGGCTGCCGCCGCGTGGGCGCGACAAGCCACGACGCGCCCGCAGTCGGCCCCCGGGGTGGCGTGTCGGCTGCGGGCCGTCGCCGGCTGATCGCGCAGTTCCCCGCGCCCCTACGGGGCACTGCGTGATCAGCCGGACACGCCCTAGCCGTCTCCGGCGGATCTTCGTCACGCGCCCGTGATCACGGCCGCCACCGTCGTGCCCGGCGCGAACGCGCCCTCCTGCGCCAGCGTCGTCAGCCCGAAGAGCATCTTCGCCACGTACACCCGCTCCAGCGGAACGTCGTGCCGGGCCTCGAAGTCCGCCGCGAACGCCTCCAGCTCCGGCGTCCGCCGGGCGTAGCCCCCCGCGTGGAAGCGCTCGTCCAGCACCCACTGCCCGCGCCGCCCGCCGAACGCCTCCCGCTGCAGGCGCAGCACCTCCTCGCCCAGGAAGCCGCCCTTGAGCACCGGGAAGCCGATCGCCCGCTGTCCCGGCCCCAGGCCGGCCGCCAGGCCCGCCAGCGTGCCGCCCGTGCCGCAGGCGACGCCCACCACGTCCGCCACGCCGCGCAGCTCGCGGCCGAGCACCTGGCAGCCGTGGACGGCGGCCGCGTTGCTGCCGCCCTCCGGCACGACGTAGCAGTCCTGCGGCACGAGCGCGGCCAGTACCTCCGGCTCGGTCTTGCGGCGGTACGTGGCCCGGTCGACGAAGCGCAGCCGCATGCCGTCCGCGGCGCACTGCGCCAGGGACGGGTTCAGCGGGCGGTCCGCCAGCTCGTCACCGCGCACGATGCCGATCGTCGCGAACCCCAGCAGCCGGCCGGCGGCGGCCGTGGCCCGCAGGTGGTTGGAGTACGCCCCGCCGAACGTGAGCAGCGTGCGCCGGCCGGCGGCGGCCGCGGCGCGCAGGTTCGGCTCCAGCTTGCGCCACTTGTTGCCGGGCAGGTCCGGATGTATGAGGTCGTCCCGCTTGAGCAGCAGCCGCAGGCCGCGCCGGGCGAACGCATCGTCGGCCAGCTCCTGCACAGCAGAGGGCAGCAGCGGGCGCAACGCGGCCGGATCGGGGGGATTGTCGCTGGTCACGCCCCCCATTTTGTACGCTGGCCCGGCCAGCGAGCAGAAGAGGAAGCACACCACCGTGGACTACCAGGCCGTACTCGAAGAGGTCGCCGCCTTCGCGAGGCCGCTGGTCGGCCGCGGACAGGTGGCCGACTACATCCCCGCCCTCGCGGAGGTCGACGTCGCCCAGTTCGGGATGGCCGTCGCCGACGTCGACGGCGGCCTGTACGGCGTGGGGGACTGGGAACGGCCCTTCTCCGTGCAGTCGATCTCCAAGGCCTTCGCCCTCGCCCTGGTGCTCGCGCACGGCGGCGACCGCATCTGGGAACGGGTCGGCACCGAGCCGTCCGGCAATCCCTTCAACTCGCTGGTGCAGCTGGAGTACGAGCACGGCATTCCGCGCAACCCCTTCATCAACGCCGGCGCCCTGGTCGTCACCGACCGGCTCCAGAGCCTGACGGGCGACGCCAGCGCCACGATGCTGGAATTCCTGCGCGCCGAGAGCGGCAACCCCGACGTCGCCTTCAATGCGGCCGTGGCCAAGTCCGAGTCCGAGCACGGCGACCGCAACGCGGCCCTCGCCCACTTCATGGCCAGCTACGGCAACCTCGACAACCCCGTGCCGACCGTGCTGGAGCACTACTTCCGGCAGTGCTCCGTCGAAATGAGCTGCCGCGACCTCGCCCTCGCGAGCGGCTTCCTGGCCCGGCACGGCCTGCGCACCGACGGCTCGCGGCTCCTGCCGCGGCGGGAGGCCAAGCAGATCAACGCGGTGATGCTCACCTGCGGCACGTACGACGCGGCGGGCGACTTCGCGTACCGGGTGGGGCTGCCGGGCAAGTCGGGCGTGGGCGGCGGCATCGTCGCCGTCATACCGGGGCGCTGCACGCTGTGCGTCTGGAGCCCGGGGCTCGACACGCGGGGCAACTCCGTTGCAGGCGTCGCGGCGCTGGACCACTTCACGTCGCTGACGGGCTGGTCGGTGTTCTGAAGCCCTCCGGGCCCCGCCCTACGGGCAGTGGATGACCTGGCCCGCGTACGAGAGGTTGCCACCGAAGCCGAACAGCAGGATCGGTGCTCCCGGCTCGACGCGGCCGGAGGCCACGAGCTTCGACAGAGCCAGCGGAATGCTGGCCGCCGACGTGTTGCCGGACTCCGTCACGTCGCTCGCGACGATCGCGTTGACCGCCCCCAGCCGCCGGGCCACCGGCTCGATGATGCGCAGGTTCGCCTGGTGCAGCACCACCGCCGCCAGGTCCTCCGGCGCGAGCCCCGCCCGCTCGCACACCCGCCGGGCGATCGGCGGCAGCTGCGTGGTGGCCCAGCGGTAGACCGACTGGCCTTCCTGGGCGAAGCGCGAGGGCGTGCCCTCGATGCGTACGGCGTGGCCCATCTCGGGCACCGAACCCCACACGACGGGGCCGATGCCGGGTTGCTCGGCGGCGGTGACGACGGCGGCGCCGGCGCCGTCGCCGACCAGGACGCAGGTGGTGCGGTCGGTCCAGTCCGTGACGTCGGTGAACTTCTCCACCCCGACGACCAGGGCGTTGGTCGCGGCCCCGGCGCGGATGGCGTGGTCGGCGGAGGCGAGGGCGTGGGTGAAGCCGGCGCAGACGACGTTGACGTCCATGACCGCGGGCGAGGCGAGGCCGAGCTCGGCGGCCACGCGGGCGGCGGTGTTGGGGCTGCGGTCGACGGCGGTGCAGGTGGCGACGAGGACGAGGTCGATGTCGGCCGGGTCGAGGCCGCTGGCGGCCAGGGCCTTGGCCGCGGCCCGGGCGGCCATGCTGGCGACGGTCTCGTCGGGGGCGGCGACACGACGGGTGCGGATGCCGACGCGGGTGCGGATCCACTCGTCGCTGGTGTCGACCATGGTGGCCAGCTCGTCGTTGGTGAGCACCCTGGCGGGCTGGTAGTGGCCGAGGGCCAGGACGCGAGACCCGGACATCGGGGTTCCTCCTGCGCGCGGTGGGGACGGATCTCTCAGTGTTGATGCTGAGGGGTCCTGCACCGGGTGCGTGATCCACCAATGTTCGGGCCGGATAACTGGCGTGACCGCACACGGGCCCGGCCGCCCCCACAGCGGCCGGGCCCGTGCGGGTGGGTGGGTCAGCGCAGGGAGAGCGCGGTGCGGATGGTGGTGAACAGCTCGGTCTGGTCGGTCACGCCGAGGACGCGCTGGGAGCTCGGGCCCTGTGCGGCGATGCGGACCTCGGTGCCGGTGTGCTCCTGGGACTGTCCGGGGGTGTTGGTCGAGTAGTTGACCTTCAGCTGCTGTCCCTCGTTGGTGATCAGGGTGGAGGACAGGCCGGGCGGGTTGGCCTCCAGCGGCACGATCTGGCTGCTGTGGCCGTGGTCGGCGGTGGTGACGACCAGGGTGTCGGGGTGCTTGGCCGCGTAGTCGCGGGCGACCTTCACGGCGCGGTCGAAGGCGGCGGTCTCGCCGATCTGGCCGCAGGGGTCGGCGGCGTGGTCGCGCTTGTCGATGGAGGCGCCCTCGACCTGCAGGAAGAAACCGTTCTTCTTGGCCTTGGGCGTGTTCAGCAGCTCCAGCGCGCGGCGGGTCTGCTCCTCCAGGGCGGGGGTGCCGGCCTTGCGCTCGGGGTTGCTCGTCACGCAGCGCTGGGCGGCGGTGCCGCCGACGGCAGCGGCCTTGCCGGTCCACTCGACGGGCACGTTGCCGTCGGCGAAGAGGCCGAGGACGGGCTTGCCGGAGCGGGCGCCGGCCAGGCCCTTGCTGTCGGTCACCACCTGGTAGCCGAGCTTGCGGGCCTGCTCGGTGACGGTCAGGCCCTTGTACGGGCCCTCGGTGATCTTCTGGTCGAAGCGGGCCTTGCCGCCGCCGAGGAGCACGTCCACCTTGTGGTTCACGCTCTGCTCGGCGATGGAGCCGGGGCCGCCCTTGGCGATGGTGTCGTTCGGGCAGGCCTTCATGTCGGCCGGGCCCTGGCAGCTGCGGTCGGTGGCGTGGGAGGCGAGGACGGCCGGGGTGGCGTCGGTCATCTCGGCGGTGGTGACGCTGCCGGTGGCCAGTCCGCCGCGCTGGGCGAGCTCCAGGATGGTGGTCATGGGCTTGTCGGTGCCGGGCGTCTTGGATATGCGGCCGTTGACGGTCTTGTGGCCGGTGGCCCAGCCGGTGCCGGATGCGGCGGAGTCGGTGACGTAGTCCGGCTTGCCGTTCTTGTCCACCGAGTACGTGGTGTACGCGCCGGTCATCGGGAACCTGTCCATGTTCAGCCGCCCGGCCGCGCCCACGGTGTAGTCGCGGGCGAGGGTGATCTCGGAGTCGCCCATGCCGTCGCCGATGAGCAGGATGACGTTCTTGGCCTTCTTCGGGGCGTGGGCGAAGGCGTCCGACTGGCCGCCGTGCTCCGAGGCCGCCTGGGCGGCGGGCACGGCGACACCGGCGACGAGGAGCGCGGCGGCGCTCCAGGCGAGACGGCGTCGGTACGGACGAGAACCCATGGTTGCTTCCTCCTAGCTCGGCCGCGGCGGGGTGCCGGGCGGCCGCGAGGAAGCTCACCAGGGGCGGGTGTACCGCAGGTGATCGCCGGGTGACGTCCGGGTCACCGGGGGCCGTCTACAGTTGCGGCCTTCGTGTCGGCACCTGCGCCGGCTCCTGCGTCGGCCCCGTCCTTCATCGCCTTGGCCTCGCTCTTGAGGATGCGCATCGACTTGCCGAGGGCCCGCGCGGTGTCGGGCAGTTTGCGCGATCCGAAGAGCAGGACCATGACGAGTACGACCACGAGGATGTGCCAGGGCTCCAGGGCATTGCGCAGCACGGCGGCCCACCACCTCTCATCTGACTGGTTTGGATGCGTCCCGGCCGGACAGCCGAGCCCACAATACTTGCTAGATTGCGCAACTGGACAACCAAAGTCCGTGGCCGCCCGTCTCACCGTGCGGAAACGCACGGACACCGGGGGAGCGATGAGGGTACGGACATGAGCGGCAGGCGCGGCAGGCGAGGCAGGACCGGGGGCGGGGGCGCGCGGCTGCGGACCTTCACCGTGATCGTGGTGTCGTTCCTGGTGCTGGTGACCGCCGTCGCCGGCTGGCTGTACCTCAGGCTCAACGGCAACATCAACACCTTCGATGCGGACGGGCTCTCCAAGGACCGGCCCGGCGCCGGCGTCGGCGGCCGGAACGTCCTGGTCATCGGCTCGGACTCGCGCGCCGGCGGCAACAGCGAGCTCGGCGGCGGCGAGGGCGACGTGGGCCGCTCGGACACGGCCTTCCTGCTGCACGTCCACGGCGACGGCAAGCACGCGGTCGCCGTCTCCATCCCGCGCGACACGCTGGTGGACATCCCCCCGTGCCGCAGGCCCGACGGCACCTGGACCGCCGAGCAGCCCCGCGCGATGTTCAACTCCGCCTTCTCCGTGGGCGAATCGCCGCAGGGCAACCCCGCCTGTACGCAGAACACCGTCGAGCGCCTGACCGGACTGCGCGTCGACCACACCGTCGTCGTCGACTTCGCCGGGTTCTCCGCGATGACCTCGGCCGTGGGCGGCGTCGACGTCTGCGTCCCCAAGGACGTCTACCAGGGGGACCTCAACCCGAACCTCGGCTCCCGCGGCAAACTGCTCTTCCCCAAGGGCCCGCAGACCGTCTCCGGGCAGCGCGCCCTGGACTACGTCCGCGTACGGCACGGCATCGGCGACGGCTCCGACATCGGGCGCATACAACGCCAACAGGCCTTCATGTCCTCGCTCGTGAAGAAGGTGCGCGCCCAGGGCTTCGACCCCACCACGCTGCTGCCGCTCGCCGATGCGGCCACCAAGTCCCTGACCGTCGACCCGGGTCTGGGCTCCGCGCAGAAGATGGTGTCGTTCGCGATGTCGCTCAAGGGTATCGACCTGCACGACATGAAGTTCGTGACCCTGCCCTGGCGGTACGAGGGCAACCGCGTCGCCGTCGTCCAACCCGACGCGGACGCCCTGTGGGCCGCCCTGCGCGCCGACCGCACCGTCGACGGCAAGAACGCGGGCCTCGGCGGCGGGGCGGCCCCGCAGGCCACGCCGTCCACCCCGGCGCCGATCTCGGGCGGCGGCGCGAAGGTCGCCGTGCGCAACGGCACCGAGGTCGACGGGCTCGCCGCCCGGGCCGCCGCTGCCATCGGGCAGCACGGTTTCGAGGTGACCGGCACCGCCACCGCCCGCTCCCAGGACCAGGCCACCACCGTCATCGAATTCGGCTCCGGACAGGCCGGACACGCCCGCGACCTCGCCCGGCTCTTCCCCGGGGCCTACGTCCGCGGGGCGGACATCAGCGGCATCACCCTGACCCTGGGCCGCGACTACGCGACGGCGGCGAGTCCGACTCCCTCGCCGAGCACGGAACCCCCGCCCGCCACGCTCTCCCCGGACGTCGCCCGTGGCGCCCGGTCGGCGGACGACGACCCCTGCGCCAATCTCTCCTACGGGTGATGCGGGGATGGCGTGCGGATGACGTGCGGATGGCGTGCGGCGATATGCCTGATTGATCCGCACTTGTGGTAGGTGCACAGTAGACCGTGACCCCTCCAAGGAGCTCCCCATGCCCGCCACCGCCGTCCCCCGCGCCGTCCACCGGCTCGTGACCCTCCTCGCGGTCCTCCTCCTCGCGGCCGGCACGGCACTGTGCGGCCCCGGCGCCCACGCTGCCGGCGGGCTCGACACCGTGGCCGAGGCCCTGCGCAAGAACCCCGTCTTCGTCGACCCCCGCGCCGCCGGCCAACTGCCCCCGGCCGACGCCGACGCCCTCGCCCGGAAGATCAAGGACGCCGACAAGCCCGTCTTCGTCGCCGTCCTGCCCGACGCGCCCGAGTACCCCCGGGCCACCGTCCTGCGCGACCTGCGCACCAAGGTCGGCCTCGCCGGCGTCTACGCCGTCCACCTCGGCGACGCCTTCAACGCCGCCGCCGACCGCAGCGTCATGTCCCGCAACGCCGTCACCAACCTCGTCGGCTCCGTCCGCCGCACCGACGGCGACACCAACGCCCAGCTGAACGCCTTCGTCGACGAGGCCACCCGCACCGCCCGCGGCCACGCCCCCGGCTCCTGGGGCGGCAGCGGCAAGGGCGTCGGCACCACCGGCCTGATCACCGGCGGCGCCCTCGTGGTGGCCGGCGGCGCCGGCGCCTACGCCCTCTACCGGCGCGGCCGGCGCAAGCGCGAGGAACGCGAGCGCGCCGAGCTCGACGCCCTGCGCGTCGTCGTCGACGAGGACATCACCGCCTTCGGCGAGGAACTCGACCGGCTCGACTTCTCCCCCACCGAGACCGGCGCCACCGACGAGATGCGGGCCGACTACAGCCGGGCGCTCGACGCCTACGACGAGGCCAAGTCGAAAATGGCGGCCGCGAGCAAACCGGACGACGTGCGCGGCGTCACGGCGACCCTGGAAGAGGGCCGGTTCGCCCTCGCCACCCTCGCCGCCCGGCGCACCGGGACGCCCCTGCCGCAGCGGCGGCCCCCCTGCTTCTTCGACCCGCGGCACGGGCCCTCCGTACAGGACGTCCAGTGGGCGCCCCCCGGCGGCGCCCTGCGTACCGTGCCGGCCTGCGCGGCCGACGCGACCCGGCTGGCGAGCGGGCAGGAGCCGATGGCGCGCGAGGTGCAGACCGCGTACGGGCCGCGGCCCTACTGGGACGCGGGACCGGCGTACGCGCCGTGGGCCGGCGGCTACTTCGGCGGCGGCCTGCTGCCCGGGCTCCTCGTCGGCACGATGCTGGGCGGCATGCTCGGCGGCTCCCCCGCGTACGCGGCTCCGCCGGCGGGGCCGGAGGGCGGCGACTACACGGGCTCGGACTACAACCCCGACGACTTCGGGGGCGGCGGCGACTGGGGCGGTGGCGACGGGGGAGGGGGCGGCGACTTCGGCGGCGGCAACTGGTAGCGCCTGCGGCGGGCTGATCCCCAGCCCCGCCCTCTCCCCGTCTCCCGGGGGCAAGCCCCCGGACCCCTGGGGGTGCCCCGTAGGGGCGCGGGGCAGTATCGATCTGCGGCTGCGCCGCGTGCGCGCGACAAGCCACGACGCGTCCGCAGATGCGTCGGCTGCGGGCCGTCGGTGGCCGATCGCGCAGTTCCCCGCGCCCCTTACGGGGCACCCCCTAGCGGCGGCGCGCCACCGCCAGCGCGCACCCGTAGACGGCGAGAACCGCACCCAGCGCCCCGTAATACGGCACCGGCAGCGGGGCCATCCCCAGCGCCGCCCCCGCCGGGGACGCCGGCAGCAGGAGCCCCGCCAGCGCCAATCCTGCAACCGCCGCCCGCAAGGGCCCCGGCAGGCGCCCCGTGCGGAGCAGCACCATCACCATCGCCTGCGTCAGCAGGTTCTCCGTGAACCACCCCGCATGGAAGACCCCCTCGTCCCCCGCCGCCAGCACCGCGAACGTCGCCACGTCCGCCGCCGCGTTGAGCAGGCCGAAGCCGGTCACGAACCGCAGGAGTGCGCGGGGGCGCAGGACGGCGGGGGTGGCGGCCGCCGCCGGGCCGGGGCGGTCGAAGGCCAGGGCGAGCTGGGCCGTGTCGAAGAAGAGGTTCTGGACGAGGACCTGCGCCGGCAGCATCGGCAGGAACGGCAGCATGAGCCCGGCCGCCAGCATGGCGATGACGTTGCCGATGTTGGAGGACAGGGTGATCCGCAGGTAGGAGCCGATGTTGGCGGTGCTGCGCCGGCCGGTGACGATGGCCCGGTCCAGGGCGGTGAGGTCCTTGGCGGCGAGGACGACGTCGGCGGCCTCGCGGGCCACGTCGACCCCGTCGCGCGGGCAGACGCCGACGTCGGCGGCGTGCAGGGCGGCGAGGTCGTTGACGCCGTCGCCGAGGAATCCGGTGGTGTGCCCGGCGCCGCGCAGGGCGGTGACGACGCGGGCCTTGTGGGCGGGGGTGCAGCGGGCGAAGACGGTGGTGGTGGCGGCCAGCCGCATGAGGGCGGCGTCGTCGAGGGCGTCGATGCGGTCGCCGGTGACCGCATCGCCGGGTGCGAGGCCGAGTTCGTGGCAGACGCGTACGGCCGTGCCGGGGTGGTCGCCGGTGAGCACCTTGACGGTGACGCCGTGCCGGGCGAGGGCGGCGAGGGCCTCGGCGGCGCCGGGGGCGGGCGCGTCGCGCAGGGCGAGGAAGCCGGTGAAGGTGAGGTCGTGTTCGTCGGCCTCGGTGTAGGGCCGCTCGCGGGCGGGTCGTTCGGCGCGGGCGACGGCGAGGACGCGCAGTCCTTCGGCGGCGAGGCCGGCGGCGCGCTGCCGGTGCCGTTCGCGGTCGGCCGCATCGAGGGCGCACCGGTCGAGCACGTCCTCGGGGGCGCCCTTGACGACGAGGGTGTGGGTGCCGGCGAGGGCGAAGCGGGGGTCGCCGGGGCGGCGTACGACGGCGGTGGCCAGGCGCCGCCCGGGTCCGCAGGGCAGTGCGTCGACGCCTTCGTACGGCAGGTCGTCGAGGTCGCCGGGGCAGGCGTCGAGCACGGCGTCGTCGAGGGCGTCGGGGACGGGCAGTTCGGCGAGGTGGAGCGTCCACAGGGCGCCGAGGGCCGCCCAGCGCAGGACGTCGTCGTCGGGGTGGCCGGCGGCGTTCTCGGCGAGGGCGAGGACGGGCCGGTTCTCGGTGAGGGTGCCGGTCTTGTCGACGCACAGCACGTCGGCCGCGCCGAGGTCGTGCAGGGCGGGCAGCCGGCGGACGACGACCTCGCCGCCGCGGGCGAGCAGGGCGGCGCCGCGGGCGAGGGAGGCCGTCACGATCACGGGGAGCATCTCGGGCGTGAGCCCGACGGCGACGGCGACGGCGAAGGGCAGGGTCTCCAGGCCGCGGCCGCGCACGAGGGCGCCGGCGACCAGGGCCAGGGGGGCGACGAGCAGCATGAACCGGACGAGGGTCCAGGCGATGCCGTTGACCGAGCGGTCGAAGGGGCCGGGCGGGCGCCGGCGGGGTGCGCCGGAGAGGGCGCCGGAGAGCAGGGTGCGCCGGCCGGTGGCGACGACGACGCCCGTGCCGGTGCCGGAGACGACGCTGCTGCCCTGGAAGCACTGGTGGGGCAGGTCCAGGCCGGTCGCCGCGGGGTCCTGCGAGGCGGTGCGGGCCGTCTTGGCGATGGGGGCCGACTCGCCGGTGAGCGCGGCCTCGTGGACGGTCAGTCCACGGGCGCGCAGCAGGTGCAGGTCCGCGGGGACGAGGTCGCCGGGGGCGAGCAGCACGACGTCGCCGGGCACGAGCTGGTCGACGGGCAGTTCGCGCACCTCCGGCGCCGAGGTGTCGGTGGCGCGGCGGCGTACGGTCGCGGTGCTGGCGACCAGCTCGCGCAGGGCGGCCGCCGAGCGGTCGGCGCGGTGCTCGCCGGTGGCCCGCAGCACGCAGCTGACCGTGACCAGGACGCAGATGACGAGGGCCGTGCCCCAGGAGGCCAGCAGCGCCGAGACGACGCCGAGGCCGAGCAGGACGGCGGTGAAGGGGTCGCGCAGGCTGCGGGCGAAGCGGTGCGGCCAGGAGGCGGGGCGGCGGCCGGGCAGGGTGTTCTCGCCGTACCGGCCGATCCGCTCCTCGGCTTCCGCTTCCGTCAGGCCGCGGGGCCCGCTGGCCAGGGCGCGCAGCACCTGCAGGGTGGTGCCGGTGCCCGGGCCGGGCGCCGCGGAGGACTCAGGCGCCCAGACCACGGAGGCGTCCGGCGGGGGCGCCGGCGTCCGCGCCGGCCCGGCGGTCGGCGAGCTGGCCGACCATGAGGCGGACGATGGTCACGACGTCGGGGTCGGCCACCAGGTACACCACCCGCCGCCCCTCGCGCCGGGACCGCACGAGCCCCGCGAGCTTGAGCTTCGCCAGGTGCTGGCTGATCGCCGGCAGCGCGCCGCCGACCCGCTCGGCGAGGGCGCTGACGTCGCTCTCGCCCTGGGCCAGCGCCCACATCAGGTGCAGCCGGGCGGAGGAGGCGAGCAGCCCGAAGGCCGCGGCCGCCTCGGCCAGCAGTTCGGCCGACGGGTCGCAGAGGTCGTCGAGGGAACCTCCGGCGCCCTTGGCGTTGCCGAAGCTCCCGACGCCTGCCGTCACTGTCGCACTCCCCTCCCCGGGATTCCGCTCGCCCGGGCGCGCCCCAGTCTAGGCACCCGCCGGGGCGGGGCGGTCCGACATGCTCCGCCGACGGGATGGGAAGGGTGTACCGACAGGAAACGGCCGCAAGGGGGAGGGCATGGAAATTGCGGGACTTGTCAGTGCGATCGTGATCGGTGCCTTCATCGGCGTCCTGGGCCGGCTGGTGGTGCCGGGCCGGCAGCGGGTCGGGCCGGCCGCCACGGTCCTCATCGGCATCGCGGCGGCCTTCCTCGGTGCCCTGCTCTGCCATCCGCTCGGCCTGTACGACACCAAGGGCATCACGTGGGCGGTGTGGCTGGTGCAGATCCTGCTGGCGGCGGTGGGCATCGCCTGGTACGACCGGCGCCGGGCGGGGCCGCGGTGGTGAGCGGGGCGGCGCGGGCCGGTCGGGGGAGTCGGGGGACGCGGGGGAGTCAGGAGAGCTTGCCGTCGTAGTCCGGCAGCTTGAAGGTGCGCTCGGCGTGGCCGCCGGAGAGGTCGGTGTCGTGGTTGCCGATGTTGGCGACGACCGTGTAGCCCTGCGCCTCGATCGCGGCCCTCTTGGCGGTCTTGTAGGTGCTCACGTCGTGGAAGAGGTCGGGGAGGTGCCGGACGTACAGACCGTCGACGGGGTAGCCGACCGTGCGCAGGTTCCACTCGGTGTACCCGTCGAGGATGCCGGGGCGCGCCGTGACGAAGAAGACGGCGACGCCGCGCTCGTGGGCGTAGCGGGTGAGCTCCAGGACGGGGCGGATCGCCGGCGTGGGTACGGCCGCCCAGTGGAAGTCGGTCTCCAGCGAGCTGTTGTCGATGTCCAGGACGATGGCCGGCCGGGTCCCGTCGGGGTGGGCGGTGCGCTCGGTTATGTACGGCTTCGCCCGGTCGACGACGGCCTGGACGTCCCGCTGCCAGACCGCGTAGTCGACGCCCTTGAGGCCGGCGGGGCCAAAGGTGCGGGCGTCGGCGGTCTGCGGCGCGGCGGCCTGCGCGGGGGCGGTGGCGGCCCCGGCGAGAGTCAGCGCGAGGGCGGCCACGGCGGCCGCGGCCGCACGGCGGGTCCTGATCATTGCGGTCATGCGTGGCATGCTCACGATCAAGAATGGCGTCGTGGGAACGCCCGCCTGAACCGCAGATGTACGGTGCGGGGCACGGCAAGGGCCCGGCCGCCGTGCGGCGACCGGGCCCCTCGTACCGCAAGTACCGCGCTCAGGCCTTCTTGGTCTCCCAGAAGATCCTGTCGATCTCCGCGATGAGCTCCAGCGCCTTCTCGCCCGTCTTCGGGTCCGTCGAGGCCTTTGCCGCGCTCAGAGCCTTGAGCGTGTCATTGACCAGCTGGTGCAGCTGCGGGTACTTCTCGAAGTGCGGAGGCTTGAAGTAGTCGCTCCACAGCACCGAGACGTGGTGCTTGGCCAGCTCGGCGCGCTGCTCCTTGATGAGGATCGCGCGGGCGCGGAACGCCGCGTCCTCGTTGGCCTGGTACTTCTCTTGGACTGCCTTGACCGATTCGGCCTCGATCCGGGCCTGTGCCGGGTCGTAAACGCCGCAGGGCAGGTCACAGTGTGCACTGACCCGCACCTTGGGGGCGAAAAGGCGGGAGAGCATGAGCTGTCCTTCCTCGTGATCGTCTTCTCAGGTGCGAGATTACTCGGTGCGGGAAGGCTTTTCTCGGGTGCCCCGGGGGGCTTGGGACGAAAGTCCGGTGTCAGTCTGGGACCGGAGGCGGAACGGACGCGGAGGTGCCGTCGTGCAGGAGCAGCTGGACGAGCGCGGGCAGGAGCTGGAGCGCGAGCATCGGGGGCTGCTGCGCATCGGCCTGGCCGAGGTCTACAACCCGTCGATGGTGCCCACCCTCAACCCCGGCGACCAGCTGCTGGTGCAGTACGGCGGGGTGGTGCGTCCGGGTGACGTCGTGGTCCTGCGGCACCCCTTCCGGCAGGACCTGCTCATCGTCAAACGCGCGGTGGAGCGGCGCGAGGGCGGCTGGTGGGTGCTGGGGGACAACCCCCTCGTCGAGAACGACAGCCGGGAGTTCGGCACCGTCCCGGACGAGTTCGTCGTCGCCCGCGCCCTGCTGCGGATGCGCCGCCCGCCCGCGCGCGGTCAGCGCTCGGCGACGGCCGTGCTCTCCTGGCTCGCCTCCGCCGTACGGCCGCTGCGCTCCGCCGCCTCGCCCGCCCGGGCGCTCTCCAGGCGCTTGCGGGCCCGGTAGGCGGCGACGTTGGCCCGCGTGGCACAGCGGTCGGAGCAGTAGCGGCGGGAACGGTTGGTCGAAGTGTCCAGATAGGCGTTGCGGCACGGCGGGGCCTGACAGATGCCCAGGCGCTCCACGCCGTGCTCCGTCAGGTGCACCGCCAGCCCCATGCAGGCGGTGGCCGTGTACGACGCGCCGGCGTTGGCGGCGTGGTCGGCGATGTGCAGGTGCCACTTGGGGCGCCCGTCCTCGTCCCGGTACTCGTGCCCCGAGATCTGGGGGCTGACGGGGAAGTCCATCAGCAGCGCGTTCAGCAGGTCCACCGCCCGCACCTCCTCGCCCCCGGCGGCCGCCTCGAAGACGGCCCGCAGCCGCCCGCGCACGGCCCGCAGCCGTGTCAGGTCCCCGTCGGTCAACCGCCGTGCGGTCTGCGAGCCGGTCCCGAACAGCGCCCGCACCGCGTCCAGCGAGGTCAGCGTGTCCACTCCGCGCGCGGGCTGCTCGGTATTGACCAGCCGCACGGCGTAGTCCGAGTACAAGGCCAGTTCCACTTTCACTTCCCCAGTCGCGCCGTAATGGCTGCCGCTATATCGAGGTTATTACACATGGTTGGCAGCTTGCTGCAACGACCGTGGAGAGCCTTCCGGGGGCGCCCCCACCATGAACGCGTTTTCGCATCCGCTGTCGAAGGAGAATGCGATGCGCCTCATGAAAACCGTCCGCCTCGGCGCGGTCGCCGTTGCCGCCGCCGCGGGCCTGGGGCTGGCTGTGGCCCCGGCCCATGCGTCGACCACCACGCTCCACAAGGTCGAGTGCAACCAGAGCGACAAGTCCCAGCTCCAGTTCTGGCAGATCGTGACCCCTTGGCCGCAGACCTGCTTCGCGGGCCACGGCGACCTGAACGTCAGCCTCTCCCAGTTCGCCCTGACTCCGGGGAACAACACCGGCTACCTCGTGTACCGGGACGGCACGAAGAAGACCTTCACCGCCGGTGAGCCGAAGTTCGGCCTCAAGGGCGAAGTCATCCACATCCACGTCAACTGAACACGGAGAACACGATGAACACGAAGAACATCATGAAGTCCGTCCGTCTGGGCGCCGTCGGCCTGGCCGCGGCCGCGGGCCTGGGGCTCGCCGCGGCCCCGGCGCAGGCGTCGACCACGCTGCACAAGGTCACCTGCGACGCGAACGACACCACCCAGCTGAAGTTCTGGGGCTTCGTCTCGCTCTTCCCGACGGCGTGCTTCTCCGGCTCCGGCGACCTGGACACCAGCGTGTACGTGACGTCGTTCGTCCCCGGCAGCCAGTCCGGTTACGTCGTCTACGAGGACGGCACGAAGAAGTCCTTCAGCGCGGGCACCGCGCGCGTCGACGGCGCGTTCAAGAACGTCGTCCACATTCACACCAACTGAACAAAAATGCGGGGGTACGGGCCGTCCGGCCCGTACCCCCGCATTTCGCTGCCGTCAGAGGACCTTCGACAGGAACGCCTTCGTGCGCTCGTGCTGCGGCTTGGTCAGCACGTCCCGCGGGTGGCCGGACTCGACCACCACGCCCTGGTCCATGAAGACCACCGAGTCGCCGACCTCACGGGCGAAGCCCATCTCGTGCGTGACCACGATCATCGTCATGCCGTCCTCGGCGAGGTCGCGCATCACGTCCAGCACGTCGCCCACCAGCTCCGGGTCCAGCGCCGACGTCGGCTCGTCGAAGAGCATCAGCTTCGGCTCCATCGCCAGCGCCCTCGCGATCGCCACCCGCTGCTGCTGGCCGCCGGAGAGCTGGGAGGGGTAGTTCTCCGCCTTGTCGGCCAGGCCCACGCGGTCCAGCAGCTTCTTCGCCCGCTCCCGGGCCACCGCCTTGGACTCGCCCTTGACCTGGACCGGCGCCTCCATGACATTCGCCAGCGCCGTCATGTGCGGGAAGAGGTTGAAGCGCTGGAACACCATGCCGATGTCCCGGCGGTTGCGGGCCACCTCGCTGTCCTTGAGCTCGTAGAGCTTGTTGCCCTGCTCCCGGTAGCCGACCAGCTGGCCGTCCACGTACAGCCGGCCCGCGTTGATCTGCTCCAGGTGGTTGATGCACCGCAGGAACGTGGACTTGCCGGAACCCGAGGGGCCGATGAGGCAGAACACCTCGCGCGGCGCGACCTCCAGGTCGATGCCCTTGAGGACCTGCACGGCGCCGTAGGACTTGTGGACGCCCTCGGCCTTCACCATCGCGTTCATGCGCTGACACCTCCGGTGGTGCGGTTGCTGAAGGAGGCTGCGTTCTTGAGGTTCTGCTTGACCTTCTGCCACGGGGTCAGCGGCAGAGTACGCAGCGAGCCCCGGGCGTAACGCCGCTCCAGATAGAACTGGCCGACGCTGAACACGCTGGTGAGGATCAGGTACCAGGTGGCGGCGAGGAAGAGCATCTCCACCGTGGCGCCGGTGGTCTGACCGATGTCGGACGTGGAGCGCAGCAGCTCCAGGTACTGGGCGGCACTCGCCGCCAGCGACGACGTCTTGAGCATGTTGATGAACTCGTTGCCCGTCGGCGGCACGATCACCCGCATCGCCTGCGGCAGCACGATGCGACGCAGCGTCCTGCCCTGGCTCATGCCGAGCGCGTGCGCGGCCTCCGTCTGCCCCTCGTCCACCGACTGGATGCCGGCCCGCACGATCTCCGACATGTACGCGGCCTCGTTCAGGCCCAGGCCGAGCAGCGCCGCCATGAACGGCGTCATGAAGTCGCTCATCTCGTCCCGGTAGATCGGACCGAGATTGATGTACGGGAAGATCAGCGCGAGGTTGAACCACAGAAGCAGCTGGACGTAGACCGGGGTGCCCCGGAAGAACCAGATGTACAACCACGAGACGGACGACGTCACGGGATTCTTCGACAGCCGCATCACCGCCAGCACGATGCCGAGCACGAGGCCCAGCAGCATGGCCAGCAGCGAGATCAGCACGGTCTTGCCCAGACCGGACAGAACCGAGGAGTCGAACAGGTAGTCCGGGATCGCGCTGTAGTTGACGTTGGCCGTGGCGAAGGCGTTCACCAGCAGCCCGAGAAGACCGAGCACGACGACGGCCGAAACCCAGCGGCCGTAGTGCCGCACGGGAATCGCCTTGATCGCCTGCGGCTCACCACTGTCGGCGTCGGCAGCGGGCGCCTTGGCGGCGCCGGGCCCATCACCCTTGCCGCGGCCGCCTGCGGCGGCCTTGGCGGCCTTGCCGCCGTCCTTCTCGGCCGCAGCCGAAGCGGCACCGGCCTTGTCCGCGTCCGCGGCCTTGGCCTCGGCGGCATCCGCCGGCTCGGCTTCGGCTTCGGCGTCGCCCGCCGCGTCCGTGGCCTTGGCGGCCGTCTTGCCGTCCGCCGCGGCAGCCACCGGCTTGTCCGCCGCGTCGGCGGAGTCCCCGGCCTCACCGGCCGCGCCGGCGTCCGCCGGCTTGGCCTCGGCCTCGCTCGCCGCGTCCCCGGCATCGCCGGACGCGTCCGTGGCCTTGGCGGCCGTCTTGCCGTCTGCCGCGTCGGCGGGGGCCTCCGAGGCACCGGGCTCGTCCGCCGCCGCCTCGGCGGCCTCGGCGTCCTTGGCCGAGCCATCGGCCTTCGCTGCCTCGGCGCCTTCGGCCGTGGCGGCCGAGCCGTCGGCCTTCGCCGCCTCGGCGGCCGGGCCGTCGGCGTCCTTGCCGGCTTCGCCGGCCTCGGCGGTCTCGTCAGTGGCGGCCTTCGCCGCGTCGGTTGCCTTGCCGGCTTCGCCGGCACCGGCGGCCGCCTTGCCGGCCTTCGCCGCGGCAGCGGCCCCGGCGGCCTTGCCGGCTGCGCCGGCCCCGGCTGCACCGTTCGCCTTGCCGGCTTCGCCGGCCTTGGCTTCGCCGGCTGCGGCTGCGGGAGTCGGCTCCTTGCCGGCCTTCGCCGGCTGTGGCTCCTCGGGGGAGGGGGAAGAAGTCACGGGTGGTGCCTTTCAGCAGTTCCGTACGAGGGCGAGGGGGCGGGCTCAGGAACCGCCGTTGATCTTCACTTCCTTGATGGCGCCGGCGTCGACGCCCCAGGTCTTGACGACCTTCTCGTACGTACCGTTCTTGACGATCGCCTCGAGCGCCTCCTTGAGGGCGTCCCGGAGCTGCGCGTTGTCCTTCGCGACAGCGATGCCGTACGGCGCGGCCTCGACCTGGTCGCCGACGATCTCGAAGTCCTTGCCGCCGCCGGAGGTCTTGACCGCGTACGCGGCGACGGGGAAGTCGCTGGAGACGGCGTCGACGCCGCCCGCCTTGAGGCGGGTCTGTGCTTCGAGGTCGGTGTCGAAGGCCTCGATGCTGATGCTTCCCTTGTCGTCCTTCTCGCACTTGTCGGACTGGGACTTGGCCAGGTCATGGGAGACGGTGCCGCGCTGGACGGCGACCTTCTTGTCGCACAGGTCGGCCCAGCCGCCGATCCCCTTGGTGTCGCCCTTCTTGGTGTAGAGGGAGACGCCGGCGTTGAAGTAGTCGACGAAGTCGACGCCCTCGCCGACCTTCTTCTTGGTCTTGGAGTCGACGCCTTCCTGCCGGTCCTTGGTGTCGGTCATCGCGGACATCGCGATGTCGTAACGCTTGGATCGCAGTCCGGTCAGCAGGGCGTCGAAGGTGCCGTTGTTGAACTCGACCTTGACCCCGAGTTCCTTGCCGAGGGCGGCGGCGATGTCGGGGTCGATGCCGACGACCTTGCCGTCCTGCTTGAACTCCACGGGCGGGTAGGCGATGTCGGAGCCCACCTTGATGACCTTGGAGTCCTGGATCTTCTTGGGGAGCTTGGCGAAGAGCGGGGCCTGGGAGCCGGCGGCGGTCTGGCCGGCGCCGTTGCCGGTCGTGGTCTTGTCCCGCTGGTCGCCGCAGCCGGTCAGCAGCAGGGTGCCGGCGACCGCGATCGCGCCGGCGGCGGCCAAACGACTCCTGGCGGCTGCCGGGCGGGGGGTGGTGCTTGCGGTCATTGCTCGTTCCTCCTGCGGTCGAGGGGGTATCCGACGGGTAACTCGGCAATCACGCGAAACACGGCTCGAGGGGGCGAGCACACTTCCTCGTGCGCCGCGACCTCGTGCGGTCTGCGCATCTTGCCATCCGGACTGCCCCATTCGGGGGGCCAGCCATGTCAAAATCGGATAACGGGTGATCGGCTTTCGTTACCAGCCGGTTCACACCTTTTATGGAGCTGTATCGCTTCTGTTCGACTTCCGGCGGGGAGACCCACCTCACGCCCGCGCCGTCTCACTCCGTGGACGTTCGGCCGTTTCCCGTCACCAGTTCACACGTTTCCGGCCCGATCCGGTGCGGGAGCCGCGTCACACACAGCCGGAACTCACTCGTCGGCCGTAGCGCTCTTCCGGTAGAAAGACCAGTTACACCCCTCACCCGGGGCCCAGGGCGCGCGTGTGCGGCGCGCCCGGTGTCCGTACGCGCCCGGTCATTCGCTGGTCATCCGCCGGCCGGGGCCCGGACACGTGCCCGACCCGCTCCCTCATCCCCGGAGCGGTTACCCTCGACGGCAATCGACAAAGGGGTCAAGAACAGTGTCAGCGGAGATCGTGAATCCTCGCAGCGACAGCGGTCCGGACGAAGAGCGCCAGGAGCTCTTCGACCCGGCGTTCGCGCTGCACCGGGGCGGCAAGATGGCGGTCCAGGCGACCGTCCCCGTGCGTGACCGGGACGACCTGTCCCTCGCGTACACGCCGGGCGTCGCGAAGGTGTGCAGCGCGATCGCCGAGGAGCCGGAGCTCGTGCACGACTACACCTGGAAGTCCCAGGTCGTCGCGGTGGTCACGGACGGCAGTGCGGTCCTCGGACTGGGGGACATCGGTCCGGAGGCGTCGCTGCCCGTGATGGAGGGCAAGGCCATCCTCTTCAAGCAGTTCGGCGGGGTGGACGCGGTCCCGATCGCCCTGGACTGCCGGGACGTGGACGACCTCGTCGACACCGTCGCCCGCCTCGCCCCCTCCTTCGGCGGCATCAACCTGGAGGACATCTCGGCGCCGCGCTGCTTCGAGGTCGAGCGCCGCCTGCAGGAGCGCGTCGACATCCCCGTCTTCCACGACGACCAGCACGGCACCGCCGTCGTCACGCTCGCCGCACTGCGCAACGCCGCGCGTCTGACGGGCCGCACGCTGGGCCAGCTGCGGGCGGTGATCTCGGGCGCCGGTGCGGCCGGCGTCGCCATCGCCCGGATCCTGGTGGAGGCGGGCATCGGCGACGTCGCCGTCTGCGACCGCAAGGGCATCGTCTCCGGGGACCGCGAGGACCTCACCGACGTCAAGCGCGAGCTCGCCGGCTTCACCAACAAGGCCGGTCTGTCGGGCCCGTTGGAGACGGCGCTGGACGGCGCGGACGTCTTCATCGGCGTCTCCGGCGGCACGATCGCCGAGGCCGCCGTCGCCAAGATGGCGAAGAACGCGCTGATCTTCGCGATGGCCAACCCCACGCCGGAGATCCACCCGGACGTCGCGCACAAGTACGCGGCCGTCGTCGCGACCGGCCGCAGCGACTACCCGAACCAGATCAACAACGTCCTCGCCTTCCCCGGCATCTTCGCCGGTGCCCTGCAGGTGCGGGCCTCCCGCATCACCGAGGGCATGAAGCTCGCGGCCGCCGAGGCGCTGGCCGCCGTGGTCGCCGACGAGCTCAGCGCGGACTGCGTGATCCCCTCGCCGTTCGACGAGCGGGTGGCCCCGGCCGTCACCGCCGCCGTGGCCGCCGCGGCCCGCGCCGACGGCGTCGCCCGGCGCTGATCAGCCCGTTGTGACGTGGTGACGTGGGGCCGGACCGCTGTGCGGTCCGGCCCCACGGTCGTTCACGGCGGATTCACCGCAGACGCCGTACGAACGCGTCGTACGCCTTGTTGGTGTCACCCGGCACCATGTTGTCCGCATCGCAGGTGAAGAGCGCGACGCGTCCCGCCCGGTCGACGCCCTCGAGGAAGGAGCTCCCGTTCGGCGGGCCGCCGTCCCGCGTGACGCTGACGCGCTCGGTCGTACCCCGCACCACGTCCCGCACGAAGACGTCCTGCGTCGTGCCGCTGTCGCCCGGCACCAGGTTGGAGGCGGTGGAGACGAAGAAGACCCGGCGGTTGTCGGCGCTGATCGCGAGCCCCGGCACCCCGTTGCCGTTGGACGGGGACCCGTCGTACGCCCGGCTGATCATCTGTACGTCGCCCGTCCGCAGGTCGCGCAGGAACGTGTCGGTCAGGCCGTTGGTGTCGCCGGGCACCACCTCGCTCGAGACGGCGTTGAACAGCGCGTGCCGGCCGTCCGGGCTGATGACGGGCGCGCCGATCACCCCCACCTGCAGGCCCTTGTAGCTCTTGGACGCCACCTCGGTGCGCCGGGCGCGCATGTCACGTATGTAGAAGATGCGCGGATGCGGCCGGTGCAGCTCCGCCACGCCCGCCGCGGCGTCGTCGCCGGGCGCCAGGCCGCCGAAGCCGAGGAAGCCGACGCGGCTGCCGTCCGCACTGATCGACGGCGACATGCTGAAGGTGTCGGCCTGCCCGCTACTGGCGACGCTGACCCGTTCGGTCGTGCCCCGCACCCGGTCCCGTACGAAGATGTCCTGCTTGCCGTTGGTGTCCCCCGGGACCAGGTCGCTGCGGGTGGAGGCGAATGCGACGAACCGCCCGTCGTGGCTGACCGCCGGGGACGTGGTGTTGGCCGCCGTCCCCGCCGGGCTCGGGACGAGGACCTTCGTGCGGCCCGTCACCAGGTCGTGCACGAAGACGTCCTCGCTGCGCTCACCGGTGTTGCGGCCCGGCGCCAGGTTGGTGGCCATGGACTCGAAGACCACGTACCGCCCGTTGCCGCTGATGACCGCGGACCACGACGCGTCGTTGCCGGCCGAGCCGTCGGGAGCGGTGCTGATGCGCTTCAGCCTGCCGGTCGCCAGGTTCCGTACGTACACCTGTGCGGTGCCCTTGGGGTTGCCGGGCAGCAGGGTGCGCGCGTGGGAGGTGAAGACCACCAGCCGGCCGGACGCGTCCACGCTCTCCCCCCGGCTCTCGCCGTCGCCCTGCTCGCCGCCGGGTCCCACGCTCACCCGTTCGACGAGGGCCCGCGGTGCCTGCTGCGCGGCGGTCGCCGGCGCGAGCGGCAGCCCCGCCACGCAGGCCCCCAGTGCCGCGGCCGCCACCACGATGCGTCTGCGCCGCCACCCCCGGCGCGTCCCGTCCCGCATGTCCGCCCCCTCACCCGGGCCCCGGTGGCCCGCCGAGGACGCAGCCAACTCCGTGCGGGGGACACCGGTCAATGCGGCGGTGACGCTTCCGCGCGGGGTTACGTCCGTTGCGGCAGCCGGACGTGGACGGCGTGGGCGGAAGCGCGCGGCGGACACGCGGCGCGCGTCACACATCCGACCGGTTCCGCCGCGCACCGGCATCCCGCTAGGTTCGGATCATGTTCGCCGCCTACGCCGCACGCATCGACCGCGACCAGCCGCTCAACGGCCTCGAACTGGGCGAGCGCCCCGAGCCCGAGGCGCGTCCCGGCTGGACGATCGTCAACGTCAGGGCCGGCTCGCTCAACCACCACGACCTGTGGTCGCTGCGCGGCGTCGGCCTCGGCGAGAAGGCCCTGCCGATGATCCTCGGCTGCGACGCCGCCGGCGTCGACGAGCACGGCAACGAGGTCGTCCTCCATTCGGTCATCGGCCAGAGCGGGCACGGCGTCGGGCCCGACGAGCCGCGCTCGATCCTCACCGAGCGCTACCAGGGCACGTTCGCCGAGCAGGTGGCCGTGCCCACCTGGAACCTGCTGCCCAAGCCGGCCGAGCTCTCCTTCGAGGAGGCCGCCTGCCTGCCCACGGCCTGGCTGACCGCCTACCGCATGCTGTTCACCAACGCGGGCGTGCGCCCCGGCCAGAGCGTCCTCGTCCAGGGCGCGGGCGGCGGCGTGGCCACGGCCGCCATCGTGCTGGGCGCCGCGGCCGGCCTGCGCGTCTTCGCCACCAGCCGCGACGAGGCCAAACGCCGGCGCGCCGTCGAACTCGGCGCCGAGGCCGCCGTCGAGCCCGGCGCCCGGCTGCCGCACCGCGTGGACGCGGTGATCGAGACGGTCGGCGCCGCCACCTGGTCGCACTCGGTGAAGTCCCTCAAGCCGGGCGGCACCCTGGTGATCTCCGGCGCCACCAGCGGCCCCAACCCGCCGGCCGCCGAGCTCAACCGCATCTTCTTCCTCGAACTCAAGGTGGTCGGCTCCACCATGGGCACCAAGGACGAGCTGAAGGACCTGATCGACTTCTGCGTCGCCAAGGGTGTACGCCCCCTGATCGACACGGTCCTGCCGCTCGACCGGGCCCGTGAAGGCTTCGAAAAGATGTCCACTGGCGACCTGTTCGGGAAGGTCGTCCTGACGGTATGACCGGGGGATGCCGACCCCGACGAGACGTACGACGGCGGTCCTCGCAACGCTGACCGCCGTCCTCGCACTGCTGACCCCCACGGCCCGGGCGCACACGGGACCCGGCATCCCCCGCCTCACCGACGAGCACGGACGCGTCCTCGAACTCCACGGCTGGAACCTGGCCGACAAGGACCACCGGGGCGAGCAGGCGCTCGCCGACATCACCGAGAACTCCGTGCGCGACCTCGCCGCGCACGGCTTCGACCTCGCCCGCCTCGCCGTCTTCTGGGACGACCTCGAACCCGCCCCCGGGCAGTACAGCGAACGCTACCTGCGGAAGATCGAACGCGTCCTCGACTGGGCCCACCGCTACCGCCTCCGCGTCGTCGTCGACGCCCACCAGGACGTCTACGGCCCCGCCTTCGGCGGCCACCGCGGCATCCCCGCCTGGGCCACGCGCACGGACGGCCTGCCGTACACCCCGCATCCGGACGACTGGTTCTCGGAGTACTTCGAGCCGGGCGTGCAGGCCGCCTTCGAGCACCTCTACCAGGACGCCGACCTGCAGCGCGCCCAGGCCCGCATGTGGCGGGTCCTCGCCGGACGCCTCGCCGGGCACCCCGCCGTCCTCGGCTACGACCTGATCAACGAGCCGATGGGGCGCCTGCGGCCGGGCGAGGACCTCTTCGCCGCCGCACGCCGCATCGAGGCCACACAGATCACTCCCATGTACAACCGCATCGCGGCAGCCATCCGCAGCGTCGACCGCCGGCACTGGCTCTTCGTCGAACCCACCCCCGCCGCGGGCGAGGGCAAGCCCACCGGCCTCGGACGCATCCGGGACACCAAGGTCGTCTACGCCCCGCACTTCTACAACGCCGCCATGGAGGCCGGCCGCGACTACGACCCGACCTCCGGCTGGCTGGAGGCGTACGAGGCGGCGGTCGTGCGCTACCCCCGCGAACACCGGATGCCGGTGGTGGTGGGGGAGTGGGGGCCGCTCGACAGCTCCCTGCCGCACATGGGGCGGTTCTACGAGGACGCCCTCGCCTCCGTCCGGCGCTACGCGTCGGGGTGGGCGAGCTGGCAGTGGTGCTACGGGGAGACGTACTGCGCGCTCGACCGCGACGGGAAGTGGCGGCCGAACAAGGAGCGCACGGCTCAGGTCTACGCCACTGCGGTGGCGGGGGCGGTGCGGGCGGAGTCCTACGACGCCGGCGCGCGGCGGTACCGGCTGGTGTACGACGCCCCTGCCCGGGGCGGGGTCACCGAGGTGACGGTGCCGGCCGCTCCGCGGGGGTGGTCGGTTGCCGTGTCGGGACCGGCGCGGGCCGACGGGCCCGTGGGACGGACGGTACGGGTACGGGCGTACGGTGCGGGGTTGGTGACCGTCACCGTGGGTGCCGGCTAGGCCGTGTCCGGCGGATCGTGCAGCGCCCCTTCGGGGCACCGTGGTTGCCGCGCAACGAAGACCCGCCGGACACGCCCTAGCGGCGCAGGGCTTCCGCGACGTGGGTTGCCGTCTCCTTCAGGAGCGCCCGTACTTCCTCCAGTTGGGCTTCCGTCACGCCATGGTCCCTCGCCGCGTCGCGGACCTCGTCGCGGAAGCGGTCGAGGAGGCGTTCGAGGTCGCGGACGCCGCCGGTGGTGCGGGAGCGGGCGCGGCGGGCCTGGTCCTTCCACTCCTGCTTGGCCCGGCGCAGCTCCTCCTTCGCCTCGGTGAAGAAGTCCTCACTGACGCCGCCGCTGCGGGTGCGGGCGCGCAGGGCGGCCTCGCGCATCTCGTGACGCAGGGCGCCCGCGGCGCCCTGGACGTCCTCGCGGATGTCCGCGGCCAGGGCGGTCAGGGAGTCGCGGATCTCGGCTTCGAGGTCGGCCAGTTCCCCGCGCCGGGCGGCGAGTTCGGCCCGTCCGGCGTCGGTGATGGAGTAGACCTTGCGGCCGCCCTCGGTGGCGTGCGTGACCAGGCCCTCGGCCTCCAGCTTGGTCAGGCGGGGGTAGACGGTGCCGGCGGAGGGGGCGTACAGGCCCTGGAAGCGCTCCTCCAGCAGGCGGATCACCTCGTAGCCGTGGCGCGGGGCCTCGTCGAGGAGCCCGAGCAGGTACAGCCGCAGCCGGCCGTGGGCGAAGACGGGGGGCATCAGAGGACCTTCCCTTCCGGTGCGGTGGCCGGGCTGCTGAGCAGGGCGACGGCTCCCGAGACGGTGGTGACCCTGAGCTGGCCGCCACCGTCGCCGAGCGTGCCGCTGATCCGCTTGGCACCCCACTGGCCCGTGACCCGCAGGTCGTCGAAGGAGCAGGAGACGGGGCCGCTGGTGGTGCCCGCCTCGACGCGGGCACCGGCGGCCTGCGGCAGCCGGACGGCGATCTCGCCGGAGACGGTGACCAGGCTCAGGGAGGGGTTGCGGGCGGCGCCGGCCAGGTCGACGGTCATGTTGCCGCTGACGGAGTCGGCGCGGACCTCGGAGCCGGCGGACTCGACGAGAGTGAGGTCGCCGGAGACGGACTTGAAGCTCAGCGGCCCGCGCAGGGAGTGGGCCTCCAGACCGCCGGAGACCGTCTCGGCGCGCACGGCGCCGCTCACGCCGACGAGCGTGGTGTCGCCGGTGACGCCCTTGACGTCGGTGTCACCGGTGACGCCGGAGACGACGGCGTTCGCGCCGACGACGCCGACCTCGACGCGGGTGGCGGTCGGGACGGTGAGGGTGACGGTGACGGTGCGCTGCCAGGACTTGCGGTCGAACCACTTCAGCAGGTTCTTCCAGGGCAGGTCGTCGTAGGCGACGGTGAGCACGCCGCCCTCGTGGGTGACCTGCAGGGGCGGGCCCTCGATGTGGGTGAGCTCCAGGGCCGGCGCCCCGGTGTCGGTGCCCACGATGTTGACGGTGCCGCCCACGACCCGGACGTTCAGGGCGCTGAACGGCTCTTCGAGGACGAGCTTCTGCGGTGCGTCGAGGGACCACTTCGTTGGCGACCGGTCCGGCATGGCGGGCCTCCTCCTCGGAGAACGAGACTGTGACGCAACATATCGCGTCTATGGCAACACGATATATCGCGGTTGCGGGAAGTCAAGGCCGACCGAGTGACATAGCGTTGAGGCATGTCCGCAACCGATCACGGCCGGAACGCGGGGCTGCTGCTGCTCTGCCGGGCCGAGCCCGACCGCGTCCGCCCGTGCGCACAGTTCCTGCGCGAGCCGCTGCTCCTCGCCCCAGCGGGCGAGGACTGGAGCGTGCTGGTGCCCGCGGGGGAGGAACCCTGGCGGGAGACCGGCGCCCGGCCGGCCGTGGTCGCGGCCGAGTGGGCGCACGCCCTGGCGGCCGCCGAGCCGTGGCCCGCGGTGGGGCTGTGGTGGGACGAGGAGGGCGCCGGATTCGTGGTGGCGGCAGGCTTCCGCCGCACGGTCGGCCACACGTGGCTGGCCGACGGGTCGCCGCTGGGGGAGGAGAGCGCCTTCACGGCGCTGCGGGCCCGGCTGGGCCTGGACCCGGTGCTCGACGCCGCGGCCTTCGACCGGCTCGTCGAACCCGACCCGGACGCGGACGGCCCCGACCGGCTGCTCGGACTGGTCGCGGTCCTGTCGAGGGCCGGCCTGAACCTGCCGGCAGGCCTGACCCCGGGCGCCGGCCCGGACGCGCTGCGCGCGGCCGCCGGCGCCGCGGCGGCCGAGCAGGTGCAGTGGCCCGGCTGGCGGGCGGCACTGGGCGAGGGCCTGACGGAGGCCGAGCGGGGACCGCTGGGCCAGTGGATACGCGGGCCCCGGGCACGGGTGCTCGGGGCCGTGGAGATCGCGGCGGGAACGTCGCTGCTGGCATCCGCCCGCCGCGGACCCGCCCGGACCGGCCGGGCAGTGCTGGGCGCCCTCCTGCTGGCGGACGGCGTGCTGACGCTGGCGTACGACGCGTACCGCTCGCGCGGGCGGCGCGCCTAGGGTGCCCCGTAGGGGCGCGGGGCGGTGTCGATCTGCGGCTGCCGCCGCGTGGGCGCGACAAGCCACGACGCGCCTGCAGGTGTTCGGCTGCGGGTCGTCGGTGGCCGATCGCGCAGTTCCCCGCGCCCCTACGGGGCGCCGTGACCGGGGCGCTTACTCGTCGTCCTCGTCGTCCAGTCGCGCCAGCCACGTGGCCAGGCGCTCCACCGGCACCTCGAAGTCAGGGTTGAGGTCGACGAACTCGCGCAGGCGCTCCGCCACCCAGCCGAGGGAGACCTCCTCCTCGCCGCGCCGGTTCTCCAGCTCCTCGATGCCGCGGTCGGTGAAGTACAAGGTGATCTCCGTGAGTACAGGGGCACGACAGGGACGGTGGGGGCCCGGTGGGCCACCGCTGCCAGGATAGGCAGACCGCGGCCGGCCTTGGCCACGACCTCTCGCGTCCGTAGGCGCCCGGGCACTAGCCTGCTGCCTCATCCGTGTGACGGGGGGTGGCACGTGACGGAGGGGAACGGCATCACCCAGGTGCGCCTGGACGACGGCACGGTCGTCTGGGCCCGGGTGTCCGAGGCGCAGCAGCTGCGCACGGGCGGTGCCTACGAGGATTCGAGTGTGGCGGGCGCGGGCCGCCGCGTGGCGGAGCTGGCGGGCGGGCTGTCCGACGTCGTGCGCGGCGTCGTCGGCTCGCTGCGCATGGGCCTGGCGGCGGCCAGACCGCACGAGGTCGCGGTGGAGTTCGGCATCGAGCTGTCCGCCGAGGCCGGGAAGGTGGTCAGCCTGCTGGCCGACGGCAGCGGCAAGGCGTCGGTCAAGGTCTCGCTCACCTGGAGCGAGCGCGGCGCGGACGCCGGTGGCGACGGCGAACGGCGCGGGGAAGCTTGAGCGCCCACGAAGGGACCGTACGACGGTCGGTCGTGCGCATTTCCGCGGCCGGAGGCGGGTATGACCGCACCGGCACGCGATTTTGGGGCAGCGGGTTCTTCATCGCCCCGGGGTGGGTCCTGACGTGTGCCCATGTCGTGGGGAACGGGGGTGGCGAGGTGCTCGCCGGAGCCGAGGCCCTCGACGTCACCGACTGGCGGGGTCGTACGGGAGCGGGCCGGGTGGCGCTCGTCCTGCCGCCCGCGCCCCCTGGCGGCCCGCCGCGGCCCTGGCCGCTGCCGGACCTGGCGCTGGTGGAGGTGGCCGGCGCGGACGACGCCGAGTGCCTGTGGCTGAGCGACCGTTCCACGATGGTGCCCGCCGCCGTCAGCCTGCACGGCTGGTCGCTGGATACCGGCGAGCTGGGCCTGCGCTTCGGCGTGGGCACCGCCAGCGGCGGTGACGGCGGCGAGGGCGAGGCCATGCTGCTGCGCGGCGAGATACCGGTGGCCGGCTGCTCCGGCGGCCCTGTCGTGGACACCGCGCGCGGCGCGGTCATCGGCGTCAGCAAGGGGCGCGGCACGGACACCGCCGGGCTGGCCGTGCCCGTCACCGCCCTGCGGCGCATCGCGGACGACGCGCCCGGCCGCGAGCGGCTGCACGCCATCGTGCGCGCCCACGACCGCCACCACTTCGCCCGTTACCGCATCGCGGGCACCGGCAACAGCTGGACCGGCGTGCAGCAGGCGCTGCGCGCCGGCGCGCCGGCGGACGGCTTCACGCCCGTCCAGCGCACCCACCTGTTCGCGCGCCTGGCCGAGCTCACCCCGCCCACCACGCCCGGCGAGGTGATGGTGCTGGTGGAGGCGGTCAAGCGGCGGGTGATCCAGGGCCCGTACCACCCGGGCGTCGAGCACGACCCGCGCAGCTGGCGGGAGGGCGTGGGCCTGCTGTACGACCTGCCGCACGACGGGCCCGGCGCGGCCCGGCCCGCCGGGGCGCACGGCGACCTGGAGCCGGAGGCCGTGCTGCTGTACGCGGCCCGGGTGGCCGCGGCCGTCAGCCTGCTCGGCCTGGAGCGCGACCGCGAGCCGCTGCGGGAGCTCAGCGCGTGGGTGAGCGCGCAGGCCGAGCCGCTGACCGGCTACATACGGGAGGAGATCCACCAGATCCTGCACGGCGGCGCGGACGTGCCCGGCGAGCCGCCCGGCCCCGCGCCGGCGGGCTGCCCGGTCGAGCTGCGCAAGCCCGAGCCCCGGGACGTCGAGCCCGGCGTGGTCCAGCAGGGCGCCCGGGCCGACGTCCTGGTGGAGGTCGACCCGCTGCTCTACGGCGACCGCTATCCCTGGCGGGTGAAGCTCCTGCTGGAGAACGGCGTGGTCACCCCGCTGCGGGCCGACGAGGAGGGGGCGCCGCGCGCCCGCCTGCACGAGGTGCTGCGCGAGCCGATCGCCGCCGCACTGCGGCAGGGGGACGTCGGCGAGCACCTCGCCCAGCTGCACGTGGTCGTCCCCCGCGAGCTGTTCGACGAGCCGCTGGACGCCTGGCGGCTGACCCCGCCCGGCGCGGCCGGTCCCGGTCTCGACCCGCACACCATGCCGCTCGGCCAGCGGCGGGTGGTCGTCGTGCGCGACCGGCTGCGCCGCGACCGGCCGGGCTTCCCCGAGTGGCACCGCCGCTGGGCCGGCGTCAGCCAGGGCCCCCTGCGGGCGGTGCCGCTGCGCCGCGAGGTGCCGCTCAAGGGCCACGACGGGCCCGGCCGGGAGAGCGGGTACGCCGCCTACGACCGGCTCTCCGACGCCGACCCGGCCGCCGTGCCCGTCTACTGCGGCGAGGTGGCCGCCGGCGCGGGGGCCACCGCCATGGAGGCCGCGCTGGCCGCCGGACACGCGGTGGTGATCTGGCGCAGCTGCGCCAAGGGGCACACGGATTGCGCCGAATTCCACCGCCACGTCTCCCGCCTCGTGGCCGAGGCCGGCACCCCCGAAGGGCTGCACCGGCGCATTCGCCGGCTGCGCATCCGCTGCGGCGATCCCGAGTCGCCGGATCCGGAGGTGGAATGGGCCAGGTCGATAGCGCTGCTGTGGGACTCGCCGCTCCATCCGCCCCTGACCGATACGCCGTTGTACGCCCCCGGCGTCCGGCCGGAAACAGCGCCGTGATCCCGCGTCAATTGTTCGCCGGTGCCGCCCGATCGGGCTCGGCAGCACCCGCCGGCCGCGCTACGGTCGGGCAGGGGTCAGCGGCGGCTGGGGCGGGCGCACGCGAACTCACCGGACGACCACGGTGCTCACCGTCACCCACCACCAACGAGGAGCGCAGGTGAACGATTGGCGCATCTACCGCGGGGCCGGCCTGCCGCACGACGGAGTGCGCCGGCTGCCGCCGCCCCCGCCCTGGCGGGACTTCGCCTCCCGGGGCCCCGACGCCGGGGCCGGCACCGACCCGAGCGCGGCCCGCAGGCTCGGCGTGCTGCGCCGGCTGGTGGAGAACCACCACCCCCGCCCCGAGGAGGTCGAGGCGGTCAACGCCGCCCTCTACCTGCGCCGCCCCCTGCTGGTGACCGGCAACCCCGGAACCGGCAAGTCCACCCTGGCCCACGCCGTCGCCCACGAGCTCGGCCTGGGACGGGTGCTGCGCTGGCCCATCGTCAGCCGCACCACCCTGCACGACGGGCTCTACCACTACGACGCCATCGCCCGGCTGCAGGACGTCCAGCTCGAACGCGCCGGAGGGCGGCAGGACGCTCCCCGGCGCCCCATCGGCTCGTACGTGCGCCTCGGCCCGCTCGGCACCGCGCTGCTGCCCGGCGACCGGCCGCGGGTGCTGCTCGTCGACGAGCTGGACAAGGGCGACCTCGACCTGCCCAACGACCTGCTCAACGTCCTGGAGGAGGGCGAGTACGCCCTGCCGGAGCTGGAGCGCATCGCCGACCTCGAACCGGAGGTGGAAGTGCTCACCGACGACGGCGAGCGGGCCGTCGTGCACGGCGGCCGGGTGCGCTGCACCACCTTCCCGTTCATCGTGCTCACCTCCAACGGGGAGCGCGACTTCCCCGCCGCCCTGCTGCGCCGCTGCATCCAGCTGGAGCTCGAAGCGCCCGGCGAGGAACAGCTGACGGCCATGGTCCGCGCGCACCTCGGCGACGACGCGGTCGGCGACGGGGACGAGCTCCTGCGGCGCTTCCTGGACCGCGAGCCGGGCGAGGTCATCGCCGCCGACCAACTGCTCAACGCCCTCTACCTCACCCAGCACGCCCCCCGCGCCGAACGCGTCACCCGCGACCGCCTCGCGGACATGCTCATGCGGCCCCTGGACCGCCCCCGGTGACGAGAGACGGAGATGCTGACGGATGACGGCGCCCCCTGACGGGCGGCTCGGGCAGCTGATCGCCCGGCTGCGGGCCGCGCCCGCACCCCTGGACCTCTCGGCGCAGGAGCTCGCCGACGCCCTCTGGCTCGCCCGGTGGATCGACCACCCCGGCGAGCCGGACGGGCGCGCGCACGGCGGCGGGCAGGACGCGGCGGCGCACACGGCGGGCCGGCCCGCCCCGGCGGGGCACGACCGGCCGCCGGGACCGCCGCCCCGGCCCGCCACCGGCGAGCCCGCCCCCGCGCCCGTACGGCATGCGGAGAACACCGCGCCGGTGGCCATGTACGCCGCCGGGGGCCCCGGCACCGCCGGCACCTTCCCCGTCCGCGTCCCCATGGCCGCCTCCCTGCCCGGCCTGCTCGGCCTGCAGCGCTCCCTGCGCCCGCTGCGCGGCTACCGCACCCCCACCGCGCCCGGGCCGGGGCCGCTCGACGAGGACGCCACCGCCGACGCCGCGGCCCGCACCGGCATCGTCCAGCCCGTCCACCGGCCCGGCGGACGACCGTCGGTCGCCCTGCAGTTGCTGATGGACACCTCCGCCTCCATGGCCGTATGGGACAGGATGCTGGAGGAACTGCGCCAGGCCTGCGCCCAGTTGGGCGTCTTCCGGGACGTCCGCGTGCGCTACCTGCACCGGGCCGCCGACGGCACACCCCTGGTGGCCACCCGGGCCGACTCCGCATGCCACGACGGTGGTGGGCAGGTGCCGCGCCCCGCCGGCCAGTTCCGCGACCCCACCGGCCACCTGCTCACCCTCGTCATCAGCGACTGCGTCGGCCCCCTGTGGCAGGAGGGGCGCGCCCAGCAACTGCTGCGCCCATGGGCGCAGACCGCGCCGCTCGCCCTCGTCCAGCCCCTGCCGCCCCGGCTGTGGCCGCGCACCGCGCTGCCCGCCGGCGCCGGACTGCTCACCCGCGACCCCACCACCGGCGGCCGGCTGCACTTCCGGCCCGACGGCTACGCCCCGCCGCCCGCCCCCGGCGCCCTGCCGCTGCCCGTCCTGCTGCCCACCCGCGACGCCCTCGGCGCCTGGGCGCGCCTGCTGTCCGGACCCGGCCGCCGGGCCGTGCGCGGCGCCGCCGGCTGGCTGCTGCCCGGCCACCCCCCGCGCCCGGCCCCCGCCCCCGGCACGCCCGGCCGGGCGGACCCCGGCGACCTGCTGCGGGCCTTCCGCGTCAGCGCCTCGCCCGGCGCCCTGCGCCTGGCGGTGCACCTGGCGGCCGTACCCCTGACGCTGCCGGTGATGCAGCTGGTGCAGCGGGCGATGCTGCCCGACACCGGCCCCATGGAACTCGCCGAGGTGCTGCTGAGCGGCCTGCTGTGGCGGCTGCCCGACGACGTTCCCGGCACCGGCGGGGGACAGTGGTACGAATTCGCCGACGGCGTGCGCGAGATGCTGCTGCAGTCCCTCGACCGGGGAGCGGCCGCCCTCGTGCTCAAGCACTGCTCCGACTACGTCGAGCGGCACTTCGGCAAGGCCGCCCGCAACTTCCCCGCCCGCGCCGCCGCTCTGCTCTCCGGGGAGCCCGCCGTCACGGGACCGGCCCCCGCCCAGGACGCGCCCGACGCGCCGGAGCCGGCCGAGCCCGAGCTGTTCGCCGAGGTCCCCGCCCGGGTCGTGCGCTGGTACCAGCCCGTGGCCGCCGACCCCGGCCCCCTCGCCCGCGCCGAACGCCTCCTCGGCCAATGGCACCTCCAGGGCGACCCCACGCTCCTGCAGGAGGCCCGCACCGCCGCCGAGAGCGCCGCCGGCGCCCCGCTCACCGCCCCCGACGGGGCCCGCGCCCGGCGCGTCCTCGGCAGCGTGCTGCGCGCCCTCGCCGGCACCGGGGCCGTCCGCCGCGAGACCGCTGCCCGCCGCGACCTCCTGCAGCAGGCCGCCGAACTGCTCGACGAGGCCCACCGCCACACGCTCCCCGACGACCCCGGCCACCTCACCGCCGCACGCGAACTGGCCGCCACCCGCCACACCCTGTGGCGCCTGGACGGCGACCGCGCCCACCTGCTCGCCGCCGCCCGCACCCTGCGCACCCTGCCCGCCGGCGACCCCGCCGGCCACCTGCGCCTGGGCCGCGTCCTGCTCGACCTCGCCCGCACCGCCCCCGGCCCCGCCGGACCCCACGCCGAGGAGGCCGCCACGGAACTGCGCACCGCCTGCGCCCTCATGGACGACACACCGGCCCCCGACGGCCGGCGCTGCGCCGCCCTCCTCGACCTCGCCGCGGCCCTCCGCCTCGCCGACGCCCCCACCGCCGAGATCCTCGCCGCCCTCGAACGCGCCGGCGAGGCCGCCGTCGGCGACGGGCAACTGCTGCGCTGCCGCACCGAACAGGCCCGCACCCACGCCGCCGCCGAACAGTGGGCGGCCGCCGACGAGGCGTACGCCGCAGCCGTGCCCATCGGCCCCCGCGACAGCACCACCCGCGCCGAACTGCTCACCGAATGGGGCGAGTCGCTGCTCACCCGCGCCAGCGGCACCGGCGACGCCGCGACCGTCGGCCGGGCCGAGGCGGTGCTGCGCGAGGCGTACGCCGTCACCCCCGGCCGCTCCCCGCTGCTGGCCCGCACCCAGCTGCTCCTCGGCCGCGCCCTCGTCCTGCGCTTCGGCCGGCAGGGCTTCCTGCCCGACCTCTACGAGAGCTGCCACCTGCTCGAACAGGTGGCGCGCCGGGCCGCCGACGGCGCCCTGCGCGCCGAGGCCTGGCTGGAACTGGGCACCGCCCGGCTCCTGCAGGCCGAGCGCACCGGCAGCGTCACCGTGGCCGACGCGGCCGCCGCCTTCGACGCGGCCGTCAAGGAGGCCCGGCGGCTGCCCACCCCCGACGGCCCCGGCTCCCTCACCGTCGCCCGCGCCCTGCACCGCTACGGCGAGGCCATGGAGCGCATGGGGCTGCGCAGGCCGGCGCTCGCCGCCTACCGCGGCGCGCAGCGCGAATGGCGCGACCTGACCGGCCGGCTCGCCCCGGTGCCGTGGGCGCAGGTGCAGGCGACCAGAGAGGCCGTCGCCCGGCTCGCGGACGACGTGGCGCCGTGACCGGACCCCTTCCGAACGTGTTTCCGGAAAGCGGACCCTGGGAAGAACCGTGCAGCCGCGGGGGCAGGCACCCGGCGGACGCCGGCAGGGAGGAGAAGACGGTGACCCAGCTCGAGAACGCCCCGGCGGCCGACCGGACGGACGGCGCGCCGCGCACGTCGCCACTGCCCGATCTGAGCCGTACCGGCCTGCGCGGCCTGCGCGCCAGCCGGGACCCGGCCCTGGCGGCGGCCGTGCGCCACGTGCTGGCGCACCCCGCCGAGCTGACGGAGGGCTGGGACGACGGCAGCGTGGGCGGGCTCGCCGGTGCCCCGTGCGGCGCCCGGTGAGCCCCCGCCGGCCGGCCGGAAGCCCGGCACCCCCGGCCGCGCGCCCCGAGCCCGCGCCCCTGCCGGCACCCGTCCTGGCCCGGCTGGCCCGCACCCGCTCCGTGCCCGGCGACCTCGCCCTGCTGCTGAGCGCTCTGCACAGCCGCCGATTAGTGCTGCTGAAGTCCCTGCTGACCAGGCTGGAGGAGCCCGCCGCCGCGCCCGACGGCGCCCGCGCCCGCTTCGAGGAGCACTGGCTGCTGCTCGAACGGGCCGAGGTCCGCCGGCCCCACCTGGCCGGCTGGGCCCTGGACTACCCGCCCGTCGGCACCTGGCTCACCCACGCGCTCACCGCCCCCGACGGCGCCGAACTCGCCCGGGCCCTGGAGCACTTCGGCGCCGTCGCCGCCGCCGTCGCCCTGACCTCCGGCACCGACTTCACCCTCGACCTGCCCGCGCCCGGCGGCGCCCTGGCCCTGCCCGGCATCGGCACCCTCACCACCCGCAGCCCGCGCCTGCGGCTGACCGCCCGCGGCCCGCTCGCCCGGCTGCGCGAGCCCGGCGGGCCCACCCGGGCCGTCCTGCTGCGCTCCGGCGGCCGCGTCACCGGCGCCGGGCCCGGCTGGCACGGCCTGGTGCGGCTGCCGGGCAGCACCGCCTGCCTCGACGACCTCGACCCCTACCGCACCCCGCCCGCCGGCGTCGGCCGCGCCGCGCTGCCCCCGGCGGACCGCGGCGCGCACCGCGACTGGCCCCGGCACTGGCGCTCGGCCCTGGCCCTGCTGCGCGACGCCGACCCGGTACGCGCCGCCGAGGTGACGGCCCTGCTGCGCTGCCTGGTGCCGCTCGCGCCGCGCGACGGCGGCTCCGGCGCCAGCGCCACCTTCCGGGCGGCACCCGGCGCGGTGCTGGCCACACCGCCCGGCACGGCCGCGGCCCTGGCCGAGGTCCTCGTCCACGAGACCCAGCACAGCAAGCTCGCCGTCCTGCACGATCTCGCGCCCCTGCACCGCGCGAGCGCCGCCGCGCGCCACCGCGTGCCCTGGCGGCCCGACCCCAGGCCGCTCGGGGGCGTCCTGCAGGGGACGTACGCCCACCTCGCGCTCGCCGACTTCTGGGCCCGGGCGGCGCGCCGCCCGCAGCTTGCGCCCCGTGCGCGGCACGGTGCCCGCGCCCGCCGCGATTCCTACCTCCGGCAGGTCGCGCAAGCCCTGCCCGTCCTGCTTGAATCGGCTGAACTGACCGCCGTCGGGCGGCAGTTCGCTGCCGCCATGGAGCGACACCGGGCCTGTCTCGAACAGTCGGACGAGCACATCGCGGAAATCGACGCACTGTCACGCGATGGTGACGTAGGGTAATCTTTGTCGGACCGGCTCCCCGGCCGGTGCGGCGCGAAGGACAAGGGAGGCGTGCGGATGGCCACGCAGCGGCAGGCCGCCGGCACCGGCGCGCAAGGCACCGGCGCTCAAGGAGGGGGCGGTGAGCACTTCCTCGTCGTCTTCGCCGGGTTCCACCGGCCCTGGGCCACCTGGATCGCCCACCGCCTGGAGACCCACGGCCACCGGGTCAGCCTGCACCGCTGGGACCCTCCGCGCGAGATCCCCCTGGAATCCGCGCTCGGCGACCTGCTGCTGGCCTCCGGCCGCATACTGCTCGTCCTCAGCGACTGGTTCTTCCAGCTCGGCCCCCGGCCCGAGGGGGAGTGGAGCGAGGCCCTGCGCGGCATCGTCGCCGCCAACGCCCACCGCTTCGCCGCCGTCAACCTCACCAACCGCGCCCTGCTGCCCGCCACCGCCGTCCTCGAACCCGTCGACCTGTGGGGCATCGGCGCCCAGGAGGCCGAGCGCAGACTGCTCGGCAGGCTCGGGCTGCCCACCGGCGGCCCCCGCCGCCCGGTGCCGGCCGGCCCCGGCTCCCGCTACCCGGGCGACCCGCCGGCCGTCTGGGGCGAGGTCCCCCGCCGCAACGTCCGCTTCACCGGCCGCGACGACCTGCTCAACCGCCTCCAGCAACACCTCATGGACGCCGAGCACAGCACCGCCGTCGTCGCCCTGCTGGGCATGTCCGGCATCGGCAAGACCCAGATGGCCACCGAATACGCCCACCGCTTCAGCTCCGACTACGACGTCGTCTGGTGGGTCAACTCCGACACCCGCGGCACCCTGCGCGAACGCCTGGGCGAGCTCGCCCCCGAGCTCGACCTGAACGCCGGCTCCGAGCCCGGCGAGCGCATCCGCGCCCTCAAGGAGGCCCTGCGCCACCGCGACCCCCACGGCCGCTGGCTGCTGATCTTCGACGGCTGGGACGACATCGAAGGCGCCGACGACGTCCTGCCCGAGGGTTCCGGCCACGTCCTGATCACCTCCCGCAACCGCAGCTGGGGCGACGGCCGCGCCATGGTCCTCGACGTGCCCGGCTTCGAGCGCGGCGAGAGCACCGGCTACCTCATGCGCCGTGCCCCCCGGCTGACCGCCGCCGAGGCCGACGAGGTCGCCGCCGAGCTCGCCGACCTCCCCCTCGCCCTCGTTCAGGCCGCCGCCTGGCTCGGCGAGTCCGACATGGCCGTCGGCGACTACCTGCGCATGGTCCGCGGCGAGATCTCCGAACTCGCCGACCAGTCCGGCCTCGACGACGTCCCCCGCTCCTCCCTCACCTCCTGGTCGATACTGATCAACCGCCTGCGCGAGGCCCAGCCCCACGCCGTGGAGCTGCTCTCCCTGTGCGCCGCCTTCGCCCCCGGCCGCATCCCCATCGGCCTGGTGCGCCACCTGCCCGCCTCCGACCTGCCCGAGGGCCTGGCCTGGCTCGCCACCGACCTCGCCGGCTGGACCCGGGCGCTGGACACCCTCGTCAACTACTCCGTCTTCACCCGCGACACCCGCACCGCCCTCGCCGGCGAGGAGCCCGGCCCCGAGCAGGAGTCCGTGCACATGCACCGGCTCGTCCACGACATCGTCGGCCGGCTCACCTCCCCCGAGGAGCGGGCCCTGCACCGCAAGGTCGTCCGCCGCACCCTCGCCGCCGCCGACCCCGGCAACCCCCAGGACAGCCGGCTGTGGCCGCGCTACGCCGAGCTGCTGCCCCACCTCGAACCCTCGGGCGCCCTCGCCAGCCGCAACGAGCGCGTCCAGGACACCGTGCTCAACCTGCTGCGCTACTGCCACCGCAGCGGCGAGTTCCGCACCGGCGTCCAGCTGGCCGAGCAGGTGCGCGAGGCGTGGTCGGAGCTCCACCCGCCGGAGCACCCGCGCATGGGCGAACTCACCACCCAGCAGGGCAACATCCTGCGCGCGTACGGCTCCTTCCGCGCCGCCTACGAACTCGACCGCGAGCTGCTGGACCGGCTGCGCGCCGCCCCCCACACCGAGGGCACCGCCCTGATGACCGCCACCAGCTGCCTGGCCGCCGACCAGCGCTACCTCGGCCAGTACACCGAGGCCCTGCAGGCCCAGCGCGAGGTGCTGGAGACCGCCCTCGACCTGCTCGGCCCCGACGACTACCTGACCCTCCTCGCCCAGCACAACCTCGGCACCGGCCTGCGCCTGCTCGGCCGCTACGCCGAGGCCTACGAGGTCGACCTCGAAACCCTGCGCAAACGCGAGTCCCTGCTGCGCGCCCGGCACCCCGCCACCCTCGTCTCCGGCAACGCCTGCGCCCGCGACCTGCGGCTCATGGGCCGCTACCGCGACGCCCTGGCCCGCCAGGAGCTCGGCATGCGGCTGCACCTGCAGGTCCTGGGCGCCCAGCACCCGCAGACCCTGCGCGCCCGCCACAACCTCCTGCTGTGCGAGCGGCGCGCCGGAGTGCTGCAGGACGCCGGAGCCGCCATGGCCAGCCTGCTGGAACACACCGAGCAGGTGCACGGCCGCCGCCACTACGCCACCATCGGCCTCGTCGTCGACCACGGCAACCACGCCCGCGAACACGGCGACCTCGGCCAGGCCAGGGAGCTCATCGCCGAGGGCGAGGCCGGCTTCCGCGAGCTCCTCGGGCCCGCGCACCCCATCAGCACCGGCATGCTCACCAACACCGGCCTGATCCTGCAGGCCTCGGGCGACCGGGCCGAGGCCCTCACCCTCTTCGAGGCCGCCCTGGCGGGCCTGACCGCCACCTTGGGGCCCGACCACCCGTGGGTGCTGGGCTGCGCCCTCAACGCCGCCGGCGGACGCAACTTCACCGGGCGGCTGGACGCCGCCCACGAGCTCAGCCGCGACACCCTGCGCCGGGCCCGGCAGGCCCTGGGCGACGACCACCCCTTCACCCTGTCGTGCGAGGTGGCGCTCGCCATGGACCTGCGGGGGCTGCGCGAGCACGAGGAGGCCGGCAAGGTCGAGGAGGACGCCCTGCAGCGCCTCACCCGCACCCTCGGCGCCCAGCACCCCCACACCCTCGCCGCCCGCCAGCGCATCCGCCCGTACTGGGACTTCGAGCCCTACCTGGGCTAGGGGCGCCACAAACGGGCAGGGCCCGTACCACCGAAGTGGTACGGGCCCTGCTGCACGGCCGAAGGCTCGGGCTTACGCCTCGAAGACCTCCGCCACGAGCTGTGCCTGCTCGGCCTGGTGGCGCTTCGCCGAACCCACCGCCGGGGAGGACGAGTGCGGGCGGGAGATGCGCCGCAGCCGCTCCCGGGCCGGGATGTCGGCACCGACCGCCAGGTCCAGGTGGTCGATCAGGTTGAGCGCGATGAACGGCCAGGCACCCTGGTTCGCCGGCTCCTCCTGCGCCCAGATGTACTTCTCGGCACCGGAGTACTTCTTGAGCTCCTCCTGCAGCTCCGCACCCGGCAGCGGGTACAGGCGCTCCAGACGGATGATGGCGGTGTCCATGGCCCCGCGCTTGACCCGCTCGGCCTCCAGGTCGTAGTAGACCTTGCCGGAGCAGAAGACGACCTTGCGGACGTCCGCCGGGTTGACCGTGGAGTCGCCGATGACCGGCCGGAAGCGGCCGCTCGTGAACTCCTCCGCCTTCGACGCCGCGGCCTTCAGACGCAGCATCGACTTCGGGGTGAAGACGATCAGCGGCTTGTGGTGCGGGTTGTGGACCTGCCAGCGCAGCAGGTGGAAGTAGTTCGACGGCAGCGTCGGCATGGCGACCGTCATGTTGTTCTGCGCGCACAGCTGGAGGAAGCGCTCGATGCGGGCCGAGGAGTGGTCCGGGCCCTGGCCCTCGTAGCCGTGCGGCAGCAGCAGGACGACGCCGGAGGTCTGGCCCCACTTCTGCTCGGAGGAGGAGATGAACTCGTCCGTCACCGACTGGGCGCCGTTGACGAAGTCACCGAACTGCGCCTCCCACATCACCAGCGCGTCCGGGCGGGCCAGCGAGTAGCCGTACTCGAAGCCCATCGCCGCGTACTCGCTGAGCAGCGAGTCGTAGACGTTGAAGCGCGCCTGGTCCTCGGAGAGGTAGAGCAGCGGGGTGTAGTCCTCGCCGGTCTCCCGGTCCACCAGCACCGCGTGGCGCTGGCCGAAGGTGCCGCGGCGGGAGTCCTGGCCGGCCAGGCGGACGGGGACGCCCTCCATCAGCAGCGAACCGAAGGCGAGGGTCTCGCCCATGGCCCAGTCGATGGTGCCGTCCTCGACGCTGGAGGCGCGCCGCTGCAGCTGCGGCAGCAGACGCGGGTGCACGGTGACGTGCTCCGGCAGCGTGACCTGGGACTCGGCGATCCGCTTGACGACCTCCTGGGAGATCGCGGTGTCCACGGCGACCGGGAACTCCGGCTCCGCGGCGGGCACCGGGGCCTGGGCCGGCTCCGCCGTGGCGTCGCGGACCTCGGTGAAGACCTTCTCCAGCTGGCCCTGGTAGTCCTGCAGGGCCTGCTCGGCCTCCTCCAGGGTGATGTCGCCCCGGCCGATCAGCGACTCGGTGTACAGCTTGCGCACCGAGCGCTTCTTGTCGATCAGGTCGTACATCAGCGGCTGGGTGAACGAGGGGTTGTCGGCCTCGTTGTGGCCCCGGCGGCGGTAGCAGATCAGGTCGATGACGACGTCCTTGTTGAACGCCTGGCGGAACTCGAAGGCCAGCCGCGCCACGCGGACCACGGCCTCCGGGTCGTCACCGTTCACGTGGAAGATCGGCGCCTCGATCATGCGCGCGACGTCGGTGCAGTACAGCGACGAGCGCGAGGACTCCGGCGGCGCGGTGAAGCCGACCTGGTTGTTGATGACGATGTGCACGGTGCCGCCGGTGCGGTAGCCGCGCAGCTGCGACATGTTCAGCGTCTCCGCGACCACGCCCTGGCCCGCGAAGGCCGCGTCACCGTGCAGCTGGATCGGCAGGACGGTGAAGTCCGTGCCGGCCTTGCCGATGATGTCCTGCTTGGCGCGGGCGATGCCCTCGACGACCGGGTCGACCGTCTCCAGGTGGGAGGGGTTGGCGGCCAGCGAGACCTTGATCTGCTCGCCGTCCAGGCCGGTGAAGGTGCCCTCGGCGCCCAGGTGGTACTTCACGTCGCCGGAGCCGTGCATCGACTTCGGGTCGAGGTTGCCCTCGAACTCGCGGAAGATCTGGGCGTAGGACTTGCCGACGATGTTCGCCAGCACGTTCAGCCGGCCGCGGTGGGCCATGCCGATGACGGCCTCGTCCAGGCGGGACTCGGCGGCCGCGTCCAGCACCGCGTCCAGCAGCGGGATGACGGACTCGCCGCCCTCCAGCGAGAAGCGCTTCTGGCCGACGTACTTCGTCTGCAGGAACGTCTCGAACGCCTCGGCCGCGTTCAGGCGGCGCAGGATGCGCAGCTGCTCCTCGCGCTCCGGCTTGTGGTGCGGGCGCTCGACGCGCTCCTGGATCCAGCGGCGCTGCTTGGGGTCCTGGATGTGCATGTACTCGATGCCGGTGGTGCGGCAGTACGAGTCGCGCAGCACGCCCAGGATGTCGCGCAGCTTCATCATCGACTTGCCGGCGAAGCCGCCGACCGCGAACTCGCGCTCCAGGTCCCACAGGGTGAGGCCGTGCTCGGTGATGTCGAGGTCGGGGTGCTTGCGCTGGCGGTACTCCAGCGGGTCGGTGTCGGCCATGACGTGGCCGCGGACCCGGTAGGAGTGGATCAGCTCGAAGACGCGGGCGGCCTTGGTGACGTCGTCGTCGTGGGAGGCGTCGATGTCCTTCAGCCAGCGGATCGGCTCGTAGGGGATCCGCAGCGCTTCGAAGATGTCGTCGTAGAAGTTGTTCTCGCCGAGCAGCAGCTGGTGCATGATCCGCAGGAACTCGCCCGACGCGGCGCCCTGGATGACGCGGTGGTCGTAGGTCGAGGTCAGGGTCATGACCTTGGAGATGCCCAGCTTGTTCAGGGCGTCCTGCGAGGTGCCCTGGAACTCGGCCGGGTACTCCATGGCGCCGACGCCCATGATGACGCTCTGGCCGGGCATCAGGCGCGGCACGGAGTGGACGGTGCCGATGCCGCCGGGGTTGGTGAGCGAGCACGTCACCCCGGTGAAGTCGTCCATCGTCAGCTTGTTGTTCCGGGCGCGGCGGACGATGTCCTCGTAGGCCTGCCAGAACTCGAAGAAGTTGAGGGTCTCGGCCTTCTTGATGGCCGCGACGACCAGCTGGCGCTCACCGTTCGGCTTGACCAGGTCGATGGCCAGACCGAGGTTGACGTGCGCCGGCTTGACGAGGGTCGGCTTGCCGTCCTTCTCCGTGAAGGAGTAATTCATCGACGGCATCAGCTTCATCGCCTGCACCATGGCGAAGCCGATGAGGTGGGTGAAGGAGACCTTCCCGCCCCGGGCGCGCTGCAGGTGGTTGTTGATGACGATGCGGTTGTCGAACAGCAGCTTGACCGGCACCGCGCGCACGCTGGTCGCGGTCGGCACCTCCAGGCTGGCGTTCATGTTCTTCGCCACGGCGGCGGAGGGGCCGCGCAGCGTCATGAACTCCGTCTCGGCGGCCGGGGCCGCCTCCTCGGCCTTGACGGCCTTCTTCACGACCGGCTTGGGCGCGACGGCCTTGGCCGGCGCGGCGGCCGGGGCAGCGGCGGCGGGCTTCGCCGGGGCGGCCTGCGCGGGCTTCGCCGGGGCGGCCGGAACCGTCGCGGCCTGGGCCGCGGCCGGGGCGGCCGGGGTCGCAGCACCCGCACCAGCGGCCGGCGCGGCACCGGGCGCCGCGGGGGCGGCCGGGGCGGCCCCGGTCACCTCCTGCGTCGGCGGGGCCGACGCCGTGCCCGGCTTGTAGTCGGCGAAGAAGTCCCACCAGGCTCGGTCGACCGAGTTCGGGTCCTGGAGGTACTGCTGGTAGATCTCGTCGACGAGCCACTCATTGGGACCGAACACATCGGCAGGACTCTTGCCCTGCCCGGCTTGGTCGGTCGAGATGCTCGAGGTGTTGGGGGACTGTGGCGACACGGCGGCAACCGCCCTCTTCCGCTTCCTAAGGTGGTGGACAGCGGGAATAAAGGCTACGCCTGTCGGGACCCTTAATGCAGGCCACCCCGGCCAGTCGTCGCCTAAGTCACACTCTGCCCCGGGTTTCGGGGCAGGGCGACGCGGGAAAACCCGGAGGTTCTGTTTCCTTCCGGGTTCCCCGATCACCGGACCGTGCCCCGGTCCGGTCGCGGATGTGTGCTCCCACCAACGACCCTACGCCAACCCGGCCCGCGGGGCCTGTCCCGGAAGCGTGACCTTGATGCGGCAGCCACGGGGCGACTCCGCCACCCCGATGCTCCCGCCGTGCAGGTCCACCGCCCAGCGCGCGATGGCCAGCCCCAGGCCGGTGCCCCCGTCCCCCGGCTGGCCGGCCGGCTGGGCGCCGGTGCCCCGGTTGAAGCGCTCGAAGACGCGGTCCCGTTCGGAGGCGGGGATGCCCGGGCCCTCGTCCAGCACCTCCAGGGCCAGCGACTGCGGCCCCTCGCCCCGGCGCGCCCGGACCGTCACTCGGCCGTGTGGGGGACTGTGCTTGACGGCGTTGTCCACCAGATTGGCGACCACCTGGTGCAGCCGCTCGACGTCCGCGTGGGCCGTCAGCTCCGGCGGCGCGACGTCCAGGTGCAGGTGGACGTCCTTGCGGGCGCGCGGCGAGGAACCGCTGCCGCAGGCCATGCCGGCCTCCTTGAGCACCCCCGCCAGGTACGGCCACACCTCGAAGCGCCGGGCGCGCAGCGGCACCACCCCGTTGTCCAGCCGGGACAGATCCAGCAGCTGCTCCACCAGCCGGCCCAGCCGCTCGGTCTGGCGCAGCGCCGTGCGCATCGTCTCCGGATCCGGCTCCGAGACCCCGTCCACCACGTTCTCCAGCACCGCCCGCAGGCCGGCGATGGGGGTGCGCAGCTCGTGCGAGACGTTGGCCACCAGCTCCTTGCGGTGGGTGTCCACCGCCTCCAGGTCGGCCGCCATGCGGTTGAAGGCGTCCGCCAGGTCACCGAACTCGTCCCGCCGCCGCGCCTGCACCCGGCGGGTGTAGTCCCCCTGCGCCATCGCCCGGGTGACCTCGGTCATCTCGTCCAGCGGCGCGGTCAGGCCGTGCGCCACGAACTGGGTGATCAGCAGCGAGGCGATGATCGAGAAGACGGTGATCACCCGCAGCTCGGTCGCCGAGCGGATGGCCATGAACACCAGCAGGGTGGTGATCGCCACCGAGCCGATCACCAGGGCGCCGAGCGCGGCCTTGACCGACCGGTACGGATCCAGGGGCCGCAGGGCCAGCCAGAGCCGGCTCCCCAGCCCGGGCGGCGGGGTGCTGCCGTCAGTCATGCCGCCTCACCAGCCGTGCCTCACCAGTCATGCCGTACTCACGCCGCCGGCGTCTCCAGGGCGTACCCCACCCCGTGCACCGTACGGATCCGCTCCGCGCCGATCTTGCGGCGCAGCGCCTTGATGTGGCTGTCCACCGTGCGGGTGCCGGAGGCGTCCGCCCAGTCCCACACCTCCGCCAGCAGCTGCTCGCGCGAGAGCACCGCGCGCGGGGTGTTGGCCAGGCACACCAGCAGGTCGAACTCGGTCGGCGTCAGGTGCACGTCCCCGCCGCGCACCCGCACCCGGCGCTGGGCGTGGTCGATCTCCAGCTCGCCCAGCCGCAGGATGCCGCTGCGCGGGGTGTGCGCGGCCAGCGTGGCCCGCTCCACCCGGCGCAGCAGCACATGCACCCGCGCCGCCAGCTCCCGCATCGAGAACGGCTTGGTCATGTAGTCGTCCGCGCCGACCCCCAGCCCGACCAGCATGTCGGTCTCGTCGTCGCGCGCGGTCAGCATCAGAACGGGCACCGGCCGCTGCGCCTGTACCCGGCGGCACACCTCCAGCCCGTCGAAGCCCGGCAGCATCACGTCCAGCACCAGCAGGTCCGGCTGCCACGCCTCGGCGGTGTCGACGGCGGCGGGGCCGTCGCCCGCCGTACGCACCTGGAACCCCTCCGCACGCAGCCGGGCCGCGATGGCGTCGGTGATCGTCCGGTCGTCCTCGACGACCAGCACCCGGCGCTGTGCCCCGACGCTCGCCGCGGCGCCGCTCGGGCCGATGTGTGTCTGTTCCATACGCCCCGCCCCTAGCGTCCTCCATGCGGAAATCCCGGCACCGGTGCCGGGATCCCCGCCGGTCCTGCAGCTGTGGAAGGCAGGGTACGGGCACCCGGCGCGGCTCGGCTACGCGGCGCGGATCGCGAGGTGGACGACGTCCGGGACGCCTCGGGCAACCGCGATCTCTTCCGTCGTTACCCCGGCGAATCCGGCATTGCGAAGGGCTTGTTCGAACGCCGGCGAGGGCTGCGCCGACCACACGGCGAGCACCCCGCCGGGCGCCAGCCGCTCCCGGCAGGAGGCCAGACCGGCGGGGGAGTAGAGGCTGTCGTTGTCCTCCGTGACGGTCCAGTCGGGGCCGTTGTCGATGTCCAGGCACAGCGCGTCGAAGACCGGGCCCGACCGGTCCGCCAGGTACGCCACCAGGTCCGCGCGCACCACCTCCGTACGGGGATCGGCCAGGGCCGCGCCCGAGATCGCCGCCAGCGGGCCGCAGAGATGCCAGTCGATCACCGCCGCCTCGCGCTCGACCACCGTGATCCGCCCCCAGCGCCGCTCCGCCGCCGCCCGGGCCAGTGAGAACCCCACCCCCAGCCCGCCGATCAGCACCGCCGGCTCCTGCCGGCCGGCCGGCAGCGCGGCCAGCGCCGCGTCCACCAGCAGCCGCTCGGACCGCCCGTCCGAGGTGTCCATCAGGAAGCAGCCATTGGCGATGATCTCGTGGTGTCCGCCCCGGCGGCGCAGCACGACCTCGCCGTGCGGCCCCTCGCGACGGTCGATCACGACAGGCGCATCAAACGAATCGACAGGCATTGCGTACCTCCTCGCATCGTTGGCGAACCGGCCGACGCCGAAAAGCGTCAAGAGGTTGACAAAGGTGAGCCGAGTCACGCCCCGGAGTTGATCCGGCGGCCGGTCCTGCACCTTAATGTTCCAATCCGGGGGGACGTGCGCGGAAAGGGGCCTGACCGAGTGACTGCGGTTGACGCCGAGAAGCGCCCCGCCGCGACCACCCCTCGCCGGGGCCGGATACGGCTGCTGCCCACCCCCACGGGCACGCCCTTCACCTTCTCCTACGGCCTCGTCCTGCTCGCCACCGCGATATACGCCGACCTCGGCGACCAGGCCACCGTCACGCAACTTCTGAAGGAATCCAGCACCGACGCGGCCCACCTCGCCGACCGCCCCGTCCTCGTCCTCCTCGCGAGCGCCCTGTGGGTGGCCGGCGGTCTCTACTCCGCCTACGGCCCCGCCCTCCTCCTCGTCCTCGCCGCCCTCGAACGCCGCGTCGGCGGCGCCCGCACCGCCGGCGTCTTCCTCGCCGGCCACGTCCTGGCCACCCTCGCCACGGAACTCCCCGTAGCGGGCGCGGTGGCGGCCGGCCGCCTCCCCGAGGCGTCCCTGCACCGCCTCGACTACGGCATCAGCTTCGGCCTCATGGCGTGCGTGGGCGCCCTGTCGGGCTTTTTGCCGCGGATCGGGCAGTGGGCGCTGCTGGGGGTGGCGGGGGCGATGTGTGCGCAGGACCTGATCGAACTCATCGACCCCATGTCGAGCTGGGGCCACCCGATAGCCCTCCTGATCGGCCTCTTCTGCCGCCCACTGCTGCGCGACCGCCCCACAAGCGGCTGAACCCCCACCCCGCCCTTTCCCCCTTTCCCGGGGCTGCGCCCCGGACCCCGCGGTGGATCCCGCCTTTCCGGCCTTTGAGGACGCCGCGCGGAGCGCGGTCCGGAGGTGCCAGGGCGGGTCCGGCGGATGCAGTTCCCCGCGCCCCTTACGGGGCGCCTGACGGCCACCCGCAGGGCCACCCATCCCTGATCGCTCACAGCGAACAACGCACTGGGAACATCCGGCACCGGTCATGCATTGAGTCGGTACAGCTCAACTTGCCTGCCGAAGGGGAGATCATGGCTTCGACGTCCGCATCGCTCACCCTGCCCGTCCTGCCGCTCGACGACGAGGTCGTCCTGCCCGGGATGGTCGTCCCCCTCGACCTCTCGGACACCGAGGTGCGCGCCGCGGTCGAGGCCGCGCAGGCCGCCGCGGCGAGCGGCGCCAAGCCGCGTGTCCTGCTCGTGCCGCGCGTCGACGGCACGTACGCCGGCGTCGGCACGCTCGGCACCGTCGAGCAGGTGGGCCGGCTCTCCGGCGGCGACCCCGGCGCGCTGATTCGCGGTGTGCGCCGGGTCCGGATCGGTGCCGGTACGACCGGCCCCGGTGCCGCCCTGTGGGTGGAGGGCACCGCCGTGGAGGAGGTCACCCCCGACCCGCTCCCGGGCGCGGTGTCGGAGTTGATGAAGGAGTACAAGGCCCTCGCCACCAGCTGGCTGCGCAAGCGCGGCGCCTGGCAGGTCGTGGACCGGGTGCAGCAGATCGACGATCCGGGTCAGCTCGCCGACAACTCGGGTTATTCCCCGTTCCTGTCCGTCGCCCAGCGCGTGGAGCTGCTGGAGACCGCCGATCCGGTCGCCCGTCTGAAGCTGGCCGTGAAGCGCCTGAGCGAGCACCTCGCCGAGCAGGACGTCGCGGAGTCCATCGCGAAGGACGTCCAGGAGGGCGTGGACAAGCAGCAGCGCGAGTTCCTGCTGCGCCGCCAGCTGGAGGCCGTCCGCAAGGAGCTCGCCGAGCTCAACGGCGATCCGGAGAACGAGTCGGAGGACTACCGCGCCCGGGTCGAGGCGGCCGACCTGCCGGACAAGGTCCGCCAGGCGGCCCTGAAGGAGGTCGGCAAGCTCGAACGCGCCTCCGACCAGAGCCCGGAGAGCGGCTGGATCCGCACCTGGCTGGACACGGTCCTGGAGATGCCCTGGAACGAGCGCAGCGAGGACGCCTACGACATTCCCGGGGCCAAGGCCGTCCTCGACGCGGACCATGCGGGCCTGGAGGACGTCAAGGAGCGGATCACCGAGTACCTGGCGGTGCGCAAGCGGCGCGCCGACCGGGGGCTGGGCGTGGTCGGCGGGCGGCGCGGGGGCGCGGTGCTCGCGCTCGTCGGCCCGCCCGGCGTGGGCAAGACCAGCCTCGGCGAGAGCGTGGCCCGCGCGATGGGCCGCAAGTTCGTCCGGGTCGCCCTCGGTGGCGTGCGCGACGAGGCGGAGATCCGCGGCCACCGCCGTACGTACGTCGGTGCCCTGCCCGGCCGCATCGTGCGGGCGATCAAGGAGGCCGGCTCCATGAACCCGGTCGTCCTGCTCGACGAGATCGACAAGGTCGGCTCCGACTTCCGCGGCGACCCGGCCGCGGCCCTGCTCGAAGTGCTGGACCCGGCCCAGAACCACACCTTCCGCGACCACTACCTGGAGGTCGAGCTCGACCTGTCCGACGTGGTCTTCCTCGCCACCGCCAACGTCCTGGAGGCCATCCCCGAGGCGCTCCTGGACCGCATGGAGCTGGTGCGCCTCGACGGCTACACGGAGGACGAGAAGGTCGTCATCGCCCGCGACCACCTGCTGCGCCGGCAGCTGGAGCGGGCGGGCCTGGCGCCGGAGGAGGTCGTCATCGAGGACGCCGCGCTGCGCAGGCTCGCCGGGGAGTACACCCGCGAGGCGGGCGTGCGGAACCTGGAGCGCGCCATCGCCCGGCTCCTGCGCAAGGTCGCGGCCAAGCACGAGCTGGGCGAGCAGGAGCTGCCCTTCACCATCGGCGTGGAGCAGCTGCGCCCGCTCATCGGCCGGCCGCACCACACGCCCGAGTCCGCGCAGGACCCGGCCGAGCGCCGTACGTCCGTGCCGGGCGTGGCCACGGGCCTGGCGGTCACCGGCGCGGGCGGCGACGTCCTCTTCGTCGAGGCGTCGCTGGCCGACCCGGAGACGGGCGGCGCGGGCCTGACGCTCACGGGTCAGCTGGGCGAGGTCATGAAGGAGTCGGCGCAGATCGCCCTGTCCTTCCTGCGCTCCCACGGCGCCGAGCTGGAGCTGCCCGTCGGCGACTTCAAGGAGCGCGGCGTCCACCTGCACGTCCCGGCCGGGGCCGTGCCGAAGGACGGGCCGAGCGCCGGCATCACCATGACCACCGCCCTGGCCTCCCTCCTGTCCGGCCGCCAGGTGCGCCCGGACGTGGCGATGACGGGCGAGGTCTCGCTGACGGGCCGGGTCCTGCCGATCGGCGGCGTGAAGCAGAAGCTGCTGGCTGCGCACCGCGCCGGAATCACCACGGTGATCATCCCCAAGCGCAACGAGCCCGACCTCGACGACGTCCCGGCCGAGGTCCTGGCCGCGCTCGACGTGCACGCGGTCTCGGACGTGCGCCGCGTGCTGGAGCTGGCCCTGACCCCGGCGACGGCAACGGTGCCGCTGGCGGCGTAGCCGCGCGCGATGTGACGCACCTCTCCCGCTGCCCGGCGTGCCGGGGGCCGCGTGCGTATCGTTGTACTGCGCGGCTGCTGACATCAGTGGCAGCGGGGAGGAGCGCCAAGTGACCATCGTGCTGACCGACAGGACCGAGATGGCCGGCGAGCAGAGCTTCGACGACATGTTCGAGCTTCTCTACGAGATCGTCCCCGAGGGGTACAAGGGCGAGATCGTCGAGGGGGCTGTTCATATGTCGCCGCAGAGGGACACCCATTGGGTCATCATCCAGTCCGTGCTGCTGCAGCTCGTGACTCACTTCGGGGAAGACGCCATCATCCGGTGCGACGTCCGCCTCGACCTGCCGGGCTACCGCAACGGTTTCGCACCGGACCTGTTCAAGCTGTCCGACGGGGCCGAGAAGGACGACAAGGGCAAGTGGCGTTACCAGGACGTGGAGTTCGTCTTCGAAGTGATCTCGCGTGAGACCGCCGACAGCGACTACGGCAAGAAGAAGGCCGCCTACGCCGCCGGTGAGATCCCGGTGTACGTCATCGCGGACCCGTACACCGGGCAGTGCCATGTGTACACGGTCCCCAAGGACGGCGAGTTCCGCGCCTACCGGAAGCTCGACTTCGGTGACCCGATCGACCTGAGCGACACCCCTCTGGGACTCACGCTCTCCACGGCCAAGTTCCCGCGGGACTGAGGCCGCTGCGCGGGGGGTGACCGGCCGGGTCCGTCCGTGCCAGGGTGAGGCCCATGGTCTCGATGCCGGACGGGCGGGCCGTGCCGCCCCTGCATGCAGATGAACGGGCCATGCTCGAAGCATGGCTGGACTTCCACCGTGAGACCCTCGCGCTGAAGTGCACGGGCCTCGACGACAAGCAGCTGCGCACCGCCTCCGCCGAACCGTCGTCCATGACGCTTCTCGGCCTGGTGCGGCACATGGCCGAGGTCGAACGGAACTGGTTCCGGCGGATCTTCGCCGGTCGGCCGGACACGCCCTGGTTGTACGGGGAGGCCAAGGACCAGGGCTTCGTCCTCGATGCCGACGAGGGCATCGAGGAGGCCCTGGCCGCATGGCGGGCGGAGATCGCTGCGGCCCGGGAGCTCATCGCCGGTGCCTCGCTCGACGACTGCGGCACGCTCACGGAGGAGGGCGTGCGCTTCATGGGCGAGGAGCGGGTGTCGCTGCGCTGGATCCTCGTCCACCTCGTCGAGGAGTACGCCCGCCACAACGGCCACGCCGATCTGCTGCGCGAACGCATCGACGGTGCTACCGGCTCGTAGGCCCCGGCCGAAATCAACCCCCCGTTTCGTACGCCCCATTGATCGGCTCACACCTCACGGGTTGCATATGCGCCGACCACAGAAATTCCGGCGTTCCGTACGTACGGAGGGGGAACCTTGCGCAGTTCCAGAGCTCGTTCAGGAAGACCGGTAGTCAAGAGCGGAATAGCAGGGGCGGCAGCGCTGGTGAGCGCTGCCGCCCTTGTCGTCGGTGCGCTGCCGGCCCAGGCCCTCGCGGCCGGGAGCGGCAGCGGCGGCGATCCGGCGGACGTCGTTCCGGGGAAGGGAACCTCCACTCCTTCCCTGGTCGACGGCATCCGGGACACCGCCAAGGCCTCGGGCAGCGCGGCCGATGCGGCCCGGGGGCACCTCGCGGACAAGAAGAACCGTTACCGCATAGCGAATCCGGGCCGTGACCTCACGCCCGTGCAGACGCTCGCCGCGGGCACGACGGAGACCGTCCGGCTGCAGCAGAAGCACCACGGCGTCGAGGTCCTCGGCGGGCAGTACGTCGTCCGGATGGAGAAGAAGGACGGCAAGCGCGTCGTCACCGGCACCTCCGGCAAGTACTTCACGGCGCTGACCACCGGCACCACGCCGGACGTCGGCGAGGAGCTCGCCGTCCGGCGGGCCGTCGGCGCCGTCACGGCGCAGCTCGGCGCCAAGAAGCTGCAGGCCAAGGCCGGCAGGCCGGCCCTGAGCGGCACCGCCCGCGGCCTCGTCGTCATTCCCAGGGGCCCCGGCGTCCTCACCCAGCACGTCACCGTCCGTGGCGTGGACCCCGCCACCGGCGAGCCGGTGCTGCGCGAGGTCTACATCGACGCCAAGGCCGGCTTCCCGGTCCTGCAGTACAGCGGGATCAAGACCTTCGGCGCGCCGAAGCCGCAGCCGGCCTCCGGCGCCCCGGCCGGTGACGCCAAGGAGGGCCGGGCCCCCGACGGCGGGCGCAACCCCGGCATCCAGGGCTCGGGCGTGAAGTACGACGGCACGACCGTCGAGCTGGGGCTGTTCTTCGACACCGCGCGCGGCGAGTACGTGATGAACGACCACGCGCGGATGTGGGACACCAGCAAGAACGTGATCTCGACCTGGGACGTCCGCGGCAAGGACGTCACCGAGGTCAGCGGCACCTGGCCCGAGGGCATCAAGGAGTTCGGCTCCAAGACGCCGCAGTTCGGCAAGGACGCCACCGAATCCGGCGCGGTCGACGCGCACTGGGCGGCCGGCAAGGTGTACGACTACTACAAGAAGGTCCACGGCCGCGACAGCCTGGACGGCCGCGGCATGGCCATCAAGTCCCTGGTCGGGGTCCAGTACTTCGGCATGCCGTACGTCAACGCCTTCTGGGACGGCACCAAGATGGTGTACGGCGGCGGGGACAAGGAGTTCCGGACGCTCTCCGCCGACCTCGACGTGGTCGGCCACGAGATGACGCACGGCGTCGTCGAGAACTCCGCCAACCTCGTCTACGCCGGCCAGTCCGGCGCCCTCAACGAGGCCCTCGCGGACTACTTCGGCAATGCCATCGCCGTCGACGCGGCCGGCATGTCGATGGACGACCCGGACGCGGGCCTGCTGGGCGGCAACCTGTGCCGTACCAAGTCGCCGCGCGACTGCGCCTTCCGCGACCTCAACGACGGGGCGACGACGGCCAAGAACTTCACGGGTACCTCCTTCGCCTACGACAACGGCGGCGTGCACCTGAACTCCACGATCTTCTCGGGCGCCCTGTGGGACATCCGCGAGGACCTCGGTCGCACCCTCGCCGACAAGATCGCCTACAAGGCGCTCACCGAGTACATGACCCCGCTCGACGGCTTCACCGAGGGCCGCAACGCGGTCATCGCGGCCGCCCGGGCCCTGGCGGTCTCCGGGCAGCAGCTGAACGTGGTCAAGCGCTCCTTCAACGCCCACGGCATCGTCCCGAACTGGGAGCAGGCCCTCGGCGTCGACTCCGACCAGCTGCTGGGCCGGCTGAACACCGCCGACACCGGTGTGGGCGCGGGCGGCGGCTGGTGGGCCGCGGCCAAGTCGAACGACGACGGCACCGAGGCGTACTCGGTGTGGGCCGGGCGTACGGACGGCTCGGGTACGCCCAAGCTGATCAGCCCGAACGACGGGCGCTTCCACGTCAACCCGGCGACCGACGGCAAAACGGTGGTCTGGTCGGCGTACAGCCCGGCCGGCATCGACGTGCTCTCCCGGCCGCTGGCCGGCGGCCCGGTCAAGAAGCTCTACAGCACCCCCGACACCGTCTCCGGCGTGCGTGTCGAGGGTCAGGTCGTGGTGCTGGAGAAGATGGACCTCTTCGGGTCCCGCCACGTGGGCTACCTGCGTCCGGGTGACAAGGAGCCCACCTGGGTGGACGGCGGCACCGCCGACGTCGGCTCGGCCGCGCCCTCGATCAGCCACGGCCGCATCGCGTACGCCACGTCCTACCGCGACGGTGACGACTACCGCAGCGGCGTGGAGGTCCTGGACCTCGCCAGCGGCAAGCGCACGCTGATGAAGCAGCTCGGGCAGCCCCAGGCCGTCGGCCGGACGGCCATCACCGGCAAGCACGTCTACTGGCTGGCCGACGAGAACGTCGACGACGGCCAGGTGGCCGTGCGCCGGTCGAACCTCGACGGCACCGGCACGGTGGACGTGAGCCCGGAGAAGGGCGAGCGGGCGCTGTACGCCTTCGACGTCACCGCCTCCGACGACGCGGTGACCGTCTCGGCCCAGGTGCCGGACAGCCGCGCCCGCAACGAGTCGCTGGCCAAGCTGTGGCAGTTCGGCGCGGACAGCACCGGCGCCACCGCCCCCGCCCGGGTCTCGTGCAACCGCGGCGAGCAGATCGGCGCGGCCGCGGCGGGCGGCAGGCAGGTGGTGTGGATCGACGGCACCACCGGCTACACCGATCTGGTGACCCGCACCCGCCCCGCGGGCCACTGCGGCTGACCGGCCGACTGCTTCACCGGCCGGTCGTTTCACCAGCCGGTCGTTTCACCGGCCGACGCCCGACGGGCCGACCGCCCGTCCGGCCGACGCCCGTCCGGGCCCCCGGCGCGCCGATGTGCGCCGGGGGCCCGGTGGCGTGCGCGCTTCTCACCCGTAGGCGAGCGCCTTGAGCCGGGAGTAGGAGCCGTTGAATCGGTTGTGGTCGCCGACCGTGCTTCCGCTGTCCGTGTACTGCCACAGGGTGTGGAAGCCCCAACCGTTGGGCAGCTCGCCGGCGGAGGAGCCGTAGCGCGGGATCCACAGGGGGTTGTACGAGCCGAAGCCCCCGTAGTTGCCGGTGCACCGCTTCCACCACGTGGTGGTGGTGTAGACGACGGCGTCGCGCCCGGTGCGCGCCCGGAAGGTGGCGAAGAAGTCGGCCATCCAGCCGATCAGGTCGCCGGCGCTCATGCCGTAGCAGGTGTCGCCGTAGGGGTTGTACTCCATGTCGAGCACGCCCGGCAGCGTCCGGCCGTCGCCCGACCAGCCGCCGCCGTGGTCGACGAAGAAGTCGGCCTGCTCGGCGCCGCTGGAGTTGGCGGGCAGGGCGAAGTGGTACGAGCCGCGGATCATGCCGCGGTCGTAGGAGCCGTTGTACTGCTGGGCGAAGTAGGGGTTGGTGTAGCTGGTGCCCTCGGTGGCCTTGATGTAGGCGAAGCGGGCGCCCTTGTTCCACAGGGTGGACCAGGCGACGTTGCCGTTGTGGCTGCTGACGTCCACTCCCTCGACGGTGGGGACACCGGCCGAGCCCTCGTCGGTCTGCGGGCCGCCCTCGTGGGCCCGGACGGTGGAGCCCATCCAGTCGCGCTCGGGGTGGGTGGGCCGGATGCCCGCGCCGGCCGCGGGCGCCGCGGTGTCGGGCAGGGTCAGCGGGACGAGCAGGGCGAGGAGCAGGGTGAGTGCGGAGAGCAGGGGGACGGACCGGATGCGGCGGGCGTGGGGGGTGTGGGGGGCGCGTGGGGTCGCCGATCTCGGAGGAATCGGGCGACCCGGGCCGGAACGATGCTCGGGCATATGGTGCCTCCGAAGCCAAGGGTGGGGGGAGGGTGGGGGAGAGTTCAATGGCCAGCCGATTGGTATGACCATGCCATTAATCAAGCTACGGACGGAGACGCGCAGCGCGATAGGGACCCGGGGTGCTGCCGTTGGTCTAATCCTGCGAAATACTGACCGAGCTGCGGCGACACGACGCGGCCAAACCGGATTTTTCAGCGGCTGAAAGCAGGAGAGGGCGTCCACGTGCACCAGACCGGTAACCCGCTTCCCGAGGACGGCGGCCCCCGCGGCTGCGCCGGTGCCGGCGAGGACGAGGCCTTCCTCGCCCTGGAGCGCGAGCTCGCGGTCTTCCTGCGCCGTGCCCGGGCCACCTCGGGCGAGCTGGCCCGGCAGGTCCACCCCGACCTCGAGCCCGCCGCCTACGGCCTGCTGGTCCGTCTGGAGGAGTCCGGCCGGCAGCGCGCCACCGACCTGGCCGCCTACTTCGGGGTGGGCAAGGCCACGATGAGCCGTCAGCTGCGGGCCCTGGAGGAGCTCGGCCTGGTCAGCCGCGACCCCGACCCGGCCGACGGCCGGGCCTCCCTCGTCCGGATCACCGAGGAGGGCCGCGCCCGGTTCACCCGGGTACGCGACGCCCGGCGGGCCCAGTACGTGAGCCGCTTCGCCGACTGGGACCGCGACGAGGTCGCCGAGCTCGCCCGCCTGATGCACCAGATGAACGAGCGCGCCGAGTCCTAGGGCGTATCCGGCGCGGGCCCTACAGCTGCACGTACACCGCCGTCGCGTCGTCGTGCGGCTTGCCCCGGCGGAAGGCGCGGCACTGTGCGTCCGCCGCCTCCGCCTGCCGTACGCGCTCGACGAGCGCCTGGGGACCCTCCTTCGCCAGGAGCGCGAAGCACTCCGCCCACGCGCCCTCGCGGAAGACCTCCACCCAGCGGGAGGCGCCGTCCGTCAGCGCCGCCAGCGCACGGACGTGCCCGCGCGCCGTCGTCCCCGTCACCGCGCGGGCGGCCACGCCCGGGTCGGCCGCCGCCGTGAAGAAGCCGCCCTCCACGTTGCGCTGGTCGTCCGTCACCGGGCCGAGCGCCACCAGGCGGTCGAGGCGGTCGTCGAGCACCGCGCGCACCTCGCCGTCGGACCCCTCCAGCAGCAGCACCGAGTCCGACAGCACCAGGTGCTCGACCACCTCCGCGTCCCAGCGCACGGCCACCACCGTGGCCTGCGGGGTCAGCCGGGCGGACAGGTCGCAGGTGTCCCGGTGCGCCTGCGCCGTGCGCGCCACCGCCTCCGACAGGCACGCACCGAGCGGCATCCGCCGCTCGCCGGCCGCCAGTTCCAGCAGGGTCGTACCCAACCGCGTGGTGAACCACGGCACTCCGTGCACGCATCCCGTCCCCCGCGCCGGCGGCGTCACCCCGTCGAGGACGACGAGCGCCCCGCCGGTACCCGAGGCGGGCAGGGCGACGGCCGCGAAGTCCTCGTTCGGACGGCCCGAATCCCCTGGCTGACCGGCAAGTTCGATGCGCATGCGACCAGTGTGCCGGATGCCCGAATTTCCGTGCCCTTCGACGCGCATCCTTCCGGCGCGCCGCGCTGTTGATGTAGTGGGGGCACTTGCCGGGGGGATGCGGTGGGTGACACCCGACAGGGGTCAGATCGGTCAGGGTCAGTCGGCGGTGCGCCGGACGACGAGAGCAGATTGCGAGCACCGGTGCGGAAGAAGCGACTTCGCGGCGGCCAGCGCGAACAGCAGACCACGGCAGTGCCCGAGCGCACCGCCCGCGTACGCAATCGGCTCATCGCCTCCGTGGCCGTCGTCTCCCTCGCCGCCCTCGGCGCGGGCGCCTTCGGCATCGCGGACGCCATACGTGACCTCGCCGACTCCCGCGACCTCGCCGCCGGCGCCACCACCGGCAGCGGCGCGGTCGCCCTCGCCCACTCCCTTGCCGACGAGCGCGACGCCATGACCGAGTTCGTCGCGGGCGGCCGCTCCGGCGCGCCCGTGCCGGTGGCCGCCTCCGAGGAGCAACGCGCCCGCGTCGACCGGCAGATCCAGGAGTTCGGCCCCGGCGCGCCCGCCGCCCTGCGTCACCGCCTGGCCGGCCTGCCCGAGCTGCGCCGCCGTGCCCTGGCCGGCCCCGGCGACGCGCTCGGCGTCTTCACCGCGTACACCGCCACCGTCCAGGCGCTGCACGACGCCGAGGCCGATGTCGTCCAGCGGCTGCCGGCGCGTGCCCGATCGGCCGAGGCCACGGCCCTGCCCGCGCTCGGCCGCGCCGGCGAGGCGGCGTCCGCCACCCGGGCCCTGTTCACCGCCGCCCTGGCCGCCCACGGCACCCAGCCCGGCTACGGCCAGGCCGCCCTGCAGCAACGGCTGCGGGAGCAGGCCGCCCTCGCCGACTTCCGCCGGCTCGCCCCGGCCGCCCTGCGCGCCGAGTACGCCCGCACGGTCGCCGGGCCGCAGACCGCCGCGGCGGAGGCCCGCCTCGACCGGCTCCCCGAGCGGCCCCAGCCCGCGCCGGCCGAGCTGGAGCGGCCCGGCCCCGTGCGGGCCCAGCTCACCGCCCGCCTGGAGCAGCTGCGCGGCCTGGAATCGACCCTTGCCACCGAGGAGATGGCCCGGCTCGGGGCCCTGCGCGACCGCGACGCGACCGCCCTGCAGGTGCGCTGCACACTCGCCGTGCTGGCCTTCCTGCTCGCCGTGGTCACGGGGGTGCAGTCGGCCCGCTCCGTCACCCGGCCGCTGGCCGCGCTGCGCCTCGGGGCGCGCCGCCTGTGCGCCGAGCCGGGGGCCCGCGAGCCGGTCTCCTTCCGTGGCCGCGACGACGAGTTCGCCGAGATCGGCCGCTCCGTCAACGTCCTGCACGGCACCGTCGTGCGGCTGCGCGAGCGCATCGCCCTCCTGGAGGGCGAGCGCAACCGCCTCGACGTCGCCCGCCAGGACCTGGCCGAGGAGCGCGACGCGCTGCGCGAGCGCTGCCACGAGCTCGACGAGCGCATGACCGGGCTCTCCGGCCGGGTGCACGCCACCTTCGTCGGCCTGTCCCGGCGCACCCTCGGCCTCGTCGAGCGTCAGCTGACCGTCATCGAGTCCATGGAGGCCCACGAAGCCGACCCCGACCGGCTGGAGGTGCTCTTCACGCTCGACCACCTCGCCACCCGCATGCGCCGCTACAACGAGAATCTGCTCACCCTCGCCGGTGCCGAGCACCCCGGCGGCCACGCCGCCCCCGTCCCGCTGCTGGACGTGCTGCGCGCGGCCGTCAGCGAGATCGACCGGTACGAAAGGGTGCGCATCCACTCCCTGCCCGCCCGCGCCCAGGTCGCCGGCTTCGCCGCCGACGACATCAGCCACCTGGTCGCCGAGCTCCTGGAGAACGCCACCGCCTTCTCCCCGCCCGACGTCCAGGTCCAGGTCTCCGGCTGGCTGCTGGAGAACGGGGAGGTGATGCTCTCCGTCCAGGACGAGGGCATCGGCATGGCGCCCGAGCGCCTGGACGAGCTCAACGCCCGCCTGACCCAGGCGGGTTCCGGGCCGGGCGCCGAGGTCCCGGGTGGTCACGACGAGCCCGTCATGGGCCTCGGCCTGTACGTCGCGGCCCGGCTCGCCGCCCGGCACGGCGTCCGCGTCCAGCTCCGCGAGCAGCGGCCCGGCGGCATCACCGCCGTCGTGGTCCTGCCCGGCCGGCTGCTGCCCGCCGAGCCGCCCGCGATGAGCGACCCGGCGGCCGCGCCACCCGTCCCCGGTGCGGCCCGCACCGGGCCGCCCACCGACCTGCCCGGGGCCGCCGCCGAGGTCAACTCCCACGTCCTCCAGGGGCGTTCCCCCCAGCGACCGTCCGTGCCCGGGCCGCGTCGTGCGGCCCCGTGGGCCCACCAGGACGAGCAGACCATCCAGCTGACCACCATTCGCAAGCCCGTACCGCCGGAGGCCGCGCACCGGCCCGCCGCGCAGCCGCACCCGGCGCACTCCCCCCACCCCACCGCCCACTCCCCGTACGTCACCCACACCTCACCCCCCGAGTACGGCCACCCGGGCCACCGGCCCGTCGTGCCGCCCCCGCCGCACCCCGACTCCCGGCTGCAGCCCGAGCCCCGGCACGCGTCGCCGGCCGCTCCCGGCGTCACCGGTACGGGTCTGCCGCGGCGTACCCCCAGGGTCGTCGCCCAGAAGCCCGTTCCGCTGAGCGTGCGGCAGGGCGTCGACCCCGAGGCCCTGCGCCGCAAGCTCGCCGGCTTCCAGCAGGGCGCGCGCGAGGGGCGCCGGGACGCCGAGGAGGAGTGGGCGACGGAGGTGGCACCGGGGTTGACGCGCCGTGATCACGGCATCGCCGATCGTGGTACTGATCGGGGACGAGCGGGGGCACCGGACGAGGGCGGCACTGTCGAGGAGGCACGCGGTTGACTGCATTTTCCCAGGGGGCGACGCCCGTCACCCCCACCTGCACCACGGGCGGCACCACGGCCCGCACCACCGCGGGCCGCGCCGGGATCCCGGCCCTGGCCCTGAGCGACGAGGCCCGCAGCCTGCACTGGCTGCTGACCGACCTGGTCGAGGAGGTGCCCGGCGTGCGATCGGTCGCCGTGGTCTCCTCCGACGGCCTGCTGCTGCTCTCGTCGTCCCCCGACGACCGGGCCGCCGCCCCGTACGGGCAGCAGCACGACCAGGCGCCCGGCCAGCATCCCGGCCAGCTCCCCGGCCCGTCGTACGGGCCGCGCGGTTCGACCGCCGACCTGGCCACCATCGTCGCCGGCCTGGGCAGTCTGACCACCGGCGCGGCGGCCCTGATGGACGGCGGCCCGGTCAAGCAGACCATGGTCGCCATGGACGGCGGCGGGCTGTTCGTCATGACCATCAGCGACGGCTCGCTCCTCGGCGTCCACACCACGCCCGACTGCGACATGGCCGTTGTGGCCTACCACATGGCCCTCTTCGTCGGCCGGGCCGGACACGTCCTGACGCCCGAACTCCGCAGGGAGCTGCGCAAGTCGGTGGAGGCCGGCACATGACCGCCCCCGCCCTGTGCGCCCCCGCGGGCCCCGTGCCCCCGCGCAGGACGGCCCGCGTCCGCCCGTACTCGCTGACCGGCGGGCGCACCCACTGCGGGCACGTGCTGCTGCTGGAGACGTTCGTGGCCGCGCCGGACGGCGGCGACGGCGCCCCCGGCACCGGCGGCGGGCTGGCCGCCCGGCTGCTGCCCGAGGTGCGGGCCGTGCTCGGGCTGTGCCGCCGGCTGCGCTCGGTCGCCGAGGTCGCCGCCCTGCTGAAGATGCCGCTGGGCGTCGTCCGTCTCCTCCTCGCCGACCTCGCCGAACAGGGAAGGATCCGCGTCTACGGCACCGGTCACGTCACCGGACGGCCCGACCGCGCACTGCTCGAAAGGGTGTTGAGTGGACTTCGCAGCCTCTGACACCGGGGAGCACACCGGCCGGGGCGCCACCGGCCCCGTCACCGGCCTCGCCGCCGGGCGGACGCCGAGCTGGCAGACCGACCTCAGCCGCGCCCCCGCCGTCACCAAGATCGTGATCGCGGGCGGCTTCGGCGTCGGCAAGACCACCTTCGTCGGCTCGGTCTCCGAGATCACCCCCTTGCGCACCGAGGCCCTCATGACGGCCGCCGCCGAGGGCCTGGACGACGTCACCGCCGTGCCGCAGAAGGCGACGACCACCGTCGCCATGGACTTCGGCCGGATCACCCTGGAATCCGACCTCGTGCTCTACCTGTTCGGCACCCCCGGGCAGCAGCGCTTCTGGTTCATGTGGGACGACCTGGTGCGCGGGGCGATCGGCGCCGTCGTGCTGGCCGACACCCGGCGCCTGGCCGACTGCTTCCCGGCCCTCGACTACTTCGAGAGCTGCGCCCTGCCGTACGTCGTCGCCGTCAACCACTTCGACGACGCGCCCCGGCACGCCCCCGAGGAGATGCGCGAGGCCCTCGCCCTCGCCCCGGACGTCCCCGTCCTCGCCATGGACGCCCGGCGGCGGATCTCCGTCGTCGACACGCTGGTCACCCTCGTGCGCCGGGCCCTCGCCCTGAGCCCCGGCCCGGCCGCGCCGGCCGGCGCCCGGGCCACCACAGCGGAGCGGAGCTGAGCCGGCGGTGCGACGGATCCTCATAGTGGGCGCCGGCCAGGCGGGCCTCCAACTCGCCCTCGGCCTGCAGGCCAAGGGCTACGACGTCACCGTCATGGCGAACCGCAGCGCCGAGGAGATCCGTACCGGGCGGGTGATGTCCACCCAGATGATGTTCCGCACGGCCCTGCGCTACGAGCGCGAGCTGGGCCTGAACTTCTGGGAGGGCCTCGCCCCCCGCGTCGGGGCCCTGGGGGTGTCCGTGGCCGGCACGGCCCCCGGCGTGCCCGGGGTGCAGCGGCCCGTCGACTGGACGGGCCGGCTCGACGGCCCTGCCCAGTCGGTCGACCAGCGCGTGAAGATGGCCGGCTGGCTGGACGCCTTCGCCGAGCGCGGCGGCCGCGTCGTCGTGCACAGCGCGACCGTCTCCGACCTCGACTTCCTCGCCCCCCGCTACGACCTGGTGGTCGTCGCCGCGGGCAAGGGCGAGATCGTCTCGCTCTTCGGCCGCGACCCCGCCCGCTCCCCGTACACCACGCCGCAGCGCTGCCTGGCCCTGGTGTACGTGCACGGCCTCGGCCCGCACGAGGGGCACCCGGCCGGCGAGGCGGCGCGCTGGAGCCTGGTGCCCGGCGTCGGCGAGCTGTGGGTCATCCCCGCGCTCACCACCTCCGGCCGTGCCGACATCCTCTTCTGGGAGGGCGTCCCCGGCGGGCCCGTCGACGCCTTCACCGGAGCCTGCGGGCCGCGCGAACACCTGGCGCTGACCCTGGAGCTGCTGGAGCGGTTCGTGCCGTGGGAGTACGGGCGGGCCACCGCCGTCGAGCCCACCGACGCCGGTGCGGCCCTGGCCGGGCGCTACACCCCCGTCGTCCGCGACCCGGTCGGCCGCCTGCCCTCCGGCGGCTTGGTGCTGGGCGCCGGGGACGCCGTCGTCGTCAACGACCCGCTCACCGGCCAGGGCGCCAACTGCGCCGCCAAGTGCGCCACCTCCTACCTCGCCTCGATCCTGGAGCGCGGCGAGGAGCCGTTCGACGCGGACTGGATGCGCACGGCCTTCGAGCGGTACTGGTCCTCGGCCCGGCACGCCACCCGCTGGACGAACACGATGCTCGCCCCCCAGCAGCCGCACGTGCGCGCCCTGATCGGCGCGGCGGCCGGCGTGCAGCCGGTGGCCGACCGGTTCGCCAACGGCTTCGACGACCCCTCCGACTTCGACGACTACTTCTTCGACGCGGCCAGGGCCGAGGCCTACGTGGCCCGCGCCGCGGCGGGCCAGGGCGCCCCGTAGGGGCGCGGGGCCGTGCCGATCCGCGGCTGCCGCCGCGCGGGCGCTCCCGGTGCGGGTGCGTCGTGGCCGATCGCGCAGTTCCCCGCGCCCCTGACGGGGCACTGCACCAGCCCACGGGCGCCCCGAAGGGGCGCGGGGAACTGCGCGACAAGCCACCGCGCGCCCGCAGGCAGGGTGCCGTGTCGCGCCCACGCGGCGGCAGCCGCAGATCAACAACGCCCCGCGCCCCTGACGGGGCGCCGTGGTGGCGCGTGACGAAGATCCGCCGGACACGACCTAGACGTCCGGGCGCACGGCGCCCAGCAGCGGATTGGAGGCGAGGGGGGAGACCTTGACGACGTCGCCCGTGCGTGGCGCCCTCGAAGTACAGCACCAGATCACCGGGCCGCAGCCGGCTCAGCGGTATGCGGCGCAGTGCCTGCCACTGCTCCTGGCTGGTGCGCGGTATCGGGTTGCCCGCGTGGGCCCAGGCCTGCGACGTGAGCCCGGAGCAGTCGAAGGAGTCCGGGCCGGCCGCGCCCCACACGTACGGCTTGCCGACCTGCGCCAGCGCGTACTGCACCGCCAGGCCGCCGGCGCGCGAGGGGGCCTGGGGCCCGCCGAGCGCGCCGGACGCCAGCAGCCGGCGCTGGGCGTCACCGACGTCGCGCGCCTCCAGGGTGCGCAGCTCGGCGAGCTGGTCCGGGGTGAGCGAGGCCAGCAGCCGCTCGACCTCGCCCAGCCGTTTGCGGACGGTGTCGCGCTGCTGCGCCTGCGTGGCGGCCAGGGTCTGCTGGATGTCGAGCGCCTTGCGGGCCTTCGAGGCGAGGGTGGCGGACTGCTGCTCGTCCTGCGTCAGCCGCTCGACGGCCAGGGCCCGGTGGCCGGCCGCCCGCCGGATGGCGTGGGAGCGGTCGGCGGCCTGCTGGGGGTCGCGGCTGAGCAGGAAGTCCATGTACGGCGAGATGCCCCCCGTGGTGCCCCGGTACTGCTCCCGGGCGATCCGGCCCACGTCCTCGCGGCTGGAGGTCAGCGCGACGCGGGCGTCGGCGAGCTGCTCGTTGAGCTTGTCGACCTCGGCGCGCTGCCGCTTGAGCTTGTCGTCGGTGGCGTTGTACGCCTCGGAGGCCTCCTCGGCCTGCCGGTACAGCGTCCGCAGCCGGTTCAGCAGGGAACTGACCGGCTGCCCGGGGGGATCGGCGGGCGCCGCGCCGGCCACCGGCGCCGGCCCGGCGAGCAGCGTGCTCGCCAGCAGCACCGCCGTGCACACGATGCGCACGATGCGCACGATGCGTCCTGACACTGGTTCACCTCCGGGCACGGGCGTGGGCGGGCATCCCGCACGCCGCAGGAGGATCTTGCCATGTCCGGTATGACTAATAAGAGCGCAGTGTCGGGTCGGGCGGACCCTTCACTCCGGCGGACGCGTCCCGGGCGCCCCGCCCGGCCTGCCCCACGGCAGCCGCAGCCCCGGACCGGGCCGGCCCTCCGGGTCGTACGCGTACTTCCACCCCTTCGGCAGGCCCAGCCGGCGCGTCGTGGCCGCCGGCACCCGCCGGTAGACCAGCACGACCGGCGCCGTGCCCGGCTCCACGGCCGGCACCGGCACCTCGTACGTCTTCGGCGGCAGCCCGTTCAGGCCGACGAGGACGTCCAGTACCCGGCCGTCCAGGGGCCCGCCCTCGAAGAGGGTCTTCTCGCTTCTCACGCCCCCAGTCTGCCCCCTGATCCCCGTCAGTGCAGGTGACCGGCCTCCCCGACCAGCGGCGCCAGCCGCCGGGCGAGGTCGCCGACCGGGCCCTCGGCCGGTTCCGCCGCCAGCGCCGCCCGGGCCACCTCGCCCGTCTGCGCGTCCCCCGCACCGGTCGTCAGCAGCAGCGCCACGAACTGCTCCACCAGCCAGTCCCGCAGCTCGCCCCGCGGCGGCAGCTTGCCCTCGTCCAGCCACGTCAGGGACGCGACCTCGACCGTCGCGATCCATGTGCGCACCATCAGGCGCAGCCGTACGCCCGGGTCGGGCACCGACAGGTGCTTGAGGATCTGCGCCGCCGCGGCCCGGCGCACCTCGTCGACGATGGCTCCCGTACGGCCCGTACCCGACGTCTCGGCGACGCTGCCGCCCCGCAGCAGCGCACTGAAACCCGCGTCGTGCTCGTCGACGAAGGCGAGGTAGCGGTCCAACACCGCCCCCAGCCGCCCGGACAGCGGCCCCGCCTCCGGCTCGGCGAAGCACAGTTCCAGATCGTCGGCGGCACTGCGCAGGGCCGCCTCGTACAACTGCTGCTTGCCGCCGGGGAAATAGCGGTAGACCAGCGGCCGGGAGACGCGCGCGGCAGCCGCGACCTCGTCGAGCGAGACGTCCTCGGGGGCCCGGTGGGCGAACAGCGCCAGGGCCGTCGCGATGAGCTGGGCCCGGCGTTCGGAGACGCTGAGCCTGCGGTAGGAGGCGGTGCCGCTGCCGGTCATGGACGGCAGGGTAACGGCCGTCCCCTCCTGACCTGCAGGGCGCACGGCCCCGGCCGCGGGCTCAGGCCAGCAGCCCGGAGCTGCGCCACAGGCGGCCGCCGGCGCCGCGCAGCAGGCCGATCTCGTCGAGGAAGTCCGTCAGGCGCTTCGCGCCCGCCTGCATCACCTCGCGGCGGTGGGCGCTGGCCTTGACCTGGGCGACGGCCTCGTGGCGGTTCAGGCCCACCTCCGTGTACACGCGCGGGTTGATGAAGGCCACCGAGAAGACGCGGGCCGCCTCGCCCGCGCTCACCCGCGTCAGGTGCGCCTCCCACCGCGGGCAGTGCGCCATCTGCCGCCGCAGCTCCTCGCGCGCGTACCGCACGTGCCGGGCCTCCTCCACGACGTGGATGCGCGTGACGCCGCGCACGAGCGGCTGGACGCGCGCGTCGGGGAACGTCAGGCGCTGCATGTGGTCGAGGATCTCCTCGCCGAGCAGCGTGCACGTGAACGAACCCGGGGTGGTGGAGACGGTCTTCAGGACGCGGGCGAGGTTGTGGTGGCGCCGGGAGACCGGATACGTGGGCGTGCCCAGTGTGCGGATCATCCGGGCGAACATCTTGGAGTGCCGGCACTCGTCGGCTATCTCGGTGAGCGCGTACCCGACGTGGGCGCTGGTGACGGGCTTGTCGTAGATGTGCCGGACCAGCAGCTGCATCAGGATGATCTCGAACCAGATGCCGAGCGAGGCGAGCGAGGCGATCTCGTGCCGGGACAGCTCGATGCGCTGCTCCTCGGGCATCCGCCGCCACAGCGGGGTGCCGTAGAGGGAGACCAGCTCCGGCGGGCAGAACCACAGGCCCGGCTCGAACGGCGCGTCCCAGTCGAGCTCGGTGTCGGGGTCGAAGGAGTGCCGGGCGGAGGACTCGAGCAACCGCTCGGCGACGCGCTCGCGGTCCTTGAGGGGTCCGAACGCGTCGTGGTGCCGGTCGGGCGCGGTCGTCATGGCGGCTTCCCCCTTCATTCGAATGCGCATTCCTTCGAATGCGAAGTCATCGATCTGGTCTTCGAGTTACCGACGGTAGGTTCTTATGAGACTGCTTGTCAGTAAGCGCAGTCAAGCCCCTTGTGAGCCCCTTGCGAGCCCCTTGCGAGCCACGCGGGCCGGCTCATTGACCCCCGCACGGCACGCGTGTGAGCCTGCAGAAGACCCCGCAGACGCTGACGACTCGGGAGGCATCGGCCATGACGCACGAGCTGTACACCCACCCGCCCGCCGGACCCGTCTGGGAAGTGCCGGCGAGCGGCGCCGCCCGTTTCAGCTGGGACTACGACGAGGGACGCGCACGGCTCCTGGCCCTGTACCAGAAGGGCAAGGACAAACAGTGGGATGCGACCAAGCGCATCGCCTGGGACACCGAGGTCGACCCCTACGACCCGCTCGGCGTCCCGGACGAGAACCTCACCGTCTTCGGTACGCCGTACTGGGACAGGATGAGCGAGCAGAACAAGCGCGATCTGCGCCGGCACTACGCCTCCTGGCAGTTCAGCCAGTTCCTGCACGGTGAGCAGGGAGCGCTGGTGTGCGCGACGCGCATCGTCGAGGCCGTGCCCGACCTGGATGCGAAGTTCTACTCCGCCACCCAGGCCATGGACGAGGCGCGGCACGTGGAGATCTACAGCCGCTTCCTGCACGAGAAGATCGGCATGCTCTACCCGGTCAACCCCAACCTGCAGTCGCTGCTGGAGGACACTCTGCGCGACTCCCGCTGGGACATGCCCTGCCTGGGGATGCAGGTCCTGATCGAGGGCCTGGCGCTGGCGGCCTTCGGCATGTTGCGGGACTCGACCGAAAAGCCGCTGCCCAAGCAGATCCTCGCGTACGTCATGCAGGACGAGGCGCGTCACGTCGCCTTCGGTCGCATGGCCCTGCGCGACTACTACCGGCAGCTGACGGACGCCGAGCGGCGCGAACGCGAGGAGTTCGTCATCGAGGGCTGCTACCTCATGCGCGACCGGCTGCGCGGCGAGGAGGTGCTGGCCGATTTCGGCATCCCGGCCGCCGAGGCCGCCGAACTGAGCGAGCGCTCCGAATACCTACAGATCTTCCGCAAGTTGCTCTTCAGTCGCATCGTGCCGTGTGTGAAGGACATCGGCCTGTGGGGCGAACGACTCCAGCGTGCCTATGCGGACATGGGCGTCTTCGAGATGGGCGACGCCAACCTCGACGGACTCATGGCCCAGGACGAGGAGATCGCCGAACAGCTCGACGCCCACCGCTTCGCCGCCGAGGAGGAGGCCCGCGCGTCGGAGGTGGCGCAAACGATCGCGGAAGCGTAACGACGGTGGGGCAACGGGGGAAATTGCGCAAGGTTTGCGCCTTACTTGTCTGAGTTCTGTGAGCGATGGCGCGTTAGGGAACGCTTTGGGGTACATCGCCGTCTTAGGCGGGCAGAACTCAGGTACGTGCACGAGGGGGTGGGGGACACCATGACCCGACTGTCCGCCCGTAGGAGGCACTTCGTGATCGCGGCGGGGGGAGTGCTGGCTCTCGCCGGAGTGATATCAGGTTCCGTCGCCGTCGCCACCGAGGGCCACGGCGGCCACCAGGGCACCGCACGAGCCTCCCGGCTCCCGCCGCGCGCCGACAGCACACCGCCCACTTCCGCCCCGCCCACCACGAGCGGGCCGGTCTCCGCCGACATCAGCCACGAGACCGAGCCGGGCGGCCGCACCGTGGCCCTCACCATCGACGACGGCCCCGACCCCAAGTGGACGCCGATGACCCTCGACCTGCTCAAGCGCGAGGGCGTGAAGGCCACCTTCTGCATGATCGGCCCCCAGGCAAGCGCCCACCCCGACCTCGTCAAGCGCGTCGTCGCCGAGGGCCACCGCCTGTGCGACCACTCCGTCGACCACAACACGGCGATGGACAAGCGCTCCGAGGACTACCAGAGGCAGCAGATCCTCGACGCCAAGAAGATGATCGAAGCCGCGGCCGGCGGCACCGCCGCCGTCCCCTACTACCGCGCCCCGGGCGGCGCCTTCACCCCGTACAGCCGCAAACTCGCCGCCGACAACGGCATGCGCCCCCTCGGCTGGGGCGTCGACACCCGCGACTGGCAGCGCCCCGGCGTCGACCGCATCGTCGAAACCGTCAAACGCGAACTCCCGGGCGGCCCCGTCATCCTCTTCCACGACGGCGGCGGAGACCGCAGCCAGAGCGTCGAGGCCCTCTCCCGCTGCATCACCTGGCTGAAGGCGGAAGGTTACGGCTTCGCCTTCCCGAAGGCCTGACGGGACGAGTGATCAGCCACGTTCCGCCGACGACAAGGAGGGCGAAGACGGCGAGGCCCGCGCCGAGGGCGGTGATCAGCCACAACCGGTCGCGCAGCGGGATCGCACCGTTCAGCGTCACCTGCAGGGAACCCACCGCGAAGGCGATCGCGGCCGTGAACACGGCGACGAGTTCCACCGCCCGCACGGCCGACGATCGCGCCTGCTGCAACTCCGCCTCCAGCCGCTCCCAGCGCAGCCGGTGCTCGGCCTCGCGCACCTCCAGCCGGCGCTGGAACTCCGCCTCCCGGCCGGCCCGCAGCCGGGCGTCCAGCACGGTCGTGCGCAACCCCAGGTACTGCTCCTGGAGCAGCCGGTGACTGCCACGGCTGCCGACGGCCGGCAGGAGGGCCAGCGCCCGATCGACACTGTCCAGCGCCTCGTCGTGCAACCCGCACAGGTACTGCCCGCAGGCCAGCCGGAAACGGAAGAGGTGGTCCGCAGCGTACTCCGCGACGGCCTCCTGCGCCCGCGAGCGCAGCAGTTCGCCCTGGCCGTCGAAGGGGGCGGCGGCGTGGATGCCGTTCAGGCACACGTCCACCACGTGCCGGGTACGCCGCGCGCCCGCCCCCCACGCCTCGTCCAGCAGCCCGGTGGCGTACTCCGCCGCCAACGCCCGGCTGCCGAACGCGGCGAACGCGCGCAGCGCCGTGAACAGCGGATCCCTGCGGTGCGGGCCGGCCGCCAGGGCCAGCAGGGACGACTCGAGGAACGTGTGGAGCTCGTCGAAGCAGAAGTTCGCGCGCAGTTTTCCCGCGTGGTACAGGGTGGCGAAGTAGGCGATGTCGCCGGGGGCGGCGTCCCGGGCCACGATCTCCCCCGTGGCCTCCGCGAGTTCGGCGGCCGACTCCACCGTGTCCCTGGTGATGAAGGCGTAGCCCAGGCTCCACTTCTCCCGTACCTCCGTGCGCACCCCGGCCGGTACATGGCTCCCCAGCCAGGCGGCACACGCCGCCGCGGTGCGCACGCCCGGCACCCGCAGGAACCGCAGCCGCCAGTACCGGTCGGCACAGATCAGCCGGGCATCGGCCGCGAAGTCCGCCGACGCCACGTCGAACGGCGGCTCCACCCCCGCCGCCACCAGCTCCTGTGCCGCCTCCTCGCACACCCGGTCCAGCTCCCGCGAGTCCCCGCCCCGCACCTCGTCCAGCCGCGCGGTCAACGACGCGGAATCCATCGCAACTCCCCCCAGTCCCTGAACGACAAAGCCCCGGACTCAGCGATGCTGAGTCCGGGGCTTCGGCACTTCCATGGAAGTGCCCCCGGCAGGATTCGAACCTGCGCACACGGCTCCGGAGGCCGTTGCTCTATCCCCTGAGCTACGGGGGCGTGTCGTCCGCCTCGCGCTCTCGCGCCCGGCGACGGGTAGAACAGTACCAGCTCGGGGCGGGTGGGCTGCAACCGTGATCGAAAAGTGGGGGTGGTCGCCCGGGTGGGGTGGAAGTGGGGAAACGCCGGACGCGGGGCGGGGGGCGCGCCTACGCTCGGGGTGTGCCTGGCTTGTCCGGCCGGGTCCTTGTCGTCGACGACAACAAGGTCATCCGGCAGTTGATCAGGGTCAACCTCGAGCTGGAGGGGTTCGAGGTCGTGACCGCGGCCGATGGTGCCGAGTGCCTGGAGATCGTGCACCGGGTGCGTCCCGACGTGGTGACCCTGGATGTGGTGATGCCCCGGCTCGACGGGCTGCGCACGGCCGCGTTGCTGCGGGGCGACGTACGGACGCGGGACATACCGATCCTTCTCATCAGCGCCTGCACCCGGCCCGAGATGGACGGCGGGCGCTCGGCCGGGGTGGATGCGTTCCTGGCCAAGCCGTTCGAGCCCGCGGAGATGGTGCGGGTCGTGCGGCGGCTCGCGGGGTGGCACGGGGCGGTGGCGCCGGGGGATGTGGAGCCGGTCCGTCCCGCTGGGTGAAACCGGTTCGCTCCGGGGTACCCCCTCTCGCCTAGGCTTGGCCCTGTGACCCCCGCCGATCTTTCCTGCGCCGTGCTGGACAGCGTGCGTCGCGCCGTCGAGGCCGACGAGCTGGACGCGGTCGTGCCCGAGCGGGTCGCCGTGCGCGTGCCGCCGCGGCCGGGGTGCGGGGACTACGCGACCAACGTCGCCCTCCGGCTCGCCAAGGACAGTGGGCGACCCGCCCTGCAGATCGCCGAAGTGCTGCGGCACCGGCTCGCCGGGCACCCGGGGATCGCCCGCGTCGACGTCGCCGGGCCCGGGTTCCTCAACATCACGCTCCACGGGGGCTGCGGGGCCGACATCGTGCGGGCCGCCGCGGCGACTGCCGCCGCCGAGCCGCTGCCGCTCGCGCCGTCCGCCGCGCTCGTCGCGCGCCTGGGCGCCGACGCCGCCCGCTGGTCCCTGGTCAGCCCGCCCGGCCTGGACCGCGAGCTGCTGCTCGTGCAGCGCGAGGCCAACCCGCTCTTCCGCGTGCGCTACGCCCACTCCCGTACGTGCGCGCTGGTGCGGGGCGCCGGCCTGCTCGGGTTCGCCGGCGAGGCGGGGGAGACCGGTGATGTCGGTGCGCAGCCGTTGATCGGCGAGCTCGGTGAGCACCCCCGCATCACCGCCGCCCGCGACGCCGACCGGCTCGCCCGGCACCTGGAGCGGATCGCCGACGCCTTCCTGCGGTGGCAGGCCGAGTGCGACACCCTGCCCCGCGGTGAGGAGAAACCCTCGGCCGTCCACCGTGCCCGTCTGGCCCTCGCCGAGGCCACGGGGGCGGTGCTCGCCGACGGCCTGCACCAGCTCGGCATCTCCGCACCCGCACATCTCTGAGGGGACACACCACTCATGAGCCGTTCCGCACACCCCGCCGGGCCCCGCTACGCCGACGTCCTCCCCGAGGGCCACTACAGCCCGCCGCCCACCGACCTCAACGCGCTCGACGCCCGCGTGTGGTCCCGTACCGTCGCCCGGGACGCCGACGGCGTGATCACCGTGGCCGGGCTGCGGGTGACCGACCTGGCCGAGGAGTTCGGCACCCCCGCCTTCTTCCTCGACGAGGAGGACTTCCGCGCCCGCTGCCGCGCCTGGCGGGACGCCTTCGGCGACGATGCCGACGTCTTCTACGCCGGCAAGGCCTTTCTTTCGCGTGCCATCGTGCGGTGGCTGTACGAGGAAGGGCTGAACCTCGACGTCTGCTCCGGCGGCGAGCTCGTCACCGCCCTCGACGCCGGCATGCCCGCCGAGCGGATCGCCCTGCACGGCAACAACAAGTCCACCGAGGAGATCACCCGTGCCGTCGAGGCCGGCGTCGGGCGGATCGTCGTCGACTCCTTCCAGGAGCTGGCGCGTGTCGCGCACATCGCCGAGCGCGCGGGCAGGCGGCAGCGGGTGCAGATCCGGGTGACCGTCGGCGTGGAGGCGCACACCCACGAGTTCATCGCCACCGCCCACGAGGACCAGAAGTTCGGGCTGGCGCTGGCCGGCGGGCAGGCCGCGGAGGCCGTGCGGCGGGCGCTGAAGCTGGACGGGGTCGAGCTGGTGGGCATCCACTCCCACATCGGCTCGCAGATCTTCGACACCTCCGGCTTCGAGGTCGCCGCCCACCGCGTCGTCGGCCTGCTGAAGGAGATCCACGAGGAGCACGGCGTCCAGCTGCCCGAGATCGACCTCGGCGGCGGCCTCGGCATCGCCTACACCTCGGACGACGACCCGCGCGAGCCGCACGAGATCGCCACCGCCCTGCGCGCCATCGTCACCCGCGAGTGCGCGGCCGCAGGCCTGGCCGTGCCGCGGATCTCCGTGGAGCCGGGCCGCGCGGTCGTCGGCCCGACGGCCTTCACGCTGTACGAGGTCGGCACGGTCAAGGAGCTGCCGGGCCTGCGGACGTATGTGAGCGTCGACGGCGGCATGTCGGACAACATCCGTACGGCGCTGTACGACGCGGAGTACTCCGTGGCGCTGGCCTCCCGCACCTCCACCGCCGAACCGATGCTCACGCGCGTCGTCGGCAAGCACTGCGAGAGCGGCGACATCGTCGTCAAGGACGCCTTCCTGCCGGCCGACGTCGCGCCCGGCGACCTGCTGGCCGTGCCGGCCACCGGCGCCTACTGCCGCTCGATGGCCAGCAACTACAACCACGCACTGCGCCCGCCGGTCGTCGCCGTACGCGACGGCGCGGCGCGGGTGATCGTCCGGCGCGAGACGGAGGAGGATCTCCTCCGTCTGGACGTCGGCTGAACCACATGGGCACACCCATGTGAACAAACGTCTCGGATACTGGACCGGAGCGGGAATCTCCCTTCCAGTGGGTGAGACTGGTAACCGCCTATTTGTATGAAGAAACGAGGTCGCATGATGCGTACGCGTCCGCTCAAAGTGGCGCTGCTGGGCTGTGGAGTGGTCGGCTCCGAGGTGACGCGCATCATGACGACGCACGCCGACGACCTCGCGCAGCGCGTCGGCGCCCCCGTGGAGCTCGCCGGCATCGCCGTCCGCCGCCCCGACCGGGTACGCGCGGGGGTGCCCGCCGAGCTCATCACCACCGATGCCACCGCCCTGGTCAAACGGGGCGACATCGACGTCGTGGTCGAGGTCATCGGCGGCATCGAGCCCGCCCGCACCCTGATCACCACCGCCTTCCAGCACGGCGCGAGCGTCGTCTCCGCCAACAAGGCGCTGCTGGCCCAGGACGGCGCGGCCCTGCACGCCGCCGCCGAGCAGCAGGGCGTCGACCTGTACTACGAGGCCGCCGTGGCCGGCGCCATCCCGCTGATCCGGCCGCTGCGCGAGTCCATGGCCGGTGACAAGGTCAACCGCGTCCTCGGCATCGTCAACGGCACCACCAACTTCATCCTCGACCGGATGGACACCAGCGGAGCCGGCTACTCCGAGGCGCTCGACGAGGCCACCGCCCTCGGCTACGCCGAGGCCGACCCGACCGCCGACGTCGAGGGCTACGACGCGGCCGCCAAGGCGGCCATCCTGGCCGGCATCGCCTTCCACACCCGCGTCCGCCTCGACGACGTCTATCGCGAGGGAATGACCGAGGTCACCGCGGCGGACTTCGCATCCGCGAAGAAGATGGGTTGCACCATCAAGCTGCTGGCCATCTGCGAGCGCGCCGCCGACGGGCAGTCGGTCACCGCCCGGGTGCACCCGGCGATGATCCCGCTCAGCCACCCGCTGGCCTCCGTGCGCGAGGCGTACAACGCGGTGTTCGTCGAGGCCGAGGCGGCGGGACAGCTGATGTTCTACGGCCCCGGCGCGGGCGGCGCGCCCACGGCCTCCGCGGTCCTCGGCGACCTCGTCGCCGTCTGCCGCAACCGGCTCGCCGAGGCCACCGGCCCCGGCGAATCCGCCTACACCCGGCTCCCGGTGAGCCCGATGGGCGACGTCGTCACCCGCTACCACATCAGCCTCGACGTGGCCGACCGGCCCGGCGTCCTGGCGCAGGTCGCCACGGTCTTCGCCGAGCACGGCGTGTCCATCGACACCGTCCGCCAGCAGGGCAAGGACGGCGAGGCGTCCCTCGTCGTGGTCACCCACCGGGCCACGGACGCGGCTCTGTCGGCCACGGTGGAGGCCCTGCGCCGGCTGGACACCGTCCGCGGGGTGGCCAGCACCATGCGGGTCGAGGGCGAGTAAGGACCTGAAGGGGATTACGAAAGCAATGTCTGCCAACAACGGCCGCTCCGGCGGCGCCCCCGCCACCCGCCAGTGGCGCGGGATCATCGAGGAATACCGCGACCGGCTCCCGGTCACCGCCGACACGCCGGTGGTCACCCTGCGCGAGGGCGGTACGCCGCTGGTTCCGGCCCAGGTCCTCTCCGAGCGCACCGGCTGCGAGGTCCACCTCAAGGTCGAGGGCGCCAACCCCACCGGGTCCTTCAAGGACCGCGGCATGACCATGGCCATCACCCGGGCGAAGGAAGAGGGAGCGCGCGCCGTCATCTGCGCCTCCACGGGCAACACCTCCGCCTCGGCGGCGGCCTATGCGGTACGGGCCGGCATGGTCTGCGCCGTCCTGGTGCCGCAGGGCAAGATCGCGCTCGGCAAGATGGGCCAGGCCCTCGTCCACGGCGCGCGCATCCTGCAGGTCGACGGCAACTTCGACGACTGCCTGACGCTGGCCCGCGAGCTGTCCGACAACTACCCCGTCGCGCTGGTCAATTCGGTCAATCCGGTCCGGATCGAGGGCCAGAAGACGGCCGCCTTCGAAATCGTCGACGCGCTCGGCGACGCGCCCGACATCCACGTGCTGCCGGTCGGCAACGCGGGCAACATCACCGCCTACTGGAAGGGCTACCGCGAGTACGCGGCGGACGGCATCGCGGCCCGTACCCCGCGGATGTGGGGCTACCAGGCGGCCGGTTCGGCGCCGATCGTGCGCGGCGAGCCGGTGAAGGAGCCGCACACCATCGCCACCGCCATCCGCATCGGCAACCCCGCGTCGTGGCGCTTCGCCGAGCAGGCGCGGGACGAGTCGGGCGGCCTCATCGACGAGGTGACGGACCGGCAGATCCTGGCCGCATACCGGCTGTTGGCCGCGCAGGAGGGCGTCTTCGTGGAGCCCGCCTCCGCTGCGAGCGTGGCGGGGCTGCTCAAGGCCGCGGAGCTCGGCCTTGTCGACCCCGGTCAGCGGATCGTGTGCACGGTCACGGGCAACGGGCTCAAGGACCCCGACTGGGCCGTTGCGGGGGCGCCGCAGCCGGTCACCATTCCGGTGTCCGCGGGGGCCGCTGCGGAGCGGCTCGGGCTGGTCTAGTCGCCCGGGTGCGGGCCGTCGCCGGGTTGTGCCCACCCGTTCCGCCCTGCGGAACGCCTGCCCACAACCCGGCGGCGGGGCGCCTGGCCGCAAGCCGGTGCAACCTGGGCAGATGCACAGGTAGCGGTGCGACACGCATCGTGCGCCTCCTGTGCGCCCTATGTCGTCACTGAACCTTCCTTCGATAGGCTGTGCTCACACCGCCCCGTCGCTGACCGTGCCGTCCCCACGCGGTATTGCCGTCGCGACCACTTGCGGATGTCGCAACGCACCAATTACGGCCACACCAAGGAGAGTCATCGAGCGATGGCCGGTCCCGCCTTCCGCGCCGCCGCCGTCCGAGTGCGCACCCCCGCCACCAGCGCGAACCTCGGTCCCGGCTTCGACGCCCTCGGCCTGTCCCTGGGTCTGTACGACGATGTCGTGGTCCGGGTGGCGGAATCGGGGCTGCACATCGACATCGCCGGCGAGGGTGCCGACACCCTCCCACGCGACGAGGGGCACCTCCTCGTACGGTCCCTGCGCACCACCTTCGACCTGCTCGGCGGCCAGCCGCGCGGGCTGGAGATCGTCTGCGCCAACCGCATCCCGCACGGGCGGGGCATGGGTTCCTCCGCCGCGGCCATCTGCGCGGGCATCGTCGCCGCCCGCGCGGTGACGATAGGCGGGGCCGACAGGCTCGACGACACGGCGATGCTCGAGCTGGCCACGGAGCTGGAGGGGCACCCCGACAATGTCGCCGCATGCCTGTTCGGTGGCTTCACGGTCGCCTGGACGGAGGGCGGAGGGGCCCGTGCCGTGCGGATGGACCCGGCGGATTCCATCGTTCCGGTGGTCTTCGTCCCGTCGAGAGCCGTGCTCACCGAGACGGCCCGGGGGCTGCTGCCGCGCAGCGTCCCCCATGTGGACGCGGCCGCCAACGCGGGCCGCGCGGCACTGCTCGTCGAGGCCCTGACCAGGCGTCCCGAGCTGCTGCTGCCGGCCACGGAGGACCGGCTGCACCAGGAGTACCGCGCCCCGGCGATGCCGGAGAGCGTGGCCCTGGTCAACCGACTGCGGGGGGACGGCGTCCCCGCGGTCATCTCCGGCGCGGGCCCCACGGTGCTCGCGCTGGTCGAGGACGCTGCGGCCGACAAGGTCGCACGGCTGGCGGGCGAGGGATGGGCGGCCAACCGGCTGACCCTCGACGCCGGGGGGACGAGCGTGCTGCCGCTCGCCTGACCAGTGGCGCCCGGGGGGACCGGGTCCACGAAAAACGCGGTTGCCGGTCTTTGAGAGGGGGAATGTTTGTGGGATCCGGTAGTGTTAACCTCAAGTCTGCACCCGAAGCCACTACGGCTTGGTGCTGTGTGTCCCGATCAGGGACCGCTTTTCTTCCGGGAGCCTCCCCAACTGCCTGAGCAGCCTGCCTGAGCAGTTTCGAGCACGCTCCGGAATCGGCGTGGGCGACATGAGTGAAGCGTTATGTCGTGCCCTTCCCTCATTCTTCACGCCGGCACCAATGAATTGATTCTTCCGCCGTAACACCGGCGGACCACCGCCCCGGCCGGTCCGCACATCAGGACCGCAGCCGGACAGCACAACCGGTCGCCGAGCCAAGACAGGCCGACGCCCGCTCCAGGGAAGGACCCCTTCGTGAGCGACACCACCGATCTGATGGGCGTGAACGCCGCAGGCACTTCTGACAGTGCTGTCGGCAATGCCTCCGCGCCCGCCACGGACGCTCCCGCCGCGCCTGCCACCGGTGCTGCCACCGCCCCCAAGCGGCGCCGCTCGGGCACGGGCCTCGACGCCATGGTTCTGGCCGAGCTCCAGCAGCTCGCCTCCAGCCTCGGCATCAGGGGCACCGCGCGGATGCGCAAAGGCCAGCTGATCGAGGTCATCAAGGAGAAGCAGGCCGGCGCCTCCGCCGCGCCCGCCAAGTCGGAGGCCGCCGAGGCCGCCGAGACCAAGCCCAAGCGCCGTACGACCTCCCGTGCCCGTACGGGTGAGGCCGCGGCCGAGAAGCCCGCCGAGAAGGCTGCCCAGCAGCAGATCGAGATCCCGGGCCAGCCGGGCGGCGACGAGGCCCCGGCCGGCGAGCGCCGCCGCCGGCGCGCCACCGCGCCCGCCGGCAGCCCCGACGGCGCCACCGCCGCCGCGGAGGCCCCCCGCACCGAGGCCCGTACGGAGGTGCGCACCGAGGAGCGTGCCGAGGGCAAGGCCGAGGCCGCCGTCGAGACCGCCGAGGGCAAGGGCGCCAAGGGCGAGCGCCAGGACCGCGGCGAGCGCGGCCAGAAGGGCGACCGCCGGGAGCGTCAGCGCGACCGCCGCGGCCGTGACGGCGACGCCGGTCAGCAGCAGGGCGGCGGTGCCCGCCAGCAGCAGCGCGACGGCGGCCGTCAGGGCGGCCCCGCGCAGGACGAGGACGACTTCGAGGGCGGCCGTCGTGGCCGTCGCGGCCGCTACCGCGACCGCCGTGGCCGTCGTGGCCGCGACGACTTCGCGGGCGAGCCGCAGCTGGCCGAGGACGACGTCCTGATCCCCGTCGCGGGCATCCTCGACATCCTTGACAACTACGCCTTCATCCGTACCTCCGGCTACCTGCCGGGTCCGAACGACGTCTACGTCTCCCTCGCCCAGGTCCGCAAGAACGGCCTGCGCAAGGGCGACCACGTCACCGGTGCGGTGCGCCAGCCCAAGGACGGCGAGCGGCGCGAGAAGTTCAACGCGCTGGTCCGCCTGGACTCGGTCAACGGCATGGCGCCGGAGACCGGTCGCGGCCGCCCGGAGTTCGGCAAGCTCACCCCGCTCTACCCGCAGGAGCGCCTGCGCCTGGAGACGGACCCGGGCGTGCTGACGACGCGCATCATCGACCTGGTCGCGCCCATCGGCAAGGGGCAGCGTGGTCTGATCGTGGCCCCGCCGAAGACCGGCAAGACCATGATCATGCAGGCGATCGCCAACGCGATCACCACCAACAACCCCGAGTGCCACCTGATGGTCGTCCTGGTCGACGAGCGTCCGGAAGAGGTCACCGACATGCAGCGGTCGGTCAAGGGCGAGGTCATCTCCTCGACCTTCGACCGCCCGGCCGAGGACCACACCACGGTCGCCGAGCTGGCCATCGAGCGCGCCAAGCGCCTGGTGGAGCTGGGCCACGACGTGGTCGTCCTGCTGGACTCGATCACCCGTCTGGGTCGCGCCTACAACCTGGCCGCCCCGGCCTCGGGCCGCATCCTGTCCGGTGGTGTCGACTCCACCGCCCTCTACCCGCCGAAGAAGTTCTTCGGTGCGGCGCGCAACATCGAGGACGGCGGCTCGCTGACCATCCTGGCCACCGCGCTGGTCGAGACCGGCTCGCGCATGGACGAGGTGATCTTCGAGGAGTTCAAGGGCACCGGCAACATGGAGCTCAAGCTCGACCGGAAGCTCGCCGACAAGCGCATCTTCCCGGCCGTGGACGTGGACCCCTCCGGCACCCGCAAGGAGGAGATCCTCCTCGGCGGCGAGGAGCTGGCCATCGTCTGGAAGCTCCGCCGGGTGCTGCACGCCCTGGACTCGCAGCAGGCCATCGAGCTGCTCCTCGACAAGATGAAGCAGACGAAGTCCAACGCCGAGTTCCTGATGCAGATCGCCAAGAACACGCCCAACCCGGGCAACGGCAACGACTGACGCCTCGCGCGGCAGTAACCGGAACCTCCTCGTCACTGCTGACGGGGAGGTTCCGTCGTTCCGGCGGCCGATGGCGCGCATCTGCGCGGCGCCGTGATCTTCCTGTGACATTTTGAGACATCCGCCACAGGCGCGAAAGCGTCACCACACCCCGAAACACCTCGGCCACATGGCCTAAACCGCAGGTAGGAGCCGTGGAGCAGGCAAAACGGGCTGTGGCCGGGCCGATCTTTTCTTAGCTTCTCCTCAGACACCGCTGTGCAACCCTGGCGCATACTTCCCCGTCAACCAGCAGGGGGCAGCCGAAGACCAGCGGAGGACTGAGAGCGCATGGCCGACGAGACCACGGGTAGGCGGGCCGGATCGCATCGCCGGCACGCCGGCGGGAAGCGCGGCCGTCGTCGTAAGCCTCCCGTGCGCCGCAAGGGCAGGCGAATAGCCCTCTGGAGTGCCGGCGCGCTGGTCCTGCTGGGCGGTACGGGTGCGGGGCTGCTGTACATGAAGCTCAACGGCAACCTCAGCAGCGTCGACATCAACGCCGCTCTGGGCAAGAACCGGCCGGACAACGTCGACAACGGCTCGATGGACATCCTCGTCCTCGGCTCCGACTCCCGCGCCGGCGCCAACGGCAAGTACGGCCGCGACGAGGGCAGCTCCCGCTCCGACACCGCGATGATCGTCCACGTCTACGCGGGTCACAAGCAGGCCAGCGTGGTCTCCATCCCGCGCGACACGATCATCTCCCGCCCCGCGTGCACCACCCAGAGCGGCAAGACGGTTCCCGCGGTCAAGCGGGAGCAGTTCAACGAGGCGTACTCCGTCGGCGGCGCGGTCTGCGCGGTCAAGACCGTCGAGGCCATGACCAACATCCGCATGGACCACTACCTGGAGGTCGACTTCGCCGGCTTCCAGAACCTGATCGACAAGCTGGGCGGCGTCGAGGTCACCACGACCAAGCCCATCAACGACCGGTGGAGCCACCTGAAGCTGGACGCGGGCACCCACACCCTCACCGGCGAGCAGGCCCTGGGCCTGGTGCGCACCCGGCACGGCGTGGGCGACGGCAGCGACCTGGGCCGCATCAAGCTGCAGCAGGCCTTCATCAAGGCGCTGATCAACCAGGTCAAGCACGTGGGCCTGTTCACCAACCCCACCAAGCTCTACGGGATCGCCGACACCGCCACCAAGGCACTGACCACCGACAAGGACCTCGCCTCGGTGGACAAGCTCTACGGCTTCGCCAACGGTCTGAAGGGCATCGGCCCCGACCAGATGCGCATGGTGACGCTGCCGGTCGGCCCCGACCCCCGCGACCAGGACCGCGTCGTGCCGCTGGAGGAGCCCACCGCCCAGCTGTGGCAGGCGCTCAGGGCCGACCAGCCGGTCCCCGACACCGTGCTGAAGGCCGGCGACGGGGCGAAGACGCAGGCCGACGGCGTGGTGAAGTAGCCCGGCAGGGGCCCGGGAATACCGGGCCGCCGACCCCCGTTTTGGGGGATGCGGCCAGTACTGGCAGACTGGTACGTCGGCCCCGGTTCACGTACGGCAATCCCGCCCTGCGACCCGGTGCCCTCCCGAACCTAGGAGAACCCTTGAAGCGCGACATCCACCCGGAGTACGTGGAGACCCAGGTCAGCTGCACCTGTGGCGCCTCCTTCACCACCCGTAGCACGATCGCGGCCGGCACCATCCGTGCCGAGGTCTGCTCCGAGTGCCACCCGTTCTACACGGGCAAGCAGAAGATCCTCGACACCGGTGGCCGTGTGGCGCGGTTCGAGGCCCGCTTCGGCAAGAACGCCGGGTCCGCCAAGAAGTAGCGGCCCGCTGGCGCCGGTCCTGCTCCCGCTCCTCCGTGCGAGGGTCGGGGTGGACCGGCGCTTTGTCGTCGTCCGGCAGGCCCCCCTCCCGCACGCCCGCGGGCCCCTTACCTCCGCTTGAAGGAAACCTGATGTTCGAGGCTGTCGAGGACCTCATCGGCGAGCACGCCGACCTCGAGAAGCGGCTCGCCGACCCCGCCGTGCACGCGGACCAGGCCAATGCCCGCAAGCTCAACAAGCGCTACGCCGAGCTGACCCCGATCGTCGCCACCTACCGCTCCTGGAAGCAGGTCGGTGACGACATCGACACCGCGCGCGAGCTCGCCGCCGAGGACCCCGACTTCGCGGCCGAGGTGAAGGAGCTGGAGAAGCGGCGCGAGGAGCTCACCGAGAAGATGCGCCTGCTGCTGGTCCCGCGCGACCCCAGCGACGACAAGGACGTCATCCTGGAGATCAAGGCCGGCGCCGGTGGCGACGAGTCCGCGCTCTTCGCCGGCGACCTGCTGCGCATGTACCTGCGCTACGCCGAGCGCGTCGGCTGGAAGACCGAGATCATCGACGCCACCGAGTCCGAGCTGGGCGGCTACAAGGACGTCCAGGTCGCGGTGAAGACCAAGGGCGGCAACGGCGCCACCGAGCCCGGCCAGGGCGTGTGGGCCCGACTGAAGTACGAGGGCGGTGTGCACCGCGTCCAGCGCGTGCCCGCCACCGAGTCGCAGGGCCGCATCCACACCTCCGCCGCCGGCGTGCTCGTCACGCCCGAGGCCGAGGAGGTCGACGTCGAGATCAACATGAACGACCTGCGGATCGACGTCTACCGCTCGTCCGGCCCCGGCGGCCAGTCGGTCAACACCACCGACTCCGCGGTGCGCATCACCCACCTGCCCACCGGTGTGGTCGCCTCCTGCCAGAACGAGAAGAGCCAGCTCCAGAACAAGGAGCAGGCCATGCGCATCCTGCGCTCGCGGCTGCTGGCCGCGGCCCAGGAGAAGGCCGAGGCGGAGGCCGCGGACGCGCGCCGCAGCCAGGTCCGCACCGTCGACCGCTCGGAGAAGATCCGGACCTACAACTTCCCGGAGAACCGCATTTCCGACCACCGTGTCGGGTTCAAGGCGTACAACTTGGACCAGGTGCTCGACGGTGAGCTGGACGCGGTCATCCAGGCGTGCGTCGACGCCGACGCGGCGGCCAAGCTCGCCTCGGCCCAGTAGCCGTACGAGAAGCGACCCGGATCAGGAGGAAGGCCCAGTGAACCTGCTGCTCGCCGAGGTGGCGCAGGCCACCCAGCGGCTGGCCGACGCCGGCGTGCCCTCCCCGCGCTTCGACGCGGAGGAGCTCGCCGCCTTCGTGCACGGCGTCAAACGGGGTGAGCTGCACAACGTCGCCGACGCCGACTTCGACGCCCGCTACTGGGAGGCCGTCGCGCGCCGCGAGGCCCGCGAGCCGCTGCAGCACATCACCGGGCGCGCCTTCTTCCGGTACCTGGAGCTGCAGGTCGGCCCCGGCGTCTTCGTGCCCCGGCCGGAGACCGAGTCGGTCGTCGGCTGGGCCATAGACGCCGTGCGCGCCATGGACGTGGTCGAGCCCCTGATCGTCGACCTGTGCACCGGGTCGGGCGCCATCGCGCTCGCCCTCGCCCAGGAGGTGCCCCGCTCCCGGGTGCACGCCGTCGAGCTGGACGAGACCGCGCTCGGCTGGGCCCGCCGCAACACCGAGGGCTCCCGGGTGCACCTGCACCACGGCAACGCGCTGACCGCCCTGCCCGAGCTGGACGGCCAGGTCGACCTGGTGATCTCCAACCCGCCGTACATCCCGCTCACCGAGTGGGAGTACGTCGCCCCCGAGGCCCGCGACCACGACCCGGAGCTCGCGCTGTTCTCCGGCGAGGACGGCCTGGACACCATCCGCGGCCTGGAGCGCACCGCCCACCGGCTGCTGCGCCCCGGTGGCATCGTCGTCGTCGAGCACGCCGACACCCAGGGCGGCCAGGTGCCGTGGATCTTCGCCGAGGAGAGGGGCTGGGCCGACGCCGCCGACCACCCCGACCTCAACAACCGCCCGCGCTTCGCCACGGCCCGCAAGGCGACGCCGTGACGCCCTCCGGCGCACCCGGGCGAGAACACCCCCACCCTTCCGTCCCTTCCGTACGAGGAGGCCAGTGACATGGCACGGCGATACGACTGCAGCGACGCGACCGACCGCAGGACCGGTCTGCGCGAGGCGGCCGCCGCGGTCCGCCGCGGCGAGCTGGTCGTGCTGCCCACCGACACCGTCTACGGCATCGGTGCGGACGCCTTCAGCCGCGAGGCCGTCGGCGACCTCCTGCAGGCCAAGGGCCGGGGCCGAGGCATGCCCTCGCCCGTCCTCGTCGGCTCGCCCAACACCCTGCACGGGCTCGTCACCGACTTCTCCGAGCAGGCCTGGGAGCTCGTCGACGCCTTCTGGCCCGGCGCGCTCACCCTCGTCGCCAAGCACCAGCCGTCGCTGACCTGGGACCTGGGCGAGACCCGCGGCACGGTGGCCGTGCGCATGCCGCTGCACCCCGTCGCCATCGAGCTGCTGACCGAGTTCGGTCCCATGGCCGTCTCCAGCGCCAACCTCACCGGCCACCCCGCCCCGCAGACCTGCGACGCCGCGCAGGAGATGCTCGGCGACTCCGTCTCCGTCTACCTCGACGGCGGCGCCACCCCCGCCGACGTGCCGTCCTCCATCGTGGACGTCACCGGCAAGGTGCCCGTCCTGCTGCGCGCCGGCGCCGTCAGCGCCGAGCAGCTGCGCGAGGTGGTACCCGACCTCGAGGTGGCCAATTGATCGCCCCGCAGGGGCGTGGCATAGCGGAGCCGGAGACATCCGCCGACATCTTCCGCATCCTCCACGTCAGCACCGGCAACGTGTGCCGCTCGCCGATCACCGAGCGGCTGACCCGGCATGCCCTCACCCACCGCCTCGGCGACCCGTACGCCGGGGGGCTGGTGGTGGAGAGCGCCGGCACCTGGGGCCACGAGGGCGCCCCCATGGAGGCCCACGCCGCGACGGTCCTCGCCGACTTCGGCGCCGACCCGCACGGCTTCACCGGCCGGGAGCTGCTGGACGAGCACGTCATCCGCGCCGACCTGGTCCTGACCGCCACCCGCGACCACCGCGCCCAGGTCATCTCGATGGGCCACTCGGCGGGGCTGCGCACCTTCACGCTCAAGGAGTTCACCCGGCTGGTGCGGGCCATAGACCCCGCGACCCTGCCCGACCCGCGGCAGGCCGGCGGGGTGGTCGAGCGCGCCCGCGCCCTGGTGCAGGCCGCCGCCGCGCTGCGCGGCTGGCTGCTGGCGCCGAGCGCGGAGGCGGACGAGGTGCACGACCCCTACGGCGCCCCGATCACCTTCTTCCGCTCCATCGGCGACGAGATCAACCAGGCGCTGGACCCGGTCGTCACCGCGCTCACGGGGGTCTCCGGCCGGCCCTAGCCGCGACCTTCCGGGCATATGGCACTGTGCGGGCCTACATTGGGAAGGACAGGCCCTTCCGGGACCGCCCGCCCATCGCACCGCACAGCCGGGAGCCAGCGATGCCCGTGCCCACCACCCCCGCACCCGTCGGCAGCACCGGGCCCCTGGCCGCCGCGCAGGACCTGCCGCGCCCCTCCTGGGACGGCGGCTTCGCCGCACTGACCCGGCAGGACCCCGAGATCGCCGGACTGCTCCTGGCCGAGGCCGAGCGCCAGGCCACCGGGCTGCAGCTCATCGCCGCCGAGAACTTCACCTCGCCCGCCGTCCTGGCCGCCCTCGGCTCCCCGCTCACCAACAAGTACGCCGAGGGCTACCCCGGCGCCCGCCACCACGGTGGCTGCGAGCTCGTCGACATCGCCGAGAGCCTGGCCGTCGAGCGCGCCCGGCACCTGTTCGGCGCCGCCCACGCCAACGTCCAGCCGCACTCCGGCACCGCCGCCGTCCTCGCCGCCTACGCCGCGCTGCTGACCCCCGGCGACACGGTGTTGGCCATGGGTCTGCAGCAGGGCGGACACCTCACCCACGGCTCCCCGGTGAACTTCTCCGGCCGGTGGTACGACTTCGTCGGCTACGGCGTCGACGAGACCACCGGCCTGCTCGACTACGACCGGGTGCGCGACCTGGCCCGCACCCACCGGCCCCGGGCCATCGTCTGCGGCTCCACCTCCTACCCGCGCCACCCCGACTACGCGGCCTTCCGCCGGATCGCCGACGAGGTGGGAGCCCACCTGATCGTGGACGCCGCCCACCCCATGGGCCTGGTCGCCGGGGGAGCGGCGCCCAACCCCGTGCCGTACGCCGACGTGGTGTGCGCCACCACGCACAAGGTGCTGCGCGGACCGCGCGGCGGGCTGCTGCTGTGCGGCCCCGAGCTCGCCCAGCGCGTGGACCGCGCGCTGTTCCCCTTCACCCAGGGCGGCGCCCAGATGCACACGGTCGCCGCCAAGGCCGTCGCCCTGGCCGAGGCGGCGACCCCCGCCTTCGGCGCGTACGTCCACCAGGTCGTCGCCAACGCCCGCCGGCTCGCGGCCACCCTGGCCGCCGAGGGCGTCCCCGTGGTCACCGGAGGCACCGACACCCACCTGGTGGTCGCCGACGTCTCCACGCTCGCCCTGGACGCCGCCACGGCCCGCCGCAGGCTGACGGCGGCCGCCATGGTGCTGGACGTCTGCGGGCTGCCCCGCGGCAGCGCACGCGGCCTGCGCATGGGCACGGCGGCGGTCACCACGCAGGGGATGGGCGAGAGCGAGATGGAGCTCGTCGGCACGCTGCTGGCGGGCGTGCTGCGCGGCGAGGTGCTGGAGGCCGACGCCCGCGCCGAGGTGGCCGATCTGGCCGGAAGGTTCCCCCCGTATCGCTCCCAGATGTGATCATTTGGAACCCCGCCGGGGCGGTGGGCGTCTTGGTGGGCATTCACGGTTCCGGGGCGGACGCGAATATGGTGTGAGGCTGTGATGTCCAGCGCTATCCCTGGGGCAGCCCGTGCGTGAATACCTGCTGACGTTGTGCGTCACCGCGGCGGTCACCTACCTGCTGACGGGCCCGGTGCGGAAGTTCGCGATCGTGGCGGGCGCCATGCCCGAGATCCGCGCGCGCGACGTGCACCGGGAACCGACGCCGCGGCTCGGCGGTATCGCGATGTTCGGCGGGTTGTGCGCGGGACTGCTGGTCGCCGCGCACCTGTCCAACCTCAAGTCCGTCTTCGAGCTGTCCAACGAGCCCAGAGCCCTGTTGTCGGGCGCGGGGCTGATCTGGATCCTCGGCGTGCTCGACGACAAGTGGGGCGTGGACGCCCTGGTCAAGCTGGGCGGCCAGATGATCGCCGCCGGCGTGATGGTGCTGCAGGGTCTGACGATCCTGTTCATCCCCGTGCCCGGCGTCGGCACGGTCTCGCTGACCCCCATGCAGGGCACGCTGCTCACGGTCGCCCTCGTCGTGATCACCATCAACGCGGTGAACTTCGTCGACGGCCTGGACGGCCTGGCGGCCGGCATGGTGTGCATCGCCGCCGCCGCGTTCTTCATGTACGCCTACCGCATGTGGTACGGCCACGGGCTGGAGTCCGCCGCTCCCGGCACCCTGATCGCCGCCGTGCTGATGGGCATGTGCCTGGGCTTCCTGCCGCACAACATGCACCCCGCGCGCATCTTCATGGGCGACTCCGGCTCGATGCTCATCGGCCTGGTCATGGCCGCGGGAGCCATCTCCATCACCGGCCAGGTCGACCCCGACGCCCTCAAGCTGTGGGCGGGCTCCGAGCGGGCGGCCGTGCAGGCGATGGTCCCGGTCTACATCCCGCTGCTGCTGCCGCTGACCGTCATCGCGGTGCCGGTCGCCGACCTGCTGCTGGCCATCGTGCGCCGCACCTGGAAGGGCCAGTCGCCGTTCGCCGCGGACCGCGGCCACCTGCACCACCGGCTGCTGGAGATCGGTCACTCCCACAGCCGGGCCGTGTGGATCATGTACTTCTGGTCGGCGCTGATCGGCTTCGGCACGGTCGCCTACTCGGTGAACTCCGCCAGTGTCTGGATCCTGCTGGTCATCGTCGCGCTCAGCGCCGTGGGCCTGGTGCTGCTGCTGATGCCGCGCTTCACACCGCGCGCCCCGCTGTGGGCCCAGCGCTTCGTCCCGCCGCGCTACCGCCGCCGCGTGCCCGCGGCGCCGGCCACCGCCGCCGCACGCAGCGGCGAGGGCGAGGAGCGCGAGCCGGTGCCGGCCGGGCTGCACGGGGCCACCGCCGTCGGCGACCGCTCCCGCTTCGCACATGCGCGCGGCGGCAAGAACTGAAGGACGCCGCAAATGCAGAAGACGCGGAAACGGTGTCCTCTAGCAGACGAAAGACGGCTCCGTCAGCCCTGTGACCAGGGCATTGACCCCTGAGTGTGACATGCGGCACACGATGTAGGTAAAGACCTCATCAAATAGTTTGTGATACCGTTCACGAAACCCTTGGTAGAGCCGAAGGACCGTAGTGCGGCGGCCCTTCGCTGCGAGGTGCCACCTCATTCCCGGGGATACGCTCAGTCACGACGAATCGTTGCTTCCGACCTTCGCCGGAGAAACCCTTCATGCAGTCCAACGACGCCCGAACACTTCTGCAGTGCGCCGTTCCGACCGCCCTCACCGGTGTGGTGGCCGTCGTTGTCGGCTTCGTGGTCGCCGGCGCCAAGGGCGGGATCGGCGCGACCACGGGAGTCGCCCTCACCGGCGCGGTCATGGCCTCGGGCCTGGTCATCCTGCAGCGCACCGCCAAGCATCTGCCGCACCTTTTCCAGGCCATGGGGCTGCTGCTCTACATGACCCAGATGCTGCTGGTGGCCGTCTTTCTGATGGTGTTCAAGGACACCACGCTGTTCGACACCAAGGTTTTTGCCTTCACCCTGCTCGCCGCGACCCTCGTGTGGATCGCGGCGCAGGCGCGCGCGTACATGAAGGCCAAGATCCTTTATGTGGAGACGTCCCGCGAGACCGAGAAGACCACGCCCGCCGGTTCTCCGTCATGAGCGGTAGGCCCGGGATAAAGGCTCGCGTGCTCACCTGCTATCGTCCGATGCCATCTGAGGTGCAGCGGACGCAGGCAGCCGAAACCCCGAGTCCCGCGGGGCAGAGCCGGCAGCCCGTGCAGCTGACGCCTGCGATGCATCTCGGCCCTTCCCGGCCGATCTGCCGCACCCCCATTCGTAAGACCAGTCCAGTGCCGTTCCGTGGCTGCACGCCGCGCCGACACAACGAGGTTGCCGTACCTATGCGCCACGCTGAAGGAGCTCGCGGTGAGTGCTGACCAGACGCTGCTCGCCTTCGAGACCGATTGCCACATCTTCAACGGGTGCGGCTTCCCGGCCCCAGGGCTCCACTCGTTCGTCTTCGAGCCGCTGTTCACGATCGGCGGTTACGAGTTCAACAAGCCGATGCTGCTGGCCATCCTGGGCTCGCTCATCATCGTGGGGTTCTTCTGGGCAGCATTCGGCAGGGCCAAGGTGGTCCCGGGCAAGCTGCAGATGGTCGGTGAGGCCGGCTACGACTTCGTGCGCCGCGGGATCGTCTACGAGGCGCTCGGCAAGAAGCACGGCGAGAAGTACGTGCCGTTCATGGTCTCGCTGTTCTTCTTCGTCTGGATGATGAACGTCTGGTCGATCATCCCGGTGGCTTCGTTCCCGGTGACGTCGATCATCGCCTACCCCGCCGGTCTGGCCCTGGTCGTCTACGTCATGTGGGTCTTCCTGACCTTCAAGAAGCACGGCTTCACGGGCGGCTGGAAGAACATCACCGGCTACGACAAGGAGCTGGGCGCCGTCCTGCCGCTGATCGTGGCGATCGAGGCCCTGTCGAACCTGATCATCCGGCCCTTCACCCACGCGGTCCGGCTCTTCGCCAACATGTTCGCCGGCCACCTGCTGATCGTGATGTTCACCATCGCCAGCTGGTACCTGCTGAACGGCATCGGCATCGCCTACGCGGGCGCGTCCTTCATCATGACGATCGCGATGACCGCCTTCGAGCTCTTCATCCAGGCCGTCCAGGCGTACATCTTCGTCCTCCTGGCCACCAGCTACATCCAGGGCGCGCTCTCCGAGCACCACTGAGCCCCCGCCTCCTCCCAGCCCCAACTGACGTCCGGTGGCCAACCCCCACCGGTCCGTGAAAGAGAAGGAAGTAACGGCATGTCCGCTGCTCTCGAAATGGTCAACCTCGCCTCCAAGGACGCCTTCACCGGCAGCGCCAGCGCCATCGGCTACGGCCTGGCCGCCATCGGCCCGGGCGTCGGCGTCGGCATCATCTTCGGCAACGGCACCCAGGCCCTGGCCCGTCAGCCCGAGGCGGCCGGCCTGATCCGCACCAACCAGATCATGGGCTTCGCCTTCTGTGAGGCGCTCGCCCTGATCGGCATCGTCATGGGCTTCGTGTTCCAGTAAACCGATCCCAGCGACAACCCCTTTTCGACGAAAGGCACTGATGTGTACGCCCTGACGCACCTGGCGTCCGAGGAGATGGAGAACCCTCTCCTCCCGCCGATGCCAGAGCTCATCATCGGCCTGATCGCCTTCCTCATCGTCTTCGGGTTCCTCGGCAAGAAGCTCCTCCCGAACATCAACAAGGTTCTGGAGGAGCGCCGGGCGGCCATCGAGGGCGGCATGGAGAAGGCCGAGGCCGCGCAGGCCGAGGCTCAGCAGGTTCTCGAGGACTACCGGGCCCAGCTCGCCGACGCCCGCCACGAGGCCGCGCGTCTGCGCCAGGAGGCGCAGGAGCAGGGCGTCGCGCTGATCGCCGAGATGCGGCTCGAGGGCCAGCGGCAGCGTGAGGAGATCATCGCCGCCGGTCACGCCCAGATCGAGGCCGACCGCAAGGCCGCCGCGGCCACGCTGCGCCAGGACGTCGGCCAGCTGGCCATCGACCTGGCCGGCCGGATCGTCGGCGAGTCCCTGACGGACGCCGAGCGCCAGAGCCGGACCATCGACCGCTTCCTCGACGCGCTCGAGGCCAAGGCGGGCGACGAGACGAAGGCCGAGGCCAAGCGATGAGCCTTGCGAGCCGGGAGGCCCTGGCCTCCGCACGGGAGCGCCTCGACGCGCTGGCGGACAACACGGCCGTGGACGCCGCGAAGCTCGCCGAGGAGCTGGCCGCCGTGACCGCGCTGCTCGACCGCGAGGTCTCGCTGCGTCGGGTCCTGACCGACCCGGCGCAGTCCGGCGAGGCCAAGGCGGAGCTGGCGCGCCGGCTGCTGGGCGGCCAGGTGGGCGAGGAGTCCGTCGAGCTGATCGGCGGCATGGTCCGCTCCCGCTGGTCGCGCTCGCGCGACCTGGTGGACGCGATCGAGGAGCTGGCGTCCGGCGCCGACCTGATCGCCGCCGAGCGGGCCGGTGACCTGGACGACGTCGAGGACGAGGTGTTCCGCTTCGGCCGCATCGTCGCGTCGAACCCGGAGCTGCGCGCCGCGCTGGCCGACAAGGTCGCGGACCGCCGCGCCAAGGCCGAGCTGGTCCGCGAGCTGCTGGGCGGCCGGGCCAACCCGGTCACCGAGCGCCTCGTGCTCCGGCTGGTGACCGCGCCGCGTGGACGTAGCCTGGACGGTGGGCTGAACGCCCTCTCCAAGCTGGCTGCCGACCGCCGCAACCGCATGGTCGCGGAGGTCACCTCGGCGGTGCCGCTCAGCGATCAGCAGAAGCAGCGTCTCGGCGAGGCGCTGGCCACGCTGTACGGGCGACGCGTCCACCTCAACCTGGACGTCGACCCCGAGATCATCGGTGGCATCCAGGTGCGGATCGGCGACGAGGTCGTCAACGGCACGATCGCGGACCGGCTCGCCGAGGCGAGCCGCCGGATGGCCGGCTGACCAGCCACCAACTCAAGAGCATGTACTGACGGCCCGGGTTGGGCCGACGGTGTCCTCTGGGGGACAGTCCCCAGACCCCCAGAATTACTTCGGGCCCAACAAGGAGAGCAGGGAACCCAGATGGCGGAGCTCACGATCCGGCCGGAGGAGATCCGGGACGCACTGGAGAACTTTGTCCAGGCGTACAAGCCGGACGCGGCCTCGCGCGAGGAGGTCGGTACGGTCAGCGTTGCCGGCGACGGCATCGCGAAGGTCGAGGGCCTTCCCTCGGCCATGGCGAACGAGCTGCTGCGGTTCGAGGACGGCACCCTCGGTCTCGCCCTCAACCTCGAGGAGCGCGAGATCGGTGCGGTCGTCCTCGGCGAGTTCAGCGGCATCGAGGAGGGCCAGCCGGTGCAGCGCACCGGTGAGGTGCTCTCCGTCGCGGTGGGCGAGGGCTACCTCGGCCGCGTCGTCGACCCGCTGGGCAACCCGATCGACGGCCTCGGCGAGATCGCGACCGAGGGCCGCCGCGCCCTCGAACTGCAGGCCCCCGGCGTCATGGTCCGCAAGTCGGTCCACGAGCCGATGGAGACCGGCTACAAGGCCGTCGACGCCATGACCCCGGTCGGCCGTGGCCAGCGTCAGCTGATCATCGGTGACCGTCAGACCGGCAAGACCGCGCTCGCGATCGACACGATCATCAACCAGCGCGACAACTGGCGCACCGGCGACCCCAAGAAGCAGGTCCGCTGCATCTACGTCGCCATCGGCCAGAAGGGCTCCACCATCGCCGGCGTGCGCCGCGCGCTGGAGGAGAACGGCGCCCTGGAGTACACGACCATCGTCGCCGCTCCCGCGTCCGACCCGGCCGGCTTCAAGTACCTCGCCCCCTACACCGGCTCGGCCATCGGCCAGCACTGGATGTACCAGGGCAAGCACGTCCTGATCGTCTTCGACGACCTGTCGAAGCAGGCCGACGCCTACCGCGCCGTCTCCCTGCTGCTGCGCCGCCCGCCGGGCCGCGAGGCCTACCCGGGTGACGTCTTCTACCTGCACTCGCGTCTGCTGGAGCGCTGCGCCAAGCTCTCCGACGACATGGGCGCCGGTTCGATGACGGGTCTGCCGATCGTCGAGACCAAGGCCAACGACGTCTCGGCGTTCATCCCGACCAACGTCATCTCCATCACCGACGGCCAGTGCTTCCTGGAGTCCGACCTGTTCAACGCCGGCCAGCGCCCGGCCCTGAACGTCGGTATCTCGGTCTCCCGTGTCGGTGGCTCGGCCCAGCACAAGGCCATGAAGCAGGTCTCCGGCCGCCTGCGCGTGGACCTGGCCCAGTACCGCGAGCTGGAGGCGTTCGCCGCCTTCGGTTCCGACCTGGACGCCGCGTCGAAGGCCGCCCTGGAGCGCGGCAAGCGCATGGTGGAGCTGCTCAAGCAGTCCCAGTACGCCCCGTACTCCACCGAGGACCAGGTCGTCTCGATCTGGGCCGGCACCACGGGCAAGATGGACGACGTCCCGGTCGAGGACATCCGCCGCTTCGAGCGCGAGCTGCTGGACTACCTGCGTCGCGAGCACGGCGGTCTGATGACCTCCATCCGCGAGGGCGGCAAGATGTCCGACGACACGCTGCAGGCCGTGGGCGACGCGATCGCGGCGTTCAAGCAGCAGTTCGAGACCTCGGACGGCAAGCTGCTGGGCGAGGGCTGAGCATATGGGTGCCCAGCTCCGGGTCTACAAGAGGCGGATCAAGTCCGTCTCCGCGACCAAGAAGATCACCAAGGCGATGGAGATGATCGCCGCCTCGCGCATCGTCAAGGCGCAGCGCCAGGTGGCGGCCTCCACTCCGTACGCCAGTGAGCTCACCCGGGCAGTGACCGCGGTTGCCACCGGGTCCAACACCAAGCACGCCCTGACGACCGAGGTCGAGAACCCGGTCCGGGCCGCGGTCCTGCTCGTCACGAGCGACCGCGGTCTGGCCGGCGGCTACTCCTCGAACGCGATCAAGTCCGCCGAGCGGCTCACCGAGCGGCTCAAGGCGGAGGGCAAGGACGTCGTCACGTACATCGTCGGCCGCAAGGGCGTCGCGTACTACGGCTTCCGCGAGCGCCCGGTCGCCGGTTCGTGGACGGGCTTCACCGACAGCCCGACCTACGCCGACGCCAAGCGGGTCGCCGGTCCCCTCATCGAGGCGGTCCAGCAGGACACCGCCGAGGGCGGCGTGGACGAGCTGCACATCGTCTTCACGGAGTTCGTGTCGATGATGACGCAGACGCCGGTCGACAACCGGCTGCTGCCGCTGAGCCTCGAAGCCACGGTGGAGGAGTCGGAGGCGGTCAAGGACAAGATCCTGCCGCTGTACGACTTCGAGCCGTCCGACGAGGGCGTGCTCGACGCGCTGCTGCCGCGGTACGTCGAGTCCCGGATCTACAACGCCCTGCTGCAGGCCGCCGCTTCCGAGCACGCGGCCCGCCGCCGGGCGATGAAGTCGGCGACCGACAACGCCGAAGAGCTCATCAAGTCGCTCACGCGGCTTGCCAATGCGGCCCGACAGGCCGACATCACCCAGGAAATCAGCGAGATCGTCGGTGGCGCGAGCGCCCTGGCCGACGCGACCGCGGGGAGTGACTGAAACAATGACCACCACTGTTGAGACGGCCGCCGCGACGGGCCGCGTCGCCCGGGTCATCGGCCCGGTCGTCGACGTGGAGTTCCCCGTCGACGCGATGCCGGAGATCTACAACGCGCTGACCGTCGAGGTCTCCGACCCGGCCGAGGCCGGCAAGAAGAAGACCCTGACCCTCGAGGTCGCGCAGCACCTGGGCGAGGGCCTGGTCCGCGCCATCTCCATGGAGCCCACCGACGGTCTGGTCCGCCAGGCCGCGGTGACCGACACCGGCGACGGCATCACCGTCCCCGTCGGTGACGTCACCAAGGGCCGGGTGTTCAACACCCTGGGCCGCATCCTGAACGAGCCCGAGGCCGAGTCCGAGGTCACCGAGCGCTGGTCCATCCACCGCAAGGCCCCGGCGTTCGACCAGCTCGAGTCGAAGACCGAGATGTTCGAGACGGGTCTGAAGGTCGTCGACCTGCTGACCCCGTACGTCAAGGGCGGCAAGATCGGTCTGTTCGGTGGTGCCGGTGTCGGCAAGACCGTTCTGATCCAGGAAATGATCATGCGTGTGGCCAAGCTGCACGATGGTGTTTCCGTCTTCGCCGGCGTCGGCGAGCGCACCCGTGAGGGCAACGACCTCATCCAGGAGATGGAGGAGTCGGGCGTTCTGGACAAGACCGCCCTGGTCTTCGGCCAGATGGACGAGCCCCCGGGCACCCGTCTGCGCGTCGCCCTGGCCGGTCTGACCATGGCGGAGTACTTCCGCGATGTGCAGAAGCAGGACGTGCTGTTCTTCATCGACAACATCTTCCGCTTCACCCAGGCCGGTTCCGAGGTCTCCACGCTGCTGGGCCGCATGCCCTCCGCCGTGGGTTACCAGCCGAACCTCGCCGACGAGATGGGCCTCCTGCAGGAGCGCATCACCTCGACCCGTGGTCACTCGATCACCTCCATGCAGGCGATCTACGTCCCCGCGGACGACCTGACCGACCCGGCCCCGGCGACGACCTTCGCCCACCTGGACGCCACGACCGTTCTGTCGCGTCCGATCTCGGAGAAGGGCATCTACCCGGCGGTCGACCCGCTGGACTCGACGTCCCGCATCCTGGACCCGCGCTACATCGCGCAGGACCACTACGAGTGCGCCTCCCGCGTCAAGGGGATCCTGCAGAAGTACAAGGACCTCCAGGACATCATCGCGATCCTCGGTATCGACGAGCTGGGCGAAGAGGACAAGCTGGTCGTCCACCGCGCCCGTCGCGTCGAGCGCTTCCTGTCGCAGAACACCCACGCGGCGAAGCAGTTCACCGGTGTCGACGGTTCGGACGTTCCGCTGGACGAGTCCATCGCCGCGTTCAACGCGATCTGCGACGGTGAGTTCGACCACTTCCCGGAGCAGGCCTTCTTCATGTGCGGTGGCCTCGAGGACCTGAAGAAGAACGCCAAGGAGCTGGGCGTCTCCTAAGGGCCCTCGCGCCCTGACGTCCGGGGGCGGGGCACTCCCGCCCCCGGACGCCACGTCCCCTATTCTTTGACCCAACACCCGTCGCACCCGGCGGGTGTAAGACCCGAGGAGCCACGTTGGCTGCTGAGCTGCACGTCGAGCTGGTCGCGGCGGACCGAAGCGTCTGGTCCGGCGAGGCCACCCTGGTCATCGCGCGTACCACATCGGGTGACATCGGCGTCATGCCCGGCCACCAGCCGCTGCTCGGTGTGCTGGAGTCCGGCCCGGTGACCATCAAGACCACCGACGGCGGCACCGTCGTCGCGGCGGTGCACGGCGGATTCATTTCGTTCGCGGACGACAAGCTCTCGCTGCTCGCCGAGATCGCGGAGCTCGCCGACGAGATCGACGTCGAGCGCGCCGAGCGGGCGCTCGAGCGCGCCAAGGCGGAGGCCGACGCCGCCGCCGAGCGGCGCGCGGACGTCCGGCTGAAGGCGGTCACGGGCGTTCGCTAGCCCGTATCCGCTTCGAGTACGACCCTCAGCCGCGGGCCGGCCTGGAACATTCCAGGGCGGTCCGCGGCTGAGGCAATAACGCAGGTGCGGTTGCTCTAGATGATGCGAGGAGGTCGGTGGAGATGGTCCTCGCTCTGCTCGTGAGCGGCATCGTCGTACTGCTGGTGTTGCTGGGGCTCTTCGTCTTCGGGCTGCGCAGGCGGCTCATCCAGCGTTCCGGCGGCACGTTCGACTGCAGCCTGCGCTGGAACGTTCCGGAGGACGACCCCGAACCCGCCGGCAAGGGCTGGGTGTACGGGGTCGCCCGCTACAGCGGCGACCGCATCGAGTGGTTCCGCGTCTTCTCCTATGCCCCGCGCCCGCGCCGTGTGCTGGAGCGGGACTCGATCGAGGTACTGGAGCGCCGCACTCCCCAGGGCGAGGAGGAGCTGGCGCTCCTTTCGGATGCGATCGTGCTGGGGTGCGCGCACCGGGGCACGCGCCTGGAGCTCGCCATGAGCGAGGACGCCCTGACGGGCTTCCTCGCATGGCTGGAGGCGGCGCCTCCCGGCCAGCGCGTCAACGTGGCCTAGCCCCGTAGGGGCGCGGGGAACTGCGCGATCGGCCACCGACGTCCCGCAGGCGAAGCACGGCCCTCATCTGCGGGTGCGTCGTGGCTTGTCGCGCCCGCGCGGCGGCAGCCGCAGATCGGACACTGCCCCGCGCCCCTGACGGGGCGCCGTGGTGGCCCCGTAACGAAGATCCGCCGGACAGGCGCTACACCTTCGCGTCGTCCTTCTTCGGCTCCTTGGGCCACAGCGTGTAGCTGACGGCGATGGCCAGGTTGATGCCCGCCACCCACAGCATCCTCGTCTGCCACTCCCGCAGGGAGCTGATGTCGCCGGAGGCCCCCACGTACCAGGCGGCGCACTGCAGGAGGCCGATGGCGATCGCCGACGCCAGGATCCACTTGCCCGCCGTCCGCCACTCGTGCACCGTGCGGGCCGTGCCGTACTTCGGCGGCTTCACCGGCGGCGGCCCGCCCGCGAAGCGGTGGGCGAAGCGCTGGTCGACCCACTTGATCGTGGAGTGTCCCAGCGCGACCGAGAAGCCGATGTAGACCGCCGCCAGGCCGTGCTTCCAGTCGGCCGTGGCACCGTTCCTCAGATCGATCGCCGTCGCGATCAGCAGCACCAGCTCCAGCACCGGCTCCAGCAGCAGTACCGCGACCCCCGCACGCGGCATGCGGGCCAGGTAGCGCAGGCTCAGCCCGGCGGCCAGCAGGACCCAGAAGCCGATCTCGCAGGCGACGACCAGGGTGACTATCACGTTCCTCTCCCTTCCTCCCCACCAGCGTCCGCTGCGTGCGGGCCGGTTTCGTCGTCGTACGCGGTGATCCGGCACTGCATCCTTCGATGTAGCGGACGGCTTTCGGCCCGGTCCTGGAGGGGACGATTCCACCCCTTGCGACGTGCTGAGATGGAATCATGCCCGGCCTCTTCACGCTGCCCGACCGCCCGCACCGCGACGACGTGCTCATCGCCGTCGCCGGGTTGCTGGGTGGGCTGGTGCTGTGGTTCCTGGGGCTGCGGGGACACAGGAGCTGGGTGCCGGGGCTCTCACCCCGGTGGGCACTGCTCGCCCTGGTGGTCATGGCGGGGCTGGAACTGCTGCGGCGCACCATGCCGGAGCCGGCCCTGGTGCTCGGCACGCTCGTCTTCGCGGTGGACCTGGTGACCGGCGTGAACCTGCTGGCCACGTTGCTGATGTTCACCGACCTGATCTACGCGGCCGTGCTGTACGGCCCGCCGGGCGCCGCACGCCGGGTACCGCGTACGTGCGAGGCCCTGACCGTCGTGGCGACAGTGGTCGCCCTCGCGGTGGCCCGCAAGCCCGAGGCCCTGCTCGTCGGCGTGGGCGTCGCCGTCGTCGCGGTGGCCCCGGCCTGGACCGGCGTCGCCGTCCGCACCCACCGCGACGCCGCCCGCGTGGCCCGGCTCAACGCCGAGCGCACCGCGCTGCTGGCGGAGATGGACCGCCGCGAGGCGGTGGGCGCCGAACGGGCCCGGATGGCGCGGGAGCTGCACGACATGGTGGCCGGGCATCTGTCCGCCATCGCCATCCACTCCTCGGCCGCGCTCTCCATCGACGAGCCGGCCGCCTCGCGCGAGGCGCTCGGGGTCATCCGGGAGAACAGCGTCCAGGGCCTGGCCGAGATGCGGCGCCTGATCGGGCTGCTGCGGGACACGACCGGAGCCGAGGAGCCGGCGGCCACGCCCACGCTGGCGGGTCTGGACGCGCTGGTGGAGCGGGCCAGGGCGGCCGTGCCGGACGAGCGCTTCGCCTTCCGGCTCGACGACGCCCGCGGCCCCGGCGCGCTGCCCGCGCCGGTCGAGCTCGCGGCGTACCGCATCGTGCAGGAGTCGTTGACCAACGCCGTCAAGCACGCGGCCCCCGGCGAGGTGCGGGTGGAGCTGGCGCGGGCCGTGGACGGCAAGGGAGGGCTGACGGTGCGGGTGACCAGTGTGCTGGGCGACGGGCCCGAGCACCGGGCGCCGGGCGCGGGGGCGGGCGTGGTCGGCATGCGCGAGCGCGTGGAACTGCTCGGCGGCCGGCTGACGGTCGGCCCCGCGGCGGGCGGTGCCGCATGGGAGGTACGGGCCGAACTGCCCGTGGACGAGGAGGACGCAGGATGATCCGGGTACTGGTGGCCGAGGACCAGGCCGCGGTGCGGTCCGGGCTGGTGCTCATCCTGAGGTCGGCCCCCGGCATCGAGGTGGCCGGGGAGGCGGCGGACGGCGAGGAGGCCGTGCGCCTGGCCCGCGAGCTGCGGCCGGACGTGGTGCTGATGGATGTGCAGATGCCGCGCCTGGACGGGGTGTCGGCGACCCGGGTCGTCACGGGGGAGCAGCTGGCCGACGTCCTGGTGCTGACCACCTTCGACCTGGACGAGTACGTCTTCGGCGCGCTACGGGCGGGCGCGGCCGGCTTCCTGCTCAAGGACAGCGAGGCCGCCGACCTGGTGGCGGCGGTGCGGACGGTGGCACGCGGCGAGGGGCTGATCTCGCCGGCGGTGACGCGGCGTCTCATTGCGGAGTTCGCCCGGCCCACGCCCCCGGGGCCCGCGGAGGACGGGCCGCACGCCGAGCTGCTCGCCTCGCTCACGCGGCGGGAGCGGGAGGTGCTGGTGTGCGTGGGGGAGGGGCTGTCGAACGCCGAGATCGCGGGGCGGCTGGGCATGGCGGAGGCCACGGTGAAGACCCATGTGAGCCGGCTGCTGGCGAAGCTGGGGCTGCGCAGCAGGGTGCAGGCGGCGGTGCTGGCCCGGGAGTCGGGTCTGGTCCAGACCTCTTGACCATTGGTACGGACCTTTTTACGCTCCGCTCACACGCACACCCCGCACCTCCATCTCGTCCCCCCACGTACACCCCCCACTCGTCCGAACCTCACTTGAGGGAGCACCCCTTGAGCACGAGAACCTCGGCACACCCCTTCCTCGCGGCACTCGCCGCCCTCCTCCTCCCCATCGGCATGCTCATCTCCCTGGCCGGCCCCGCCCACGCCGCGCCCGGCGCCACGGCGACCTTCGTCAAGACCTCCGACTGGGGGACCGGCTTCCAGGGGCAGTGGACGGTCAAGAACACCGGCACCACGACCATCGACTCCTGGACCGTGGAATGGGACTTCCCCTCCACCACCACGGTCGGCTCCTACTGGGACGCCCTCGTCACCAACTCCGGCGGCCACTACAGCGCCAAGAACCGCGAGTACAACGGCACCATCGCCCCCGGCGCCAGCGTGAGCTTCGGCTTCGTCGCCGCCGGTGACGCCGCCCCGGCCGGCTGCAAGCTCAACGGTGGCTCCTGCGACGGCGCGCCCCCCGGCGGCGACAACCCGCCCTCCGCCCCCGGCACCCCCCAGGCCACCACCGTCACCGACACCTCCGTCGGCCTGAAGTGGGCGCCCGCCACGGACGACAAGGGCGTGAAGAACTACGACGTCTACCGGGGCACCACCAAGGTCGCGACCGTCGCCAAGCTCTCCTGGACCGACTCCGGCCTGAGCGCCGGCACCGCCTACACGTACACCGTCGTCGCCCGCGACACCGCCGACCAGACCGGTCCGGCCAGTGCACCGCTGACCGTCCGCACCACCGGCGGGGGCGGCGACCCGCAGCCCGGCACCGGGTACGCCCGCGTGGGCTACTTCGTGCAGTGGGGCATCTACGGACGCGGCTACACCGTGAAGTCCCTCGACACCACCGGTGCCGCCCGCCGGCTCACGCACCTCAACTACGCCTTCTCCAACATCGACCCCGTCAACCTGACCTGTCTCAACGGCGTCACCAAGGCCACCAGCCCCAACCCGCAGGACCCCAGTCAGGGCGACGGCGCCGGGGACTCCTGGGCCGACTACGAGAAGGGCTTCGCCGCCGGCGAGTCCGTCGACGGCGTCGGCGACACCTGGGACCAGCCGCTGGCCGGCAACTTCAACCAGCTCAAGAAGCTCAAGGCCAAGTACCCCGCACTGAAGATCAACATGTCCATCGGCGGCTGGACCTACAGCAAGTACTTCTCGGACGTCGCCCGGACCGACGCCTCACGGCAGAAGTTCGTGAAGTCCTGCATCGACATGTACCTCAAGGGCAACCTGCCCGTCACCAACGGACGCGGCGGCCAGGGCGCCGCGGCCGGCATCTTCGACGGCTTCGACATCGACTGGGAGTGGCCCGGATCCGAGGGGCACGCGGGCAACCACGTCTCCAAGGACGACAAGGCCAACAACACCCTGCTGTTCGCCGAATTCCGCCGGCAGCTGGACGCGCTGAGCGCCACCACCGGCAAGAAGTACCTGCTCACCGCCTTCACCCCGGCCGACCCCGCGAAGATCGACGCCGGCTGGGACATCACCACCAAGGACGGCACACCCAGCGTCTTCGACTCCATGGACTTCGCCAACGTTCAGGGCTACGACTTCCACGGCTCCGGCAGCGACAACAGCTGGGAGCCGAACCGCACGGGCCACCAGGGGAACCTCTTCACCGACCCCAATGACCCCTACTCGACGAAGTTCAGCGTCGAGACGACCGTCCGCACCTACCTCGACGCGGGCGTCGCCCCCCGCCAGGTCGTCCTCGGCCTCGCCTTCTACGGCCGCGGCTGGCAACAGGTGGCCGACGGCGGCGCCCACGGCGCCTGGCAGACCGCGGGCGGCGCGGCCCCCGGCCAGTTCCCCGAGGAGGCCGGCACCCGCGGCTACGACAACCTCCTCGCGTCGGTGCCGAACCTGACCGTCCACCACGACGAGAAGGCGGTCGCCACGTACGGCTACACCGGCGCGGGCGGCCAGTGGTGGACGTTCGACGACGCGTGGTCGATCGGCAAGAAGACCGCCTGGCTGAAGGGGAAGGGCCTGGGCGGCGTGATGATCTGGGAGATGTCGGGCGACACCGGCACGCTGATGACAGCCGTCGACGACGGCCTGCGGTAGCCGCGCACGTCACTGCCGCGCAGCGGCCGGCCGGGCCCGGCACACCCGGACACCTCCCGAGCAGGACCGGTCACGTCGGGCCCGGCCGGATCAATTCCGGTGCTCTTCCCGCCACCCGCCCTTCCCGGCGGACACGCGGTCCCACCATGGGCCGGTGGGACATCACCGGACCTCGATCGCGGGTGCCTTCCTGGAAGGCACCCGCTTCTGCGACAGCACGTCCGCGCCGATCGCCCGGACGGCCGCGGACGTCACCGCGGGTGCGGCCGACGACCGGGAGAAGGCCGTGCGGCTCTTCCGCTGGGTGCAGGACGAGATCCAGTACGCCATCCTCCACGACTGGAGCCGCACGGCGAGCCAGACCCTGCTCCAGCGCCGCGGGTCCTGCTCCAACAAGGCGAACCTGCTCTGCGCCATGTTGCGCGCGCAGCGCATCCCCGCCGGTTTCGGCGTCCTCGTCGTGCACGGCAGGAAGTACTTCGGCCCCGCCTGGTTCCCCGCGCTCCAGCAGCGGTGCGACGAGAGGTCGCGCCACTTCTTCGCCACCGTCCACCTCGGCGGCCGGTGGCTGCGCTGCGACCCGAGCGACGACCACGCCCTGTCGGCCGCCACCTCCCACATCAACCCGCCCTCCGCACGGGTGTGCTTCAGCGGCACCGACCACGCCGACCTGCGCCTCGATCCGGCGCACGTGCTGTCCTCCACGTGGCCGGTCGCGGACATCGACCGCTTCCTCGCGCGGAGGACGACGAAGCCGAAGGAGGATTTCGAGCTCCTGGACTCCGCCGTCCGCTTCGCACGGCAGCACGGGGCCGCCTGCAAGGACCTGAGGGAACTGGAGGAGAAGTTCTGGGCGTGGCGCGGGCCTACCGGTTCTCGCCCGGCACCCACAGGACGTCGCCCAGCTCCTGGTTCGCCGTGCGGGCCAGGATGAACAGCAGGTCCGACAGGCGGTTGAGGTACTTGGCCGTCAGCGGATTCATGATGTCGCCGTGCATCTCCAGCGCCGCCCACGTCGAGCGCTCCGCCCGCCGGACCACCGTGCACGCCTGGTGCAGCAGCGCCGCCCCCGGCGTGCCCCCCGGCAGGATGAAGCTGCGCAGCTTCCCCAGCGGGGCCAGGAAGTGGTCGCAGTCGGCCTCCAGCTTGTCGATGTAGGCCTGCTCCACCCGCAGCGGGGGGTGCTTGGGGTTCTCGACCACCGGCGTGGCCAGGTCGGCGCCCACGTCGAAGAGGTCGTTCTGCACCCGTACGAGCACCTTCACGACCTCCTCGGGCAGCTGCCCGAGCGCGACGGCCACGCCGATCGCCGCGTTCGCCTCGTTGGTGTCCGCGTATGCGGCGATGCGGGTGTCGGTCTTCACGGTGCGGCTCATGTCGCCGAGGGCGGTGGTGCCGTCGTCGCCGGTGCGGGTGTAGATGCGCGTCAGATTGACCATGGCCCCGAGCGTAGTCACGCCCCGGCCCGGCGGAAGTACCGTGTGCCGGCCGTCACGGAGATGCCCGCGAGCGCCGCGGCGGCCAGGACGCCGTACAGCAGCGCCGGCGCCGTGTAGTGGCCGGCGAACGCGGCCCGGGACCCGTCCACCAGATAGCGCAGTGGCATCAGGTGCGAGAGCGCGTCGAGCCAGCCGGGTGCCAGGGACATCGGCAGCAGCAGGCCGGAGAGCATTTCCAGCAGCAGGGCCGCCCGGCTGACGGGCGTGACCCTGCGTGCCCGCGTCCTGGGTCTGCGGGGCCGGGCGACGCAGGCCCTGACCGATGCGCTGGTGCGCGAGTGCCCGGGCGAGGAGACCGTGGCCGGGCTGGTGGCCGGTCAGCCGGGGTGGATCCAGGCGCAGGTCGTGGAGTTCGTCCAGCGCGAGATGATGGCGGGCCGCACCGCGGCGCGGACCTCGCGTGCCGCCCTGGCCCTGCTCGACGAGATCGAGGAGTTGCTGAGCGCCAAGGTCCTGGAGTACCCGGGGCCACGGTGACGACTGAGGCCAGGGGGGCTCAACTGTGGTGTGGGGCATAGGCCGTGGCCGTCTCAGTGTGATGTCCGTCATTCGGGACGTGACGCGCATCTCTTACCGCCCAACGGTGCGTCGCCGGGCGCTAAGGTCCGGGCGGAGAGCCGTAATGCACACGCACACGCACAGGGAGTAAGGGGACAGCCGTGGCCAAGAAGCTCGCCGTCATCGGCGCCGGACTGATGGGATCCGGGATCGCGCAGGTGTCCGCGCAGGCCGGGTGGGACGTCGTGCTGCGGGATGTCACCGACGCCGCCCTCAAGCGCGGCACCGACGGCATCAAGGTCTCGTACGACAAGTTCGTCTCCAAGGGCAGGCTGAGCGCCGAGGAGGCCGAGCAGGCGCTGGCGCGCATCACGCCCACGACCGAGCTGGACGCGGCCGCCGACGCCGACATCGTCGTGGAGGCGGTGTTCGAGGACATCGACACCAAGCGCGAGATCTTCGGCGCCCTGGACCGGCTGGTGAAGGACGAGGCCGTGCTCGCCTCCAACACCTCCGCCATCCCCATCACCAAGATCGCGGCCGCCACGAAGCGCCCCGAGCGCGTCGTCGGCGCCCACTTCTTCTCGCCGGTGCCGATGATGCAGCTGTGCGAGCTGGTGCGCGGTCACAAGACCAGCGACGAAACGCTCGCCAAGGCGCGTGAGTTCGCCGAGGGCGTGGGCAAGACCTGCATCGTCGTCAACCGCGACGTCGCCGGCTTCGTCACCACCCGCCTGATCTCCGCGCTCGTCGTCGAGGCGACGAAGCTGTACGAGTCGGGCGTGGCCAGCGCCGAGGACATCGACATCGCCTGCAAGCTCGGCTTCGGTCACGCCATGGGCCCGCTGGCCACCGCGGACCTGACGGGCGTGGACATCCTGCTGCACGCCACCGGCAACATCTACACCGAGTGCCAGGACGAGAAGTTCGCCCCGCCGGAGCTCATGCGCCGCATGGTCGACGCCGGCGACCTCGGTCGCAAGAGCGGGCAGGGCTTTTACCAGTACTGAGCCACTGCGGCCAGTGAGCCTCACCCCGTGGGGTGAATTCGGCATCGGTTCGCTTACAGACGGCAACTTTGTCCTGTGAGAGGCAGTCAGTTCTTTAGAACCCTCCACCACATCTCACTCAGGCAGCACTCCGGGGAGCGCATATGCACATCAGGGGCGACCATGCCGAACTGGTCGTCGGGGGGCGCCTCGACGTCCGCAGTGCGGCGGACGCCCGTACGGTCCTGCACTCCGCGCTCGACGCCGGCCGCGGGGACCTCGTCCTCGACCTGACCGAGCTCGACTCCTGGGACGCCACCGGACTCGGCGTCATCATGGGCGCCCACCGCCGCGCCGGACGCACCGGCCGGCGGCTCGTCCTGCGCGGCGTGCCGGACCGCATGCAGCGCGTGCTGGTCGCCACCCGGCTCCACCGCATCCTCGCCATCGAGGACGGCACCGGAGCCGGCGTGGCGAGTGCCCCCGGCCCCGCCCGCGACCACTCCCGCGACACCGGCCGCCCCTCCTGACACCCCCGCGAGCCACCGCTGTGACAAGGGGCGCCGCCCGCGCCCGGTGAGCCCCCTGCGGCACGAGTACCCCGATCCTCATGAGACTGTGACGTCCCACGGCGCCGTCGCACCCCCCGCGTCGTAGATACTGTGGCCAGGTCTGTTCGGTTTCCCGCCGCCACCACGGCCCGCCGGCGGGCAGCGGGCCGCAGGGCGAGGAAACGCGGACAGGCCCGAGCGCACGACGGCACGCCACGCATCTTGGGGGCTTCACCAGCATGGACCCGACGAACCGCGGATCCGAGGAATTCCACGACGCCGAGCACGCTCCCGCGCAGCCGCAGGACGACGCAGCACCCAAGCGCCGCTCGCCCCGCGAGGCGGCACCGGCGCCGGACGTCCCCGGCGGGCAGGGCCCGGTCCGTGTCGTCCAGCTCGTCAGCGGCGACTACCTGCTGACCGTCAACCCCGTCGACGGCAGCGAGATAGAGCCCTGCCCGCCCGGCTCCCTGCCGGCCCGCCCCGAACGCCACGGCCCCGAGCAGCGCGCCGAACTGCGCCGCGCCGCCGCACCCCCGCCGCCCGCCCGGCAGGCGGGACCCCGGCTGCCCCTGCTGCACCGCGCCGAGGAGCGCGAGCGGCTCGGCCGGCTCCTCACCCGCGGCCGCTCCGTACGCCTGACCGGCCCCGCCGGCTCCGGGCGCAGCGCCCTGCTCGACGCCCTCGCCGAGGACTGCGAGGGCCTCGCCCCCGACGGCGTCGTCCGCCTCAACGGCCACCGCCGCAGCGCCACCGACCTGCTGCACGAGCTGTTCACCGCCGTCCACCACGCCCCCCTGCACCGGCTCGACCGGGCCGAACTGCTCGCCGCCGTGAGCGAGATCGGCGCCGTCGTCGTCCTGGACGACCTCGAATTCGGCGGCAGTGCACTCGACGAACTCCTCGACGCCACCCCCGAGTGCGCCTTCCTCTTCGCCGCCACCCCCGACGTCCCCGCGCCCTCGGCCGACTCCCACGTCGAAGAAGTCTTCCTCGGCGGCCTCGACCGCACCGGCTGCCTGGAACTGCTGGAACACGCCGTCGGCCGGGCCCTGACCGACGAGGAGGCCAACTGGGCGGCGGACCTGTGGTTCGAGTCCGAGGGCCTGCCCCTGCGCTTCGTCCAGGCCGGCGCCCTGCTGCGGCAGCGCGACGCCCTGGCCGCCGCGCCCTGCGCCGTCGAGGAGTTCGGCGTCTTCGCCGAGCGCCCGTACGCGAACGCGAGCGCGAGCGGTGAGAGGGACGCCGCCGGCGACGCCGGGGACGGCGCCGCGGCCGGCATCCCGGACGAGACCGCCAAGGGCCCGCTGCCGACCCTCGCCCAGGCGGCCGCCCCCGCCCCGCTGCTCGCCTCCCGCCTCGACGAGGCCGCACGCCAGACCCTGCGCTTCGCGGTCGCCCTCGGCGGTGCGGTGCCCCACCAGGCCCACCTGCCCGCCCTCGTCGGTGACACCCACGCCGACGCCGCCATCGGCGAACTCCTCGCCTGCGGCCTGCTGACCACCGTCGGCGCCCACTACCGGCTCGCGACCGGCGTCGCCGAGCAGCTCCTCGCCGAGTACGGCGAGGACTGGGCGACCGAGGCGGCCGCCAAGGCCCACACCGCGGCCCAGCACTACGCCTGGTGGGCCGGCCACCCCTCCGTCACCCCCGAACGCATCGCCCACGAGGCCGACACCGTCCTCGCCGCGCTCGGCGCGCTGACCGGCGACGCCGAGGCCCCGCACCGGGCGGCCGCCGTCCTGCTCGCCCGCACCGCCGCGCCCGCCTTCGCGGCCGCGCTGCACTGGGGCGCCTGGGAGCGCAGCCTGCGGTACGGGCAGGAGGCGGCCCGACTCGCGGGCGAGGTGGGCGAAGAAGCGTATTTCCACCACGAGTTGGGCGTTCTCGCCCTGTGCACCGGCAACCTCGACCGGGCCCGCGCCGAACTGGAGGCCTCCATCGGCCTGCGCGGCGTCCTCGCCGACAAGCGCGGCGCCGTCGCCGGACGGCGCGCCCTCGCGCTCGTCGCCGACCGCTCCGGACTCGCGGCGGGCACCGTCGCCGCGGCCGCGGCCGGCCGTACGGGCGGCGGGCGCACCGGTGTCGTACCGCCCCTGCCGCCGCTGCCCCACACGCCGCCCGGCGAGGAGGTGCCGGCCGCCCGCAGCGAACAGTCGGCCGCACCGCCGGCGACACCGGGTGCGGGGAAGGTGCCCGGGCCGCGGGCGACCGACGAGACGACGGCGGTCATCAAGCGGATGGCCGCGATGCCGGGAGCGCCCGCCGCCACGGCGGCACCCGGAGGTACCGGACCCGTGCGGCGGACATGGCTGCACAGGATCACGGACCGCAGCAACCGGCGCAACCTCGCCGCGGCCGGCGCGGGTGCGGTCCTCGCCGCCGTCCTCGCCGCGGTCGTCACGCTCGGCGCCGCCTCGGGCGGCGACGCGCCACGGCACCCCGACACCGTCAAGCCCGGGCAGTCCGCGTCCCAGCAGGACGGCGACGGCGGGCTGGACGCGGACGAGCCGGACAGCGGCGGCGCCGGGGGCGGCGGACAGGTACCGGCCCGCAAGGCCAGGCCGGGCGAGACCCCCGGCGAAGGCCCCGGCGGCACCACGGCCACGCCCGGGCCGAGCACCCCCTCCGGCGGCGCGGACCCCTCGCCCTCGCAGGGCACGCCCACCCCGACGGCGCCCTCCGGCACGCCGGGACGGCCCTCGCCGAGCCCGAGCCGGACGCCGGGGGGAGGCAGCCAGTCGCCGAAGCCGACGCCGTCGACGGATCCGCAGCCGACGAAGTCGGGGGGCGGGGAGACCAAGCCGACGCCGCCGACACAGCCGACGACTCCGTCGTCGGGCGTCTCGACCTCGGCGAGCGGGCCCGCGCCCAGCGGCAAGTCCTCCGCGCCCGTGGCCTAGGCCGTGTCCGGCGGATCGTGCGGTGCCCCGTAAGGGGCGCGGGGCGCTGCGCGAGGTCAGAACAAGCGCAGCTTGTCGTCTTCGATGCCGCGGAGGCCGTTGTAGTCGAGGACGACGCAGCCGATGCCGCGGTCCGTGGCGAGGACGCGGGCCTGGGGCTTGATCTCCTGGGCCGCGAAGATCCCCCGTACGGGGGCCAGGTGCGGGTCGCGGTTCAGCAGCTCGAGGTACCGGGTCAGCTGCTCGACGCCGTCGATCTCGCCGCGCCGCTTGATCTCGACCGCCACCGTCTGCCCGTCCGCGTCGCGGCACAGGATGTCCACCGGGCCGATGGCCGTCGGGTACTCGCGGCGGATCAGCGTGTAGCCGTCGCCGAGGGTCTCGATGCGGTCCGCGAGGAGCTCCTGGAGGTGGGCCTCCACGCCGTCCTTGATCAGACCGGGGTCGACGCCCAGCTCGTGGGAGGAGTCGTGCAGCACTTCCTCCATGGTGATGATGAGCTTCTCGCCCGCCTTGTTGATCACCGTCCAGCGGCCCTCCTCCTCCTTGAGGGTGCAGGGCGGGGACATCCAGTTCAGGGGCTTGTAGGCCCGGTCGTCGGCGTGGATGCTGACGCTGCCGTCCGCCTTGACCAGGATCAGGCGGGGGGCGGAGGGCAGGTGGGCGGTGAGACGGCCCGCGTAGTCCACGGAACAACGGGCGATGACGAGACGCATGGTCAGTCACGCTACTCGACTCCCGCCACTTCACGCGATTCGCCCTGGAAGGGCCCCTACGGCTTTGGCCAGTTGTCGGTGTTCTCCTGGTGGGGCAGCAGTGGCCGGATTACCGTTGAAGCGGGCGGTCGCCGTACGAGCACGGGGCGTCGTCGTCCGCTCGCCCATTCCTTAAGACCCCGTGAGCGGGGTCGCGAGAGGAGAACCCATGTCGCTCGACGTCTCACCGGCCCTCCTATCCAAGGCCGAGCGAGGCGAGGTCGACGAAGCGGAGTTCGTCGACTGCGTCCGGACGTCCCTGCCCTACGCGTGGGACATGATCAGTTCGCTGGTGGAGCGGCTTGCGACGGAAGGCGGCGAGTTCGCCGACAACCAGACCCCGCCGCCGGACGAGTACGCGCGCGGCCAGCTGCTGCGCGCCTTGGCGAGTGACGCGATCCGCGGTGCCCTGCAGCGGCACTTCGGGGTCCGCCTGGCGTTCCAGAACTGCCACCGGGTCGCCGTCTTCACCGTGGACCCCACGGCGGACGAGCGCCTGGCCCGCTTCACCACCGTGCGGGCCCAGCTGCTGAACCAGTCGCCGGAGCTCCGCGACTGCTGAGGCGATCGTGCTGCCGCTTCGAGGGCGTGGGGAGGTGCGCGCACCAGGGAACGGGGGGCGGCAGCTCCGGCCGGGGGAGGGCCGGGGACGGGGCGGGGACAGGGCGGGCCCGGTACGGGATGTACGGGTCAGCCGAGCAGGGGCAGCACCTCGGCGCCGAGCCGGCGCAGGTTTTCCTCGGTGGCCGTGAGGTCGCCCGAGCCCTCGGCGAGCAGGGCGAACCGGTTGATGCCCGTGCGCTCGGCGGTCGCCGCCAGCCGGTCCGCGCACATCCGGGGGGAGCCGACGGGGTGCAGGTCGCAGAGCAGCTCCGTGTAGGCGTGGGGATCGCGCATCCGGCGCTCCCTGCCGTCGACCGTCACATGGGCCGCGAGACCCTGCTGCAGCCACCCCGGCATCGCCTTCATCAGCGTCTCGGCCGCCTCCTGCCGCCGGTCCGCGATCTGCACCACCCCGGCCGCCACATGGCCGGCCGTCGCCACCTCCTGCGGTGAACGGCCCGCCTCCCGTGCACACTTGCGCCACAGGGCCACCATCTCGCCCTTCTCCTCGTCCGTGCTGTGCATGCCGAGCAGCATCGGCAGCCCGTGCCGGGCGGCCAGCCGGACGCTCCCGGGGGAGGTGCAGGCGACGACCAGACCGGGGCGCACGGGCTCGCCGGCCGCGTCCAGCAGGTCGTCGGGGCGCGGCACGACGGGCACCTCGCGGAAGGCGAACCGCTCGCCGGAGCCGCCGACACGCGGCTCCCGCAGCCAGCGCATCAGCAATTCGAGGGATTCCGGGAAGCCCTCCTCGAACGCCTCCAGGCCCGCGTTGAACACCTCCAGATCCACCCACGGGCCGCCGCGCCCCACCCCCAGGGTGAACCTGCCGCCCGACATCAGGTGCAGCAGCGCCGCCTGTTCGCCCAGCGCCACCGGGTGCGTCGTGGTCAGCACGCTCACGGCCGTCCCGACGTGCAACGTCCGGGTGCGGCCGAGCAGCAGCGCCGCCAGCGTCACCGCCGACGGGCACACCCCGTACGGCACGAAGTGGTGCTCCGCCAGCCAGACCGCGTCCAGCCCGGCCTCCTCGGCGACCTCCGCCGTGCGCACCGCCCGGTGCAGGGCCTCCGCATGCCCCTGCCCCGGGAACTGTGCCGCCAGGACGAAAGCTCCAACGCGCATCGCTCTTGTCCCTCCTGGCGACCGACGCGGGGATGAGTCCCCCCGAGGCAATAACGGCCGACACGTGCCAAAGGTACGGGTGCGCATGAAGTTTTCATGATGATCGGACGGTAAGCGTCATACCGGCGGGAGGAAGCCGGAAGGAGCGGTGCGGCCCGCCGCGTAGGCTGGTCCCGACCCCCGGTCCCGACCCTTCGAGGTGCCCCTGTGTCCCCGCGCCGAAACCGCCCGCGAGGCGGTGCCGACAAGCAAGCCGCCCTGCCGCGCGACCTCGACGGCGAGCGCTACGGCCTGGAGCGCACCGAGAGCTGGCAGGGCGAGGAGTGGGCCGTGCGCACCATCGGCGGCGGCGCGGCCGCCAAGCACTACCGCTGCCCCGGCTGCGACCAGGAGATCCCGCCCGGAGTGCCGCACCTGGTGATCTGGCCGCGCTTCGGCGGCGGCGTCGAGGACCGGCGGCACTGGCACAAGTCCTGCTGGAACGCACGAGACCGCCGGAGCGCCAGGCTCCAGCGGTCTCGCAACGCCCCTCGCTACTGACTCAGGCGTCCCGCTTGAGCAGCGCGGCGTAGGCGCCGCCCAGCGAGACCGCGGCCGCGATGGCCACGATGAGCACCGGCATCCAGCCGATGGGACCGTCCGCGGTGAAGTCCTGCGGACCGGAGTCCGGCACGTACAGGCCGATCAACTGCACCGGCACCGAGTACTCGATGAGCGCCTCGCGCACGTCCATCAGGCTCTCGCTGTACATGAACATCGCCATGACGTACGGCAGCAGGATCACGCCCAGCATGCTCGTGATCGCCCCCGCGGAGTGCCGCACGAGCGCACCGATGCCCAACGCCACGAGGCCGAGCGCCGCCATGAACAGGCTCACCCCGACCGTCGCACGCAACCAGTCGGCCACCGTGGGCTGCACCTCGATGCGGTCCGAGAGCACCGCCGAGTGGAGCGCGGCCACGACGGACGTGCTGACGAGGGTCACCACGAACGTGAGCGAGGCGAAGACGATCGCCTTGGCCGTCAGCACCCGCGCCCGGTCCGGGCAGGCGGTCAGCGTCGTACGGATCAGGCCCGTGCCGTACTCGACGGAGATCGCGAACACGCCGAGCGTGATCACACAGATCGTCGCCAGCAGCACGCCGTACATGCCGAACAGCGGCAGCGGCGTCCGGCTGACGGAGGTGTCGGCACCGCCGAGGACGGTGGCGATGAGCCCACCGATGCCGATGATCAGCGCGATCATGACGCCCAGCGTCCACATCGTCGACCGCACGGACCGGATCTTCGTCCACTCGGCGAGCAGCGCGTCGGCGAGCGTCGCCTTCCGCACGGGAATGGGCGACACGTAGCCGCCTCCGGCGGCGGGAGCCTGACCGGGCCAGTAGCCCGGGGCGGCGGCCCCTTGGGCCGGGTGCCCGTAGCCGGCCGGCGCCGGCACCGGCGCCTGCGGCACGGCCGCCGCGGGGGCCTGCGGCGCGGCTCCCGCCGGGGCCTGCGGCGCGGCTCCTGCCGGTGCGTTCGTGGCCGCCGCGGGGGCCTGCGCGGCGGGGCCGGCGGCAGCCCGGGCGTGGGCGGGCACCCCGGCGTCCGGCGCGGCCGCCTGCGGCGGGGCCAGCGGGTACTCGGGGGCGTCTGCCGGCTGAGCCGGGGACTGCGGCTGCGCCGCTGCTCCCGCCGGCGGGTTCGCGGGCGCCTGCGGCGCCGTCGCCGGTGGGGTGGCCGTCGGCCGGTCCTCGGGCGGCGTGGGGTTCGGCTGGCCCTGCGGGACGGGCTGCGGGGGCGGGGTGGTCATCGTGCGTCCTCGCTGTCGCGCTTGGTCAGGTCGGGGGCGGGCGCCGCCGGGGCCGGAGCGGCCGCGGCCGCGGCCGGGGCGCCCGGTGCCGCCGGCGCTCCGTACGGCGCCGCCGCGCCCGCCGGGGTGCCGTACGCCGCCTGTGCCGCGCCCTGCGCGTACGGGTTCGGGCGTTCGCCCGGCAGGACCGGGTAGGCCGTTTCCGCCCAGCCCGCTTGGACGGGGGTCGGGGGCTGCCAGGCCCCCGGGGCGGGGGGCGGGGGCAGGAAGCCCGAGCGCTGGTCCGTCGTCGAGCGGTAGTCGACCGCGCCCTGCGTCATGCGCATGTACGCCTCCTCCAGGGAGGCCTGGTGCGGGGAGAGCTCCCACAGCCGGACGTCCGCCCCGTGGGCGACGTCGCTGATGCGCGGCAGGGGCAGGCCGGTGACGCGTAGGGCGCCGTCCGGCTCGGGCAGGACGTGCGCGCCGGCCTCGACGAGGGCACCGGTGAGCTTGTCGCGGGCCTGCGGCTCGTCGTCGGGCGTGCGGACGCGCGCGAAGTCGGCGGAGTTCGCGGAGATGAAGTCCTTGACGCTCATGTCGGCCATGAGCTGGCCGCGCCCGATGACGATGAGGTGGTCGGCGGTCAGCGCCATCTCGCTCATCAGGTGGGAGGAGACGAAGACGGTGCGGCCCTCGGCGGCGAGCCGCTTCATGAGGTTGCGCACCCACAGGATGCCCTCGGGGTCGAGTCCGTTGACGGGCTCGTCGAAGAGCAGCACCTGGGGGTCGCCGAGCAGGGCGGCGGCGATGCCCAGGCGCTGGCCCATGCCGAGGGAGAAGCCCTTGGTGCGGCGCTTGGCGACGTCCTGCAGGCCGACCACGCCGAGGACCTCGTCGACGCGGCGGGCGGGGATGCCGGAGAGCTGGGCGAGGGAGAGCAGGTGGTGGCGGGCGCTGCGGCCGCCGTGGACGGCCTTGGCGTCGAGGAGGGCGCCGACCTGGCGGGGCGCGTTGGGCAGCTTGTGGAAGGGGTGGCCACTGATGGTGACGCGGCCCGCGGTGGGGTTGTCCAGGCCCAGGATCATGCGCATGGTCGTCGACTTGCCGGACCCGTTGGGGCCCAGGAAGCCGGTGACCGCGCCTGGCCGTACCTGGAAGGTCAGGTTGTGCACGGCCGTCTTGGCGCCGTAGCGCTTCGTCAGGCCGACTGCCTCGATCATCTCCGCCCCTCGCGAGCTTCGAGCGTACGTGCGTGGAGGAGGCAAAAAGCCCCTAAAGGTTAGGAGGGTAGTCGAGAGGTTGACGGTTCCCGGTGCGGGTGGGGCGGGGGTCACGCGTCGCGGGTGCGCAGGACCGCGTACCCGCCGGCCAGTGCGGCCACCACCCACAGCACCATGATCGTGAAGCCGCCCCAGGGCCCGTAGGGCGCGTCGCTGCCGGTGGTGACGACCTGCATGACCTTCTGGCCGGCCTGGTCGGGCAGGTACTGGCCGACCTTCCGGGTGGCGGAGACGTTGCCGAGGATCGCCGAGATGAGGAAGAAGAAGGGCATGAGGATGCCCAGGGCCAGCATGGGGCTGCGCAGCATGGTGGCGACGCCCATGGAGAAGACGGCGATGAGGGTCATGTAGAGGCCGCCGCCGATGACGGCGCGCAGGACGCCCGCCTCTCCGAGGGAGGTGCTGTGTGCGCCGAGCATCGCCTGGCCTGCGAAGAATGCGGCGAAACTCGTGATCATTGCGATGACCAGGGCCAGCAGCCCGGCAATAACGATCTTGCAGAAGAGGAAAATGCCCCGCTGGGGCACGGCGGCCAGCGACGGGCGGATCATTCCGGTGCTGTATTCGTTGGAAACGACCAGCACCCCGAAAACGATCAATGCGAGCTGGCCGAGTCCCATGCCGGCGAAACTCGTGAACGTCGGATCGAAACGGATCTTGTCGCGGACCGGCATGTCCTCGAAGTTCCGGTTGGTCAATGCGCTGATGAGCAGGGAAAGGGCGACGGTGACCACGATCGCGACGCCCAGGGTCCACACCGTCGACCGCACCGATTTGATCTTCGTCCATTCCGAGCGGAGGACCCGGCCCACGACCGCCATGGTCACGATCCCTTCCTGCGCCAGTCCGCGCCCCATGCGTCCGGCCGCGGTGCATCGCCCGGCGCCGCCGCCCGGTGGTTCTCGTGGGCGTGGTACTCCACCGCCTGCGCCGTCAGCCGCATGAACGCCTCCTCCAGGGAGGCCGACTGGGAGCTGAGCTCGTGCAGCACGATCTGGTGGCGCGCGGCCAGCTCGCCCAGGTGCGCCGCGTCCTCGCCCTCGACCTCCAGCACGCCGTCGGCCGCCGGGACGTGGTCGATGCCCGCCCCGTGCAGCACCTCCCGCAGCCGCTCGTGGTCCGGGGAGCGCATGCGCACGTACGACCGGGAGTTCTCCCGGATGAAGCCGGTCATGCTGGTGTCGGCCAGCAGCTTCCCCTGGCCGATGACGATGAGGTGCTCGGCGGTCAGCGCCATCTCGCTCATCAGGTGCGAGGAGACGAAGACCGTACGGCCCTGGCCCGCCAGGTCCTTCATCAGGTTGCGGATCCAGTGGATGCCCTCGGGGTCGAGCCCGTTGACCGGCTCGTCGAACATCAGGATCCGCGGATCGCCCAGCAGCGCGGCGGCGATGCCCAGGCGCTGGCCCATGCCCAGCGAGAAGCCCTTGGTGCGCTTGCGCGCCACCGACGTCAGGCCCACGGTGTCGAGCACCTCGGCCACCCGGGCCCGCGGGATGCCGTTGGACTGCGCCAGGCACAGCAGGTGGTTGCGCGCGCTGCGACCGCCGTGCACGGCCTTGGCGTCGAGCAGGGAGCCCACCGTCTTCAGCGGGTCGTGCAGCTGCCGGTAGTGCCGGCCGTCGATGCGGACCGTTCCACCGGTCGGGTGGTCCAGGCCGAGCATCATCCGCATCGTCGTGGACTTGCCGGCACCGTTGGGCCCCAGGAAGCCGGTGACGACGCCCGGGCGCACGGTGAACGTGAGCCGGTCCACGGCGCGCACATCGCCGTAGTCCTTCGTCAGCCCCTCGACCTCGATCACTCGGCCACGGTAAGGGCGCCCGCGATGTCCCGCCACCGGGCGAAAAACCGCGGAACGCCCACCACCGGTTCCCCGGTCGAGCGACCGACCGGACATGCCCTCTAGCGGCTCTGCTGGGCCGGGACGCCGCGCGTGATCGGCTCGTCGTCGCCCGGCACCCCGGCCGCGGCCACCGCCGCGCCGGTCAGCGTGGCCAGCATCTCGCGGACGTTGGTCAGCTGGGCGTTGATGCTGTCGCGGCGGTTGGTCAGCGCCGCCAGCTCCCGCTCGGACTCGCTGCGGATGCGGTCCGCCTTGGCATTGGCGTCGGCCACGATGTCCTCGGCCTGGCGCTGGGCCGTCTCCACCGTCTGGCGGGCCCGCCGCTCGGCGTCCGTGCGCAGCTTCTCCGCCTCCAGGCGCAGCTGCTCGGCACGGTGCTCGATCTCCGCCAGCCGCTTCTCGGCCTTGGCCTGGCGGGAGGCGAGGTCGCGCTCGGACTGCTCACGGCGCTTGGCGAGGTTGGTCTCGAAGTCCGCGGCGGCCTGCGCGGCCTTGGCGCGGGTCTCCTCGAAGAGGGCGTCGGCCTCCTCGCGCTTGGACTGGGCGTCCTTCTGCGCCTCGGCCCGCAGCGTGGCCGCGTCGCCCTTGGCCTTCTCGATGATCCGGGCGCCCTCGTCCTCCGCCTTGGCCTTGCGGTCGGCGGCGAAGGCCTCGGCGTCGTTGCGCACCTGCTGGGCGGCCGACTCGGCCAGCTCCCGGTGCTGCTCGGCGGCCCGCCGGGCCTCCTCGCGCAGGTCCTTGGCCTCCTCCTCGGCCAGCCGGAGGATCTTCTCGACCCGGGCGCCGAGCCCCGCGTACGACGGCTCCGCGTCATTGATCTGCGCCTGGGCGTTCTGCGTTTCGAGGTGGAGCTCCTCGATGCGCTTTTCCAGGGAGGTGATCCGGGCCAGCGCGCTGTCACGGTCCGCTACGAGCTTGGCAATGCGGTCGTCCACCTGGCCGCGGTCGTATCCACGCCGCACCAACTCGAAGCCGAAGGGAGAGGAAGTGTCGCTCATGGGGTTCCTGTCATTGGAGACCGGTGAGGTGTTGAGGAAATCCTAGGGGCGTGAGCGGCGCGTCATGGAGCAGATGGATAAGGACAGTTGGGGAATCTGGAAAATGACCCCTCGATTGAGTGGCTACTTCCGATCGTGCTTGCCACCCGAACGAGTTGCGCCGGCACCCACGGCCGCCTTCACCCCGCCGTCCTTCGAGCCGCCCGCCCCCGGGGACTCAAATGATTCCAACGCCTCCAACACCTCCTGGACACGGGAAATCTCCGCCTGAATGTCCTCGCGCCGGCGAACCAGCACCTCCAACTCCCGCTTGGCTTCCTCCAGAAGCCGGTCCGCCTCCGCCTGAGCCTCGGTGCGCAGGCGATCGGCCTCGCGTACGGCGGCGGACTTCTTCTGCTCCGCCTCCTTGATCAGCCCGTCCGCCTTCTTCACGGCGGTGATCCGCACCTTGCTGGCCTCGCTGTTGGCGTCCGAGATCAGCTTCTCGGCCTTCGCCTCCGCCTCCGCCAGCTGCTCGGTGGCCGCCGCGACGAGCTTGTCGCAGCGCTCACCGGCCGACGCCATCGCCTCGGCCGCCTCCGCCCGGGCCCGCTCGTGCAGCTCCTCCACATCGGTCTCGATGCGCGAGCGCAGCTCCTCGGCCCGCTCCCTTATCGCGGTGGCGTCCCCACGCGCCTCGGCCAGCAGCGTGTCGGCGTCCGTACGCGCCTGCTCCACCAGCTCGTTGCCGCGGCCGGTGGCCTCCTGGACGATCCGCTCGGCCTCCTTGCGGGCCGCGCCCACCATGGCGTCGGCCTGCTCCTCGGCCGCCGCGGCGGCCCGCACGGCCTCCTCCTGGGCCCGGGCGACCAGCGCGTCCGCCTGCTCGGCGGCCTCCGCCCGGCGCTGCGCCGCGGCGTCCCGCGCGGCGTCGAGCGTCGCCTCGCCCTCGGCCCGCGCCTCCGCGCGCAGCCGCTCGGCCTCCAGCACCGCATCGGCCTTGATCTTCGCCGAGTCGGCGCGCGTGCTGTTGGCGTTCTCCTGCGCCTCCGCGAGCGCCTGCGCCGCCTCCGTGGCCATCCGCTCGGCCTCGGCCGCGGCCTCGGCCACCAGGGCGTCCGCCTGCTCGGCGGCCTCCGCCCGGCGGGCACCGGCCGCCTCCCGCGCCTCGTCGAGCACCCGGTTCGCCTCGGCCCGGGCGCCCTCCAGCGCCGCCTCGGCGTCCGCGCGCAGCCGCTCGGCCTGCTCGGTCGCCTCGGTCAGGGCACGCTCGGCCTGCTCGGCGGCCTCCGCCCGGTGCGCCTCGGCGGCCCGGCGGGCCTCCTCGGCCGCCGCGGCGGCCTGCTCGGCCATCCGCTCCGCCTCGGCCGTGGCCTCGGCGACGAGCTCGTCCGCCTGCTCGGCGGCCTCCGCCCGGCGGGCGTTCGCCGCCTCGCGGGCCTTGTCGAGGATGCGGTCGGCGTCGTCCTGCGCGGACGAGGTCAGTTCCGCCGCCTCGTTGATGATGCGCTCGGCCTCGGCCCGGCCCTCGGAACGGATCCTGTTGGCGTCGTCGCGGGCCTCCGCCCGGGTGCGCGCCGCGTCCTGCTCCGCCGACGCCAGCGCGTCGGAGGCGTCCGTGCGCATCTGCTGCGCCCGCGCGGACGCGTCCGCGACCAGCCGCTCCGCCTCCGCGGTCGCCTTCGCGACCAGCGCGTCGGCCTTCTCCTCCGCCTTCGTCTTCTTCTCGGCCGCCTCCGCCGTCAGCCGCTCCGCCTCCGCGGCGGCACCGGCGATCAGGGCGTCCGCCTGCTCGGCGGCCTCCGCCCGGCGGGCACCCGCGGCCTCGCGGGCCTCGTCGACCGTACGGGCCGCCTCGAGACGCAGCCGCTCGGCATCCGCCTCGGCCTCCGCCCGGTGGGCCTCGGCCGCCCGGCGGGCCTCCTCCTCGAAGCGCGCCGCCTCCTGGCGGGCCGCCTCGACCATCTCGGCCGCATCCGCGATCAGCCGGTCCGCGTCCGCCGACGCCTCGGCCCGGTGCGCCTCGGCCGCCTCGCGGGCCTCCTCGACGTTGCGGGCGGCCTGCTCGGCCATCCGCTCGGCCTCGCTCGTCGCCTCGGCGATGAGCTCGTCCGCCTGCTGGGCCGCCTCCGTACGCCGGGCGTTGGCCGCCTCGCGGGCCTCGTCGACCGTACGGGCCGCATCGAGACGCAGCCGCTCGGCCTCCGCCTCCGCCTCGGCACGGTGCGCCGCGGCGGCCTCCTTGGCCTGCTCCTCGAAGCGGGCCGCCTCCGCCTTCGCGGTCTCCGTCAGCTCCGTCGCCTCCGCGACGATGCGCTCGGCCTCGCCCGTCGCCTCGGCGATGAGCTCGTCCGCCTGCTGGGCCGCCTCCGAACGGCGCGCATTGGCCGCCTCCCGGGCCTCCTGGAGCGCCCGAGCGGCCTCGTCGGAGAGCCGCTCGGCCTCGGCCCGCGCCTCGGCGACCGTACGCTCCGCCAGCTCACGGGCCTCGTCGAGGGCCGCCGTGGCCTCCGAACGCGTCCGGGCGGCGTCCTCGTCGGCCCGCTCGCGCTCCGCGTACGCCTCGGCCCGCACCCGGTCCGCCTCGATCTGGGCGTCGGTGACGGTGCGTTCGGCATTGTGCTCGGCCGCCGACCGCAGGCCCGCGATCTCCTCCTCGGCCTCCTCGCGCAGCCCGGCCACCGACTCGCGCACCTGCTGCGCGGTCTGCTCGGCGGCAGCCACGAGCTCGCTCGCCCGCGCCTCCGCCTCCTCGACCAGGCGCCGGCCCTCCTCCTGCGCCTCGGCGACCCGCTTGCGCGCCGACGCCAGCAGCTCCTCGCTCTGCTCGTGCGCCGCCGCACGCTCCGCCTGCGCCTGCGCCCGGGCACCGGACAGCAGCTCCTCGGCCTCCCGGCGGCGCCGGGCGGCCTCCTCCTGGGCGGCGGTCAGCGCCTCCGCGGCCTCGGCGGCCGTGCGCTCGGCAACGGCGTTCGCCTCCGCGCGCACCCGGTCGGCGCTCTCCTGCGCCTCCGTGCGCAGCCGCTCGGCCTCGGCCTCGGCCTCCTCGCGCAGCCGCGTACCGGCGGCCTCGCCCTCGGTCCGCGCCCGCGCCGCCTCCTCGGCCGCCTCGGTGCGCAGCCGCTCCGCCTCGTCCTCCGCCTGCGCCTGCAGGGTGCGCGCCCGCTCGGCGGCCTCCGTGCGCAGCCGCTCGCTCTCCTCGGCCGCCTCCTTGCGCAGCCGCTCGGCCTCCGCACGGGCCTCGCGCAGCGCCGTCTCGGCCGCCTCCACGCGCTCCGCGGCCTCGGTGCGCAGCCGCTCCAGCTCCGCCGCGGCCTCCTCGGCGCGCGCCTGCGCGGCCCGCTCGGCCTCCTCGCGCAGCGCCCGCGCGGCCTCCTCGGCCTCCGTCCGTACGCGCTCGGCGTCGCCGGCGGCCTCGGTGGCCGTCTCCTCGGCCTCCGTACGCGCCCGCTCCAGGGCCTCCTCCGCCTGCTTGCGCAAGGCGGCGGCCCGCTCGGCGGCCTCGGTGCGCACCCGCTCGGACTCGGCCGTGGCCCCCGAGCGGGTCTCCTCCGCGTCCGCCTTTGCCTTGACCAGCAGCTCCTCGGCGGTCTTCGCCGCCTCCTCGATCTGCTGCAGCGCCTCGCGCCGCGCCTCCTCACGGATGCGCTCGCCCTCGGCCACCGCCTCGGCCCGCAGCTGCTCGGCCTCGCCGCGCAGCCGGCGCGCCTCCTCCTGCAGCTCGACGGTGCGCGCCCGGTACTCGGCGGTGTCGTCCTTCGCCTCGCCCTTGAGCTGCTCGGCGGTGTCGGCGGCCTCGGCCCGCAGCCGCTCGGCCTCGGCCTCGGCCTCCTTGCGGATGCGCTCGGACTCCTCGGCCGCCGCCTTGCGCGCCGCCCGGGCGTCCTCCGTGGCCTTCGCCAGCACCTCCTCGGCCGTGCGGGCGGCCTGCGCCAGGGCGGCCGCCGAATCCTCGGCGGCGGCGCTGCGCGCCTTCTCGGCGGCCTCGGCCACCAGGCGCTCGGCCTCCGCGGCGGCGTCCGCCCGCAGCTGCTCGGCCTCGGCCTTGAGGGCCTCGGCCTCCTTGGTGGCCTCGCTCACCAGGCGGGCGATCTCCGCCCGCGCCGTACGGGTGCGCTGCTCGTTGTCCGTCTCGGCGGCCGCAAGGCGCCGGGTCGCGGCCTCCTTGGCCTCCGTGACCAGCTTCTCGGCTTCCGCGCGCGCCTCGCGCAGGGCGGTGTCCGCCTCCTGCATGCGCGTCTCGGCCGCCCGCGTCAGCTCCGTCGCCGTGCTGCGGGCCTGTTCGGTCTCCGTCGTGGTGGCCATCCGCAGCCGCTCGGCGTGGTCGGTGGCCTCCTGCGCCTGCGCGGAGGCGGCCGCCAGCAGCCGCTCGGCATCCGTACGGGCCCGGCGCAGGATCGCTTCGGCTTCCGTCCGGGCCTCCTCCGCGGCGGCCCCCAGCCGGCTGCTGGCCTGCTCGGTCAGCCGCTGTGCCTCCGCCCGGGCGGCCGCGAGGGCGGCCTCGGACTCGGCGCGGGACTCCTCCAGCAGCCGCCGGGCCTGCGCCTCGGTGCGCGCCCGCAGCTGCTCGGCCCAGGCGACGTTCTCGTTGACGTGCGACTCGACGGTGCGGCGGCGCTCGTTGAGCTCCTCGTCCAGGCGCTGGCGCCGGGCGACCGCCTCGGCGTGCAGCTCGGCCTCCATGCGGGCCTGCCGCTCGGCCTGCTCCTGCAGCAACCGCTGCGTCTGCGCCCGCGCCTCGCGCAGCTCGCGCTCGGCGTCGCTGCGCAGCTGCTCGGCCTGGATCTGCGCATTGCGCAGCAGCTGCTCGGCCTGGTAACCGATGTCCGCCGAGTCGTAGGCGGGACGGTGGGCGAGCTGACGGCGCGCCTCGTGGAGCTTGGCGCGCAGGACCTCGACCTGGTAGCCGAGGTCATCGGCATGCTGGACCGCCTTCTCCCGCTCCGTCTTCAGCCGCTCCATCTCGGCCTCGAACTGCGAGAGATGGTCGAGTTCAGCCCGTTGACTCTCCTGGCGCTCGTAGCCCCGCACAGTGCGGTCCATCCGTCCCCTGGTCGCATCGGCGGCCGGCCCCGTACTGCGTCGGTGGTGGAACCCGGAGCCCGCCCTTCCGAAGAAATGGTGTCAGATCATCGGTACAGCCCGGTCCGGGACCCTGGGGGCCCCGGCCGAACCTGCACTCTACCGGCCGGGGGAGGGCGCGGTCAGTGCTCCGCGGTCGCGGCAGCCGCCGAGGTGACCAGTTCCGTCAGCACGCCGTGACAGTCCTTGGGGTGCAGGAAGGTGATGCGCGAATCCATCGAACCCCGGCGCGGCTCGTCGTACAGCACCCGCACGCCCTTGCCCCGGATCGCTGCCGCGTCCCCGTCGACGTCCGCCGTGCCGAACGCGATGTGGTGAACGCCCTCGCCGTTCTTCGCCAGCCACTTGCCCACCGGGGAGTCCTCCCGGATCGGCTCCAGCAGCTGCAGGTAGGAGGCACCGCCGTCGTCGGTGCCGTTGATCCTCAACATGGCCTCGCGGACACCCTGCTCCTCGTTGACCTCGGTGTGGAACACCTCGAAGCCGTACGTGGCACGGTAGAACTCGACGGTGGCGTCGAGGTCGGAGCAGGCGATCCCGATGTGGTCGATGCGCGTCAGCATGGCTTCAGTGCACCGCTGCCGGTGCGGTTACGCAACGTGCGCGCGATCACACCGTCGGGCCGGTGACCGCCGGGTGACCGCTCAGTACATTGACGGGAACCGTCGTTAACATCCCTCTCCGCTCGAAGGGGCAGCGCCCATGTCAGGAACGAACGGAAATTCCGGTACGACCTCCGTCATCGTCTCGGGCGCCCGTACGCCCATGGGCCGCCTGATGGGCTCCCTGCGCAGCTTCTCCGGGGCCGAGCTGGGCGCCTTCGCCATCAAGGCCGCCCTCGACCGGGCCGGGATAGGGGGTGACCAGGTCCAGTACGTGATCATGGGCCAGGTGCTGCAGGCCGGCGCCGGGCAGATCCCCGCCCGCCAGGCCGCCGTCAAGGCCGGCATCCCCATGTCCGTCCCGGCCCTGACCATCAACAAGGTCTGCCTCTCGGGCCTGGACGCCATCGCCCTGGCCGACCAGCTCATCCGCGCGGGCGAGTTCGACATCGTCGTCGCCGGCGGGCAGGAGTCGATGACGAACGCCCCGCACCTGCTGCCCAAGTCCCGCGAGGGCTACAAGTACGGCGCCGTCGAGATGCTCGACGCCATGGCCCACGACGGGCTCACCGACTCCTTCGAGAACATCGCCATGGGTGAATCGACGGAGAAGCACAACACCCGTCTGGGTATCCGCCGCCCCGAGCAGGACGAGTTCGCCGCCCTGTCCCACCAGCGGGCCGCCGCCGCCCAGAAGAACGGCCTGTTCGAGGCCGAGATCACCCCCGTCGAGATCCCCCAGCGCAAGGGCGACCCCGTCCTGTTCAGCAAGGACGAGGGAATCCGCCCCGAGACCACCGCCGAGGGCCTGGGCAAGCTGCGCCCCGCCTTCGCCAAGGACGGCACCATCACCGCCGGCACCTCCTCGCAGATCTCCGACGGCGCCGCCGCCGTGGTCGTGATGAGCAAGGCCAGGGCCGAGGAGCTGGGCCTGGCCTGGATCGCCGAGATCGGCGCCCACGGCAACGTCGCCGGCCCCGACAACTCCCTGCAGTCCCAGCCGTCCAACGCCATCCGGCACGCACTGGGCAAGGAGGGCATCGGCGTCGAGGACCTCGACCTGATCGAGATCAACGAGGCGTTCGCGGCCGTTGCGGTGCAGTCCATGAAGGATCTGGGCGTATCCCCTGAAAAGGTGAACGTCAACGGCGGAGCCATCGCGCTCGGCCACCCGATCGGCATGTCCGGCGCCCGCATCGTGCTGCACCTCGCCCTCGAACTGAAGCGGCGCGGCGGCGGCACCGGCGCCGCGGCCCTGTGCGGCGGCGGTGGCCAGGGCGACGCCCTGATCATCCGCGTGCCCGGCAACTGACCCCCCTCGCGACAGGAGCAGCCATGGTGGACGTCCCCGCACTGGTCGAACAGGCGCGTGAGGGCCGCCCGCGCGCGGTGGCCCGCCTGATCTCCCTGGTGGAGGGGGCGTCCCCGCAGCTGCGCGAGGTCATGGCGGCGCTCGCGCCGCTGACCGGCGGCGCCTACGTGGTGGGCCTGACCGGCTCGCCGGGCGTCGGCAAGTCCACGTCCACGTCCGCCCTGGTCAGCGCGTACCGCCGGATGGGCAAGCGGGTCGGCGTCCTCGCCGTCGACCCCTCCTCGCCCTTCTCCGGCGGCGCGCTGCTCGGCGACCGCGTACGGATGTCCGAACACGCCTCCGACCCCGGCGTCTACATCCGCTCCATGGCCACCCGCGGCCACCTCGGCGGCCTCGCCTGGGCCGCCCCCCAGGCCATCCGCGTCCTGGACGCGGCCGGCTGCGACGTGGTCCTCGTCGAGACGGTCGGCGTCGGGCAGTCGGAGGTCGAGATCGCCTCCCAGGCCGACACCTCCGTCGTGCTGCTCGCCCCCGGCATGGGCGACGGCATCCAGGCCGCCAAGGCCGGCATCCTCGAGATCGGCGACGTGTACGTCGTGAACAAGGCCGACCGCGACGGGGCCGACGCCACCGCCCGCGAGCTCAACCACATGCTCGGCCTGGGCGAGGCCCGGGGCCCCGGCGACTGGCGACCCCCCATCGTCAAGACCGTCGCGGCGCGCGGCGAGGGCACCGACGAGGTCGTCGAGGCGCTCGACAAGCACCGCGCCTGGATGGAGGAGCGGGGCGTCCTCGCCGAGCGGCGCTTGCGCCGCGCGGCCCACGAGGTCGAGACGATCGCCGTCACGGCTTTGCGGGAGCGCATCGGCGACCTGCGCGGCGACCGCCGGCTGGCGGCGCTCGCGGACCGCGTCGTGGGCGGCACCCTCGACCCGTACGCGGCGGCGGACGAATTGGTTGCGGGTCTGACCGAGCGGGTATAGGCCATGCGAAATGAGCCCGGCGAATTCCGGTCGCCGGGCTCATTTCCTTGCTCGTTTCTTCGCTCGTTTCATTGCTCGCCGGGGTTACTTCATGTACCGGGGTTACTTCATGTAAAGGCCCCAGGTCTGGGCGGCCCGCCCCGAGCCCCTGGCCTCGATCGTCACCGGCTGGTCGAGCCCGTGCGCCTGGAGCACCTCACCGCGGAACTTGCGGCTCTCGATGGGTGTGGTGTCCGCCCGGGTGTCCAGCAGCCAGCGCTGGGCGAGGTTCCCGCTGTTGCACGGGCTCTGCGTGATCTTCTGCCCGCGTCCGGTGGCCGCGAGGCACTTGCCGAAGTGCGTGCCGCGGATCGTGTACGACCCGTCGTCCAGCTGCGTCAGCTGGAACACCTGCCAGCCGTGCCGGGCGTCGCGGGTGAGGACGTCGTACCCCGCGTACTCGTCCAGGTTGGTGTCGTCGCTGTAGACCTGGATCGACGTGCTGATCGGCGCCTTGACGGCGGCGTCCGCCGCGGCGGGCACGGCGGCCAGGCCCGTCAGGGTGCCGGCGGCGGCGAGGGCGAGGGCGAGCTTCCGGCTTCCGGTCATGCCGTTTTCCCCTTCCATGGATTTTCGTGGGTCGGGCTCTACGACGTTCGGAAAGCTATGTGCTGAGGAGGGAGGGGAACCAGAGCGGTTCGGGACATATGCCGGGTAAAAGGTCCGGATTTCAACTCGCCCTGTATTGCCGCGGATCGGGCCATGGCGGCAAGCACGGGAACCGGCCGCTCGGGAAATGGCCTCATCGTGGGGATGCGGCCTGCGGGAAGGGGGCGCTCGGTGCGTCCTGCGGCACGCAGGGCGCCGCATTTCCGGCCATCGCGATCGCGAAGACGACGGCTGACGCCGTCCCGTTCGGGCGGTGGGGGCGGCTGGCCGATGTCAATCCCCGTTCCGGGGGGTGTCCGGGCGCTTCGGGTGACAGCTAGGGTCGCGCCCGACAGGCACCAGCCACAGTGCGACAGCAGTGGAAAGGCGGGCCGGAGAGATGAAGAGCCGAAGAGAGGTCTTACGCGCCGCGAGCGCGGTCGCCGGAGCAGCCGCGATCGGCACCCTGGGCGCAGGCAGGGCAACGGCGGTCGGCACACGCGCCGCCACCTTCACCGACGCCTCGGGTCTGGCGACCGTGTCCGTCTTCGCCCACACCGGAAGCCCCGCACGGCAGTACTGGATCGACAAGACCACCACCGTCGGCGACGGCGACATGATCGCCATCGGCGGCGGTGCCACCGCGACGGACGCCAACCCCGGCGCCCTGCTCACCGCCTCCTACCCGACCGGCGACCTGTGGGGCTGGACCGTCAGCTCCAAGGACCACCTCCAGGTGCACTACCACCAGCTCACCTCGTACGTGATCGGACTGAAGATCGCCGGCATGAGCCGCGACCAGCTCGCGCGGGCGGTCCTCGTCACCCCCGCCGACAGCGGCGCCGAACCGTGGCCCACGGCCGAAGCACGCATCTGGTCCAACAACCACGTCCTCGTGGGCGGCGGCTTCCGCGTGGACTGGCACGGCGCCGGCAACCTCGCCACCTCCTCCTTCCCGTCCTCCGACAGCACCTGGCAGGCCCGCTCCAAGGACCACGGCCAGTCCGACCCCTCCAGCATCCGCTCCTACGCCATCGCCCTCCCGCGGTACCTGCCCGTCGGCCGCGTCGACGTCGCCCGCATCCCCGTCGACGGCGGCCCCGACGCCCACCCCCAGGCCACCGCCACCCTGCCCACCGGCTACGCCCTGACCGGCGGAGGCGGCGACGTGCACTGGAGCGGCGCCGGCAACCTGCTGTGGCGCCTGGAACCGTCGCGCTGGGCCGCGAGCTTCACGGCGGCCTCCAAGGACCACGTGTGGTCCAGCCCCGCCACCATCACCGCATGGGCGCTCGGCATCCGCATCGTCTGACGCCGCCCCGCACGCCGTCCGAAGTCCGGACCCACCCGCGCGGATTTCGGCCACCACCCCGCTCCCGCACGCCCGGGGCGCTGAACTTCCGCCGACGGGGTTCCGCTCCCACCATCGGGTGCAGATGTCTGGAGAGAGGGAACCCCCATGAAAACGCGGACCTTCCGCCTGGCACCGGCGGTGGCGGCGGCCACCGCGGTGCTCCTGACCGCCACGGCGGGGGCGGCCGTAGCGGCACCGTCGGATGAGTCCCCGAGCGCAAGCACCAGCGCCAGCGCTTCCCCGATCGACGGCTGGACCAAGCGCGGCCATTACGACGACGAAAAAGCCTGTGTGGAGGCGGGCAAGAAGGGCCAGGGCCACGGCGACTGGCACGAGTACCAGTGCAAGCGCGAATACGACAACGACCACTACCGCTACTACTGGTGGCTGTACACCCACTGAGGAGCGCGGCGAGCCGTGGCCCCCGGGCGGCTGCCCGGGGGGCACGGCGGGCTGTTGGGGGGCTGGGATCCTTGGCTCGGCGTCGCGCCGTATGTGCGAGACGGATCACGGACCTGCCGAGCACACGTATGAACGGATCCGGGGAGAGCTCATGAACCACTCCCAGTGGAAGACCCGCCGCACGAGGAAGCTCCTGGGTGAGGTGGCGGACGAGTCCCCCGCCTACACCGAGGCGGGGCACGCGTTCGCCCTTGGCCAGGCGGTGTACGACCGCCGCAGCGCGCTCGGCCTGTCGCAGAGCGAGCTGGCACGGCGGGCCGGAATAACCCAGCCGCAGATCTCCGACATCGAGGGCGGCGACTCCCTGCCGACCCTCGCGCTGCTCACTCGCCTGGCCAAGGCGCTCGACGCGTCGTTGACCATCGACCTGGACGGCGACACGTCGGCCTTCGTCTTCACGCCCCACGGCGGGCCGGAGCCCGGTGAGGAATCCCCGCGGGGGCGCTCGTCCGCCGCGTGAGGGCTTCCGCCCCCGCCGTCGTACGGGTGCACTCCGCTTCGCTGCGCGCGGTGGGTTCGGAGTGTGCGCTGCGCCGCTGCGCGGCTTGGGGGGCGGAGGGCCGGGCTGCGCCCTGGGGCCCACCCGCTGCGCGGCCGGAAGGTCGAGCCCCGGATGGTGAGGGTGCGCAGAATCGTTTGCCTGGCGGAGTTGGCCCGCCGCTGCGCGGCTTGAGGGTGCTTGCCGCGTAGTGGCAGCGTTTCCCTTCCTCGTGGGCCAGCCGCTCCGCTTCGCTGCGCTGCCAGGAGGTTCGAACGGGTGGCAGGCACCGCCTTGGCAGCGGGAATCCTCGCGTGGGCGCTTCCCATGGTGAGGGGTAGTGCTGCCAGTGCGGGTTGGACCTTCGAGCCGCGCAGCGGCGGGCCTCACTCCGCCAGACAAACAGCTCGGGGCACCGATTGCCCTGCCGGGCTCGACCATCCGGCCGCGCAGCGGGTGGGCTCAAGGGCGCAGCCCGCCCCTCCGCCCCCAAGTAAGCGAAGCGTCGCAGCGCACACTCCGCATCCGCTCTCACCCAGCGCAGCGAAGCGGAGCGGTCCCCGCCGCTGCCGCCCCGGCGACGAACGCCGCCCACGCGGCGGCGGGTATGGAGAGCTGCGGCCCGCCGCGCCATTTGGAGTCACGGATGTGGACGGTGCGGGGGGTGGTGGCGACTTCGACGCAGGCGCTGCCATCACCCTGGCTGTAACTGGACTTCGCCCAGGAGAGAGCGACTTCGACGCAGGCTGTTCCTTCACCGCCGCTGTAGCCGGACTTGAACCATATCTCGCGAGTTCTCATAGTTCCTCCGCCACTCGCGCAATGAGCCGGGCTGACTCGTTGGTGTTGAGAGCGTGCATGCGGATCATGGCATGGCGCTTCACGAGGGCGCTCACCCTGTCCACATCCGCGTGCAGCAGGCCGGTGTGCTGGCCCTCTTCGTAGCCGTAGAGCTTGTGGTCGCTGGTCTCTAGGACCACGAACTGTCCGCCGAGACCAGGGTGAACGCCTTGCCCCAGGGGGAGCACCTGCACGGAGACATGGCGAAGTTCACCGATCTTGAGCAGGTGACTGAGCTGCTCCTTCATCACCGACGGGCCGCCCACCAAGCTGCGCAGTGCGGCCTCGTGGACGACAAAACTGAGCAGCACCGTTTCCTTCTCCAGCACGCTCTGCCGCTGCAGTCGAGCATTGACGCGCGCCTGAACCGTGTCCAGGTCTGCCGGAGGGCAGTGTCCGGTCATCAGCGCGCGAGCGTAGCCCTCGGTCTGCAGCAGGCCCGGCACGAGCAGTGCCTCGTACCAGTGCACGGCGATCGCTTCGGCCTCGATCTGCATGAACTCGCGCGAGCGATTGGCGAACCGCTCCGGTTCGAGATAGGCCAGCGCCGCCCGCAACTTCCCCCGCGCCCCGCACATGTCGTCGGCGACCTCCAGGAGCCGCTGAGTCGGGCGCCGGCGCCCCTGTTCCATCGAGCTCACCGTCTCGCACCCGTACCCCGCCTCCTGGGCCAGCTGCTCGCGGCTGATGCCGGCCTCCGTGCGCCAGAGCTTCACTTGGTTGCCGCACAGTCGCCAGGCCATCGGTGGCTGAGAGGTCTCACTCGTCACGGCCCCACCCCTTCCCTCCGCACTCATGTCCGTAGCAACGGACCGTACGGCGGGCAAGGCACCCGCGCGCCGGAAGCGGCAGGAGGTTCTCACCTCCGGGTGAAAAAACGGGAGGTTTCCGCTGTCAGGACGTCCGCCCCAGCAGTGCCGTCGCCGACTCCGCCGCCAACGCCTCCGCGTGCGCGGGGAGCGGTTGGCCCGCGCGCAGGTGGCGGCGGACCACCGCCAGGGGGAGGTCGACCAGGGCGAGGGTCGCGCGGTCGAGGGCCTTCGGCCCGTCGCCTGCCAGGGCCGCCAGCGCTGCGCGGATGCGGGCGTTGCCCTCGTCCGCGCGGTGTACGTACTCCTGCGGCCAGTCGGTGCGGCCGAAGTCCTGGGGGCCGTACAGCAGGAGGGTCGCCTCCTCGGGGTGGGTGCGGCTCCAGGCGACCACGTGGCGGGCCGCCGCGGCCGGTGATTGCTCCAGGGCCCGGAAGTAGCCGTGCTGGAAGCGTTCGACCGTGCGCAGCCATACCTCGGCCAGGAGCACGGTGCGGCTGGGGAAGCGGTGGTAGACCGAGCCGCTCGGTGCGCCCACGGCCTTGGCGACCGCCGACATGGTCACCGCCGCCGGGCCCGAGGTTGCCGCGAGGTGCACGGCGGCGTCCAGGAGCTGGTCGGTGTCGAAGCGGGGTGGTCTCGGCATGAATTGGAGAGTACTCTCCAATGTATTGGAGAGATGTCTCCAAAACGGGGAGGTTGCCATGGGTGGCGTCTACAACGTGCACGAGCGCTCGCTCGACGCGAAACCGGCCGAGGTCGGAGCGCTCATCGACGGTCTCGCGAGCGAGAACGACAGGCTCTGGCCGGGCGCGCCCTGGCCGCCGATGCGGTTGGACCGGCCGCTGGGGGTGGGGGCCAGGGGCGGGCACGGTCCGGTGCGCTACAGCGTGGCCGCCTACGTGCCGTCCGTCTGGGTGCGGTTCGCCTTCGAGGGGCCGCGTGGTTTCGACGGCTTCCACGAGTTCGCCGTCTTCGGCGACGCGGACGGCCGGACGCGGCTGCGGCACACCCTCGCCAGGGGGTCCCGCGGGTCCGCCCGGCTGACCTGGCCCCTGTTCTGGCGGTGGCTGCACGACGCGTGCGTCGAGGAGAGCCTGGACCGCGCCGAGCGTGCGCTCACCGGCTCGGTCGCCCGGCCGGCGCGCAGGAGCCCGTACGTACGCGTACTGCTCCGCCTGCTCCACTGAAAAACGCCTCGCCCGCGCCGCACAACGGGGGTGTGCGGCGCGGGCGAGGGCCGGAGGTCACTTGGTGCGCGTGGTGCGCAGGTGGGTGGCCACCGGCAGGAGGGAGGTGTGCAGTGCTTTCAGTTCCTCCGGTGACATCAGGTCGATGAAGTGCTCACGCACGGAGGCGACATGGTGGGGCGCCACCTTGCGCATGGTCTCCCAGCCGAGGTCGGTCAGGACGGCGAACAGGCCGCGCCGGTCGGACTCGCAGTTGACGCGGCGGACCAGGCCCGCGTTCTCCATGCGGGTGATCTGGTGGGAGAGGCGACTCTTGGACTGCAGGGTCGCGGTCGCGAGGTCGCTCATCCGCATCCGGTGGTCTTTCGACTCCGACAGGTTGACCAGGATCTCGTAGTCGTTGTTGGTGAGGCCGAAGGGCTGCAGATCGCGTTCGAGCTGGTGCATCAGCAGCCGGCTCACCTCCAGGTGGGCACGCCAGGCGGCCTGCTCCTCGTCGGTGAGCCAGCGGGTGCCGTTCTCGGTGTCCATAGATGGATTCTACCTAAAGGAAGTTGAAAGATTAACTAACATTAAAGGTCATGCGTTCGACCCGTCACACTCCGCAGGGTACCGCTCACAGCCCGAAGCGGCGCTGGAGGTCGCCGAGCTGGCCCGGCAATCGGGGGGTCATTGGCTGATTCCCGGGGCTTGCGTGCGGCACGCCGGCCTGCTCCGGCGGTCCCTCCCCGGTGGCGATCTCCTCCATCAGTTGTTCGGTGGACTGCAGCAGTACCGTGCCCGCGCCCACGAACTCGAACTGGTGCTCCTCGCCCGAGGCGCCCCCCAGGCCGGTCAGCCGGCGCACCCCGCCCATGACCCCCCGCAAGTACTGGTGGTCGTAGTGGTGGCAGGGGGACGGGCAGTCGGCCCAGCCCACCAGCGCCTGCGGGTCGACGCGGATGGGCGGCTCGGCGAAGACGACCGGCCCGTTCGAGGCCGCGACGAACTTGCCCGTGCCGATCAACGTCAGGAAGCCCGGGATGATGGACTGCTTGAGCGCGAGCGACGGCTCGAAGGCGAGCAGGTTGCCGGAGCGGACGGTGAGGTTGCCGTCCTCCAGGTCGTAGGAGTTGACGTCGAAGCCGCGGTCGGCCAGCAGCATCCGCCCCTGCCCCTCGGCGACCACCCAGTCCGCGGCGTGCAGCGGGGAGTGGAAGCTGCCGGCGATCAGCCGGTCGAGGGGGCCGTGGCCGATGCCGTGGAAGTCGATGCGCCCGTAGTACGCGATCATCTTCCCCTTCTGCAGGAACCACTGCCCCTTGAGGTCGACGCAGAAGGCGTACGGGTTGACGTTGTCGTTGGCCGGGAGCGTGGTGGCGTCGTGGACGACGGGACCGTTCATCACAGCTTCTCCTCCGACGCCTGGACGTAGACGGTGCCGGTGCCGGACAGCTCCAGCCGGAACGCCTCGCCGCTGCCGCGGCCGACGACTTCGCGCCAGCCGAGGGCGGTGGTGAGCTTGTTGCGTACGTCGCCGCGGTGGGCGACGTACGCCTGCGGGTCGACGACGACCGGCCGCTGCGGGCCGATCGGCAGCTCGATGAAGCCGCCGTGGGCCATCACGGCGACCGCGCCGTGCCCCTTGAGGGTGGTGGTGAACAGACCCTGCCCGGTGACCTGGCCGCGCACCATGCCCATCACGCCGCCCTGGGAACCCATGAACATCGTCCCCTGCTGCAGCGTGCCGTCGAAGGCCAGCAGCCGGTCGGCCTCGACGTAGAGCGTGTCACCGGTCAGGTCGATGACGTGCACGTGGTGACCGCCGTGACCGAACATCACCGTGCCGTTGCCCTCGACCGTCATCAAAGGCGTGGCCTCGTTCGCGATGCGGCGGCCGATCATCCCCATGACCCCGCCCGCGCCGCCGGTGATGCTGGGGGTGAAGGACACCTCGCCCTTGTAGGCGAGCATGGCCCCGCGCTGGCTGAACAGCCGCTGCCCGGGGACGACACTGGCCTCGACCATGCGCGAGTTCAGGAGCCGGAACGGCATTACAGCTGCCCCCCGATCGTGTTGCGCTCGCTCGGCTGCACGTAGACGAGCCCGTCGCCCTCGAAGCGGATCTGGAACGCCTCGCCCGAACCCTCGCCGATGAAGGTGCGGAAGTTCACCCCCGACTGGAAGTGCTGACGCAGCCGGCCGGTGTGCGCGATGTACGCGCCCGGGTCGACCTGCAGCGGCATCTGCGGGGTGACGCGCAGCACGATGGCGGTGCCGTCGGAGAGGATCGCGGCCTGGCCCGAGCCCTCGACGGTCGTGGTGAACAGACCGTTGCCCTGGGAGGCGCCGCGCAGCCCGGTGAAGGTGGTGCCGGTGCGCAGCGAGGAGTCCGTGCACAGGAGGTTGCTCGCCTCGACGTACAGCGTCTCGCCGCGCAGCGTCACAAGGTTGATCTCGCTCGCCCGGTCGGCGAAGTAGCAGGTGCCGTGCCCCTTCACCTCCATGACTTCCATCTGTTCGCCGGTGAGCCGACGGGTGACCATGCCGCGCAGGCCGTCACCGCCGCCGGTCATCTTCTTGAACGTCATCTCGCCCTCGTACGCGACCATCGACCCGTTCTTGGCCTTGACCGCGTCGCCGGTCATGTCGACGGCGAGGACCTTGCTCCCGTGGAGCCGAAACTGAGCCACGCCTGCAGACGCTAGCGGCAGGACATACCCCGCGAACAGGCCCCTAGACGCCCCTAGGCGTCCCTAGGCCCTGGAATGGACCCGAATGCTGTGATCGACGGTGGGCCTGCAACAATGGGGGAGCTTGTGAATGCTGTCACAAGCTGTGACCGCTCCGCCACGCGACCGAAGGTGTGCCCCGTGGACCTCAAGACAGCCTCCGCCCTGCGCCGGCTCCGCCTGGTCTCCGCCCCGGAGGCCGTTTCCTTCATCCTCCTGCTCATCTGCTCCGCCCTGAAGCGGACCACGGACTTCAACGCCGTGCCCGCCATGGGCGCCATCCACGGCATCCTCTTCATCCTCTACGTCCTCTTCCTGGCCGACGCCTGGAACAAGACCAAGTGGCCCCTGAAGACCGGTGCCCTCTACTTCGTCCTCTCGGTCCTGCCGACCGGCGGCTTCTTCGCCGACCGGATGCTGCGCCGCGAGGCCGAAGCCAGCGTGATCGCCGCCCGCGCCCGCAAGGAAGGCGTGGTCAACGCATGATCGTCGCCTTCTCCGTCACCCCGATCGGGGTCGGCGAGGACGTCGGCGAGTACGTCGCCGAAGCGGTGCGCGTCGTCCGCGCCTCCGGCCTGCCGAACCGCACGGACGCGATGTTCACCTCCCTGGAGGGCAACTGGGACGAGGTCATGGACGTCGTCAAGCGCGCCGTGGCCGCCGTCGAGGCCCGCTGCGGCCGCGTCTCCCTCGTCCTCAAGGCCGACATCCGCCCCGGCGTCACGAACGGCCTGACCACCAAGGTCGAAACGGTCGAGCGCCACCTCTCCGCCCCGTAGGGGGGCGGCCACCGACGGCCCGCAGCCGACGCACCACCTCGGCGCCCCGTAAGGGGCGGCCGCCGATGGCCCGCAGTCGACGCGCCACCTCGGCGCCCCGTAGGGGCGCGGGGAACTGCGCGATCGGCCACCGACGGCCCGCAGTCGACGTGCCGCCCCGGGCCCGGGCGCGGCACGGTACCCCCTCTGCGGGCGCGTCGTGGCTCGTCGCGCAGTTCCCCGCGCCCCTACGGGGCACAGCCACGCGCCCCTGGCAGGGCGCGGCAGACGCTTGCCGTAGAAGCCTGTGTTCCGGCCGGGGCCGGTGGGATTCTGGCCCCGGGCCCGTACAGCACGGGGCGGGGGAGGCCGGGGATGGACGCAGAGCTCGTCGTGCGCGTGGTGCTGACCGGCGCCGCCGTGATCGTGCTCCTCGCCCTGCCGAGGGCCTTCCGCTCCGCCTTCACCCCGCCGCACCGCCTGCCGAAGGCCGCCTTCCTGGCGGCCATGGTCGGAGTGTGCCTGTGGACGGCCCACGGCCAGGGCCCCGGCTGGTTCGTCCCGGCGCTCTACGTGGACCTGGGCATCAGCGCCGTATGGACGCTCCTCGCGCCGTTCGCCGGCCGGCGCCGGGCCCGCCCCGCCGATCCGCTGCAGCTGAGCCACACCCTCCAGCGGGCCGCCCGCCACGACGGCCCCCAGTGGATCGGGCTGTACGTCGCCTTCACCGGGTCGCTCTTCGTCATCGTCGCGCAGCCGGAGTTCCGGCAGTCCGCCTTCACCCTCGATGGCCTCGGCTGCCCGCTGTGCTTCGTCGAGGACCAGCTGCGCCGCATCCTGGGCGACGACACTCCGGCGGTCGCCGCGTACCGCGCCCACCTGCAGGCAGGCAGCAACCGGCACGTGGTGCTCCGGCGGGACGCCTCCGGTGCGCCCTGGGAGGTGAAGATGCTCGCCAAGGACGCCTACCGGCGGCCGCCCCGCACCCCGTCGTGCCCCGTCCACGGCCCGCTGACAAAGACCTCGCCTCAGCGACGGGCCTGATCCGGCCGAACCACCCACGCCCGCAGCTGCCGGATCTGTTCGAGCAGGGCGCCGCCCTGGGCCGGATTGCCGGCGGCCGCCCGCCGGGCAAGGGCTTCCGCCTCCTCCAGGGCCACCAGGGCGCCCGCCACGTCACCGGCCGCTCCCGCCTTCGTCTCGGCCAGCAGGCCCAGCGCCAGGGCGAGTTCGACCCCCATGGCCGCCGGATCGGCCCCGGCGGCCTCGCGGAGCAGGCCGACGGCCTCCTCGCCCGCGGCCAGCGCCTCCCGGTGCCGCCCCAGCTCGTTGAGCCGGCTGCCGTACGTGCCGAGCGCCGCGCCGAGTTCCGCCCGGTGCACGGGGCTCTCACGGGCCAGCTCGCGCCACAGGCGTACCGCCTCCTGCGCCGCCCGGAGGCCGCCGTGCGCGTCCCCGGCCAGGTGCACGTTGAGGTTGGCCAGGGCCCGGGCCAGCTCGGGCCGGAAGTACGCGGGGTTGCCCTGCGCCAGCTGCCGCAGCAGGGCCACGGCCTCCTCGCTCGCCCGCGCCGCCCCCTTGAAGTCGCCGGCGGCGGCCCGGCGGCGGCCCAGATTGTTCAACTGCAGGGCCAGGAACGGCCGGTGCCGCACCGGATCCTTGCGGGAGAGCCTGTGCAGCAGGCGTACCGCCTCCTGCGTGACACGCAGCGCCTCCTCGTGCCGGAAGAGGCGGCCCAGCAGGATGCCGTGCTCGCTGAGCACGGCGGCCAGCCGGTGGCCGCTCCGCCGGGGGTCGGAGCGGGCCAGCGCGCGGTAGAGCCGTACGGCCTCCTGCGACGGCTGCAGCGCCTCCTGGTGGCGTCCCAGGCGCAGCAGGGCGTTGGTGAGGCCGGCCAGCGCCCCTGCGAGGGGCGCCGCGGCGCCCGAGGCGAACAGGCGGTCCTGCTGGGCCGTACGGACGAGCCCCACGGCCTCCTGCGCCGCCGCCAGTGCCTCCTCGCCGTGCCCGAGCCCGGCCAGGGACGAGCCGAGGTTCACCAACGAGAAGGAGAGCCACACGACGACGTATGCCGCGTCCCTGTGCTGCTGGAGGTCCTCGATGCCCTGCCGCAGGCGCTCCCGCCGCAGGACCAGGGCCGGTACCGCCGCCAGACGCCGTACGAGCCCGGTCCGTGGCGGCGGGGGCGGCAGGGGGCGGGCCGCGGCCAGGTCCCGGTACAGGCGCACGGCCTCCTCGTTGGCCTCCACCGCCTCCTGGTACAGGCCGGCCGCCAGCAGGCGCCCGCCCAGGCCGAACCACAGCAGCGCCCGGGCGAGCGGGTCCGGCGTGCGCTCCAGCCGGCAGGCGGTCAGGCGCCGGGTCACCGCGGCGATGCCCGGTGCCAGGTCGGTGACGTCCAGCTCCGGGAAGCACGAGGCGACGGCCTCCAGCACGTCGAGGCCCGCGTCCGGCACGGCCGCCAGGTCGCTCAGGGCGGAACTGCCCGCGGCCACCGCCAGCTCCGGCGTCCTCACCAGCACCGGGAACAGGTACCCCGGGCCCAGGTGCGGCCAGCGCAGCGCCGCCGCGGCCAGGAACCCGACGGCGCGCGGCACCCACGCCGGCGGCGGGTCGTCCCCGTCGGCACCCAGGAGCTGCGAGGCCGTCGCCGGGGCCCACTCCTGGGCGGGATGGTCGGCCGTGTGACCGGGGAAGGCCAGCGCGAGGAAGTCCTCGGCGAGCCGGTCCGGGGCGAGCGGCTCCAGGACGGTGTCGCGGCCCGGGTCGGCGGGCGGGTAGCAGACCGCGTGATCGGCGAGGATCCGTTGCGGAGGCGGCCGGTCCAGGCCCTGCGCCGCCAGCACCGCCGCACCGGCCGGGCGGCCGACCGCCCCGGTCAGCGCCGCGGTGAACACCGCCCGGTGCATCACCGCCGGCGGGGTGCGGAAGGCCCGCCCGGCCGGGTCGAGCTCGTGGGTGCCGTCGCCGTGCAGCCGGGCCCAGTGCAGCTGCTCCCGGTCCAGGAGGTAGCCCGTCAGGCCCGCCACGTCCCGCGGCGGACGGCGCCCGGCGCGGTGCGCGTCGACGGCGACGAGGGCGGCCATGTGCACGGCCAGCGTCAGCCCGTACTCCGCATCCTCCAACGGCCCCGGCGGCGGCGCGGCCGCCCCCGGATCCGCGAGGCCGTACCGGGCCGCGAAGCCCGCCCGCGCCACCGCGAACATCTCCCTGCGCTGCCCCGACCCCTCCACCAGCGGCGCCAGCGCCTGGCTCGACAGGTGCGGCTGGTGCCCGGTCAGCGCGGCGCGCAGCGGCGGCCAGGGATCGAGCGTACGGGCCAGCAGGAGCACCCGGGCCGGTAGGCCGGGGCGGTGCAGCAGCGCATTGCTCAGCAGCCACGTCAGATGCGACTGCGGCCAGCGGTCGGCGTAGTCGACGACCAGGAGCACCCCGGCGAAGCCGTCCGGCCGCAGGTCCTCGCTCCGGCCGGGCGTCAGCACCGAACCCGGCCCGTGCGTGGCCGTCACCGCCTTCCAGCCCGCGGCGAGCGACGCGTCGGCGAAACGGTGCGCCAGGCGCGTCTTGCCCTGGCCGCCCGGCGCGTGCAGCCACCGCACGGCCAGCCGCGGCCCGCTCTCCCGCCACCGGGTCAGCTCCCGCAACTCGTCCGCCCGGCCGGTGAAGCCGACCACGGCGAAACGGGCGTCCAGCATCCTGCTGGGCAGCTCCGCCAGCCACTCGCCGTCCGCCTCCGGGGCGGGCCGGTGGTTGTGCAGGACGTACACCGGCAGACCGTCACCGAAGACGTGGAGGTCCGCGCCGATCACGCCATGGGCGTACCCGGCGGCGACGGTGATGTTCTGCTCGATCACGACCCGCCGGGCCCGGCTTCATGAATGACGATGTTGCCGTTGACGACGGCGTTGGCCCGGCCGCTGTCGCGGACGTCGACGTTCTGCACCGCCGTCCACTGCGGCCGCGCGGACCGTTCCGCCGCCACCCACGCCCGCACCTCCGCCGCCGCCTCGGGGTGCCGGCGCACCAGCGCCGCCAGCTGGAACTCCCACGGCGCCACCAGGCTCCGGCGCGCGGCTTCGGTGTCCTCGGCCTGCCCGACGAGCTCCGCCCCGGACGCCAACTGCGCCTCCAGTGCGGCCCTTTCCGCCAGCTCCCCCCGCCGGAACAACCGCACGAACCCCGCCCGGGCCGCCTCCCACCCGTCGGTCGCCATGGCCGCCACCAAGGCCCCCGCCCCCGCCGAGGCCAGCTCCGCCATCTCTTCCACCACGGTGTCCCCCCTTGCTCGTTCGCTTCGTTGGGGCGAGTGTGCACGGCCGTGCGGGTGCGTGTCGCGGGTTCTGCGTGTTCCCGCCGGGAGGGCCGTACGAAAACCGGTGGAGGCGGCGGGGCGCCGCGGACAAGCTGTCCCGCATGTCCACGACCTCAACTGCCCCTTCCCCCAAGGGCCGCGCCCGCTATCGCGCCGTTTTCGGCGTCCGTGAGTTCCGGTTCGTCTTTGCCGCGCACGTGGTGTCGTTGCTGGGGCTGGTGGTGGGGGAGATCGCGCTGTCGGTGCTGGTGTACCGGGTCACCGGGTCGCCCGCGCTCAGTGCGCTCGCCTTTGCGCTCGGGTTCCTGCCGTACGTCGTGGGCGGGACGCTGCTCGCCGGGGTCGCCGACCGGTATCCCGCCCGGCGGGTGCTCGTCGTGTGCGATCTGTTGTGTGCCGCCGGGGCCGCCGGCATGGCCGTGCCGGGGCAGCCCGTGGCGGTGTTGCTGGTGTTGCGGTGCATGAATGCTGCCGTCGCGCCGGTGTTCAGCGGGGCGCGCGCCGCCACGCTCGGGGACGTCCTGGGCGACGGGGACCTCTTCGTCCTCGGCCGGTCGCTCCTGCGCGTCGTCTCCCAAGGGGCGCAGCTCGTCGGTTTCGCCGTCGGCGGGGTGCTCATCGCGCTCGCCTCGCCGCGGGCGGTGCTGGGGGTGGCCGCGGCCGGGTTCGTGGGGTCCGCCCTGCTGCTGCGCTTCGGTACGCGCCGCCGGCCGGCGCGGGCGCGGGACGGGGGCGCGCTGCTGGCCGCGTCGCTGTCGGGGGTGCGGGAGGTCCTCGCCCACCGCCGGGTGCGGGCGCTGCTGTTGTTCTTCTGGCTGCCGTCCTTCTTCCTCGTCGTCCCCGAGTCGCTGGCCGCCCCCTACGCGGACGTGCTCGGCGCCGGTGCGACGGGCACCGGGCTGCTGATGTGCGGGATGCCGGTCGGGGCGATCGCCGGCGAGGTGCTCGCCGGGGCGCTGCTCACTCCCCGGCAGCGGGAGCGGATCGCGCTGCCGGTGGCGGCGGTGGCGCTGCTGCCGTTCCTGGCGTACGCCCTGCGGCCCTCGCTCGGCTGGTCCCTGGTCGCCGTGGCGGTGGCCGGGGCCGGGTCGGCGTACACGCTCGGCGCGGACCAGTGGTTCATCGCCGCGGTGCCGCAGGAGCTGCGCGGCCAGGCGATGACGGTGCTGGCGGCCGGGACGATGACCATCCAGGGTCTGGGCATGGCGTTGGCCGGGCTGCTCGCCGAGTTCCTGCCGGTGGTCGCGGTCGTCGCCGGGGCCGGGGCGGTGGGGACCCTGGTCGTGGGGGGTGTGGTGCGGGAGGTCGTACGATCTCGCTGATCAGGCGACCAGGGAGGCGGTTCTCGCAGTGTTCGGTAGCGGGCGGAAGAACTTCGACCCCGGCGTCATCGTCCTGCGCGACGCGCAGGCCGTCGCCGAGGCCATCGATGCGGCGCTGGCCGCCGCGGGGCCCGAGGAGCGGCCGGGGCTGGAGCGGGCTGCCGCGCTCGTGGCGGCGCACGCGGCGCGGCCGGAGCGGGAGGTGCGCGCGGAGTGGACGCGCGGCATCCTCGACGCCGCGGGCGTCGATCCGCGCACGCACGAGGTGCATGCCGTGCGGGCGCTGCGCAAGGCGGAGCCGGGGCTGAGTCTGAAGGCGGCGGTGGTGCTCGTCAGGGAGGCGGCGGAAGCCTGCGAACAGTAGTCCCGAATTCCGAGACGGCCCCGGTCGTCGGGGGGCCGCCGGGTACGCTCGGAGCGTGCCGAAGCCGCTCAGCCTCCCCTTCGATCCCATCGCCCGCGCCGACGAGCTGTGGAAGCAGCGGTGGGGTTCGGTGCCGTCCATGGGGGCGATCACGTCGGTCATGCGCGCCCATCAGATCCTGCTGGGTCAGGTGGACGCGGTCGTCAAGCCGTACGGGCTGACGTTCGCGCGCTACGAGGCGCTGGTGCTGCTGACGTTCTCCAAGGCGGGCGAGCTGCCGATGTCGAAGATCGGCGAGCGGCTGATGGTGCACCCGACGTCGGTGACCAACACCGTCGACCGGCTGGTCGCGCAGGGGCTGGTCGCCAAGCGCCCCAACCCCAACGACGGCCGCGGCACGCTGGCCAGCATCACGGACAAGGGCCGGGAGGTCGTGGAGGCGGCCACGCGCGACCTGATGGCGATGGACTTCGGCCTGAGCGCGTACGACGCGGAGGAGTGCGGGCGGATCTTCGAGATGCTGCGGCCCCTGCGGGTGGCCGCGGGGGATTTCACCGAGCCGGAGGAGTAGGGCGGCGAAGATCGCCCCGGATCGCACCGTTACGCTCGTGGGCATGAAACAAAGCGTGCTGACCCGCTACCGCGTGATGGCCTACGTCACCGGTGTGCTGCTGGTCCTCCTGACGATCGGCATGATCGCCAAATACGGGCTGGACATGGACGTCTCGGGTCCGGTCCGCGTCATCGCCATCGCCCACGGCTGGCTGTTCGTCGTCTACCTGGTCTTCGCCTTCGACATGGCCTCGAAGGCCAAGTGGTCGTTCGGCCGACTGGTGTGGACGCTGGTCGCGGGCACGATCCCGCTGGCCGCGTTCTTCGTCGAGCGCAAGGCGACGCGCGACCTGGAGCCGCTGGTCGCGGCGCAGGCCGCGGATCCCGTACAGGCCTGACGCCCGCTGCCTCGCAGCGCAACGCCCCGGACGACGACCCTTGTCTCCGGGGCGTTCGTGCGCGAGAATTTAGTAGGACGTCCTAGTAAATCTGGCGGGGCAGGGCACGAGAGGCGGACGACACGACCATGGACGCAGCAGCCATCGAGGCCGGGCGCAGCCGCTGGCAGGCGCGGTTCGACGCCGCGCGCACGCGCGACGCCGACTTCACCACCCTCTCCGGTGCCGAGGTCGAGCCCGTCTACGGCCCGCGCCCCGGCGACGTCTACGAGGGCTTCGAGCGGATCGGCTGGCCCGGGGAGTACCCCTTCACCCGCGGCCTGTACGCGGCCGGCTACCGCGGCCGCACCTGGACCATCCGGCAGTTCGCCGGTTTCGGCAACGCCGAGCAGACCAACGAGCGCTACAAGATGATCCTGGGCAACGGCGGCGGCGGGCTGTCCGTGGCCTTCGACATGCCCACCCTCATGGGGCGCGACTCCGACGACCCGCGCTCGCTGGGCGAGGTCGGCCACTGCGGCGTGGCGATCGACTCCGCCGCCGACATGGAGGTCCTCTTCAAGGACATCCCGCTCGGCGACGTCACCACCTCCATGACGATCAGCGGCCCGGCCGTCCCGGCCTTCTGCATGTACCTCGTCGCCGCCGAGCGCCAGGGCGTCGACACCTCCGTCCTCAACGGCACGCTGCAGACGGACATCTTCAAGGAGTACATCGCGCAGAAGGAGTGGCTCTTCCAGCCCGAGCCACACCTGCGCCTGATCGGCGACCTGATGGAGCACTGCACGCGCCACATCCCCGCCTACAAGCCGCTGTCCGTCTCCGGCTACCACATCCGCGAGGCGGGGGCCACGGCCGCGCAGGAGCTCGCGTACACCCTCGCCGACGGCTTCGGCTACGTCGAGCTGGGGCTCTCCCGCGGCCTGGACGTCGACGCCTTCGCGCCCGGCCTGTCCTTCTTCTTCGACGCCCACGTCGACTTCTTCGAGGAGATCGCCAAGTTCCGTGCGGCCCGCCGGATCTGGGCGCGCTGGATGAAGGAGGTGTACGGCGCGAAGACGGACAAGGCCCAGTGGCTGCGCTTCCACACCCAGACCGCCGGTGTCTCCCTCACCGCCCAGCAGCCGTACAACAACGTGGTGCGCACCGCCGTGGAGGCCCTCGCCGCGGTCCTCGGCGGAACGAACTCGCTGCACACCAACGCCCTCGACGAGACCCTGGCCCTGCCCAGCGAGCAGGCCGCCGAGATCGCCCTGCGCACCCAGCAGGTGCTGATGGAGGAGACCGGGGTCACCAATGTCGCCGATCCGCTGGGCGGCTCCTGGTACGTCGAGCAGCTCACCGACCGCATCGAGGCCGACGCCGAGAAGATCTTCGACCAGATCAAGGAGCGCGGCCTGCGCGCCCACCCCGACGGCCGGCACCCCATCGGCCCCATCACCTCGGGCATCCTGCGCGGCATCGAGGACGGCTGGTTCACCGGCGAGATCGCCGAGAGCGCCTTCCGCTACCAGCAGGCCCTGGAGAAGGGGGCCAAGCGCGTCGTCGGCGTCAACTGCCACCACGGTTCGGTCACCGGCGACCTGGAGATCCTGCGCGTGAGCCACGAGGTCGAGCGCGAGCAGGTGCGCGTGCTGGCCGACCGCAAGGCCCACCGGGACGACGCCCGGGTCCGCGCGGCCCTGGAGGCCATGCTCACCGCCGCCCGCGACGGCTCCAACATGATCGAGCCGATGCTGGAGGCGGTCCGGGCCGAGGCCACCCTCGGCGAGATCTGCGGTGTCCTGCGCGAGGAGTGGGGCACGTACACCGAGCCCGCCGGCTTCTGAGCCGTACGCCTGAGCCGTACGTCCTGATCGACGCCCCCTGCAGCGCCCGGCGCCAGGGGGCGTCGTCGATTTCCGGCCAACCGCGGGATGCGGCGGGCGTACGGGATCAGGCGCCGCCGGCCGCTGCGGCGAGGCCGCCCACCAGGAGGGCGGCGAAGCCGCGGGCCCATGCGGCGTCCACGGGTTCGGCGCTGACGAGCGTCCGGTGGACGACGGCGCCCGCGATGACATCGAAGATCAGGTCGGCGGTGCGGGCCGCCCCGGCCGGGTCGGGCTCCAAGGGCAGTTCCCCGCGGGCCTGGGCGCGCTCGCGGCCGAGGAGCACCAGAGCCTTCTGCCGGTCGACGATGGCGGAGCGGATGCGCTCGCGCAGCGCGTCGTCGCGCGTGGACTCGGCCACCACGGCCATCAGGGCGGTCTTGGTCTCCGGCCGCTCCAGCAGGGCCGCGAACTGCAGCACCACGCCCTCGATGTCGGCCAGCAGGCAGCCGCGGTCGGGCAGCTCCAGGTGCTCGTCGAACAGCGCCGCCACCGCGTCCACGACCAGCTCGTTCTTGCCCGCCCAGCGGCGGTAGAGGGTGGTCTTGGCGACTTTGGCGCGGGCCGCGACGTCACCCATGGTCAGCTTTCCCCAGCCGAGCTCGACCAGCGCCTCGCGCGTCGCGCCGAGGATCGCGCGGTCGGCCTCCGTGCTGCGCGGCCGGCCCGTGCGGCCGCCGGCGCGGCGCGGCGCGGGGGAGGGGGCTGAGCTCATGAACGACGACCTTACCGCCCAGTAGCCCGTCTGGTCCGGACCTCACCCCCGGAGGTGTGAGGCAGATCACCGGTGGCGGGGGTCCCCCGCGAGGGCCGTCCAGTTACGCTACGGCTCGTAGCGTAAGGGAGCGACAACCACGGCGCCGAGTGGGGACCCGGCGTCAATCCAGCCCCCGGCGTTTTTCTGCTTCACCGTTTTCCGCTTCACCGTGCCGAGGGGGGAGGATGGGCCCATGCAGCCACGGAACATGTCCATGAGTGGAGTGGTCGACCTCGCCGCGGTGAAGGCGGCCGGGGAGGCGAAGAAGAAGGCCGAGCAGGCGCGTGCCGAGGCCGAGCGCCGCGGCGGCGGCGCGCCCGCCGCCGGTGCGGGCGCCCTCGTCTTCGACGCCACCGAGGCCGGGTTCGAGCAGGAGGTCCTGCAGCGCTCCGCCGAGGTGCCCGTCGTCATCCAGTTCTGGGCCGAATGGTGCCAGCCGTGCAAGCAGCTGATGCCGGTCCTGGAGCGGCTCGCCGCCGAGTACGCGGGCCGGTTCGTCCTGGCCAAGGTCGACGTCGAGGCCAACCAGCTGCTGGCCCAGCAGTTCGGTATCCAGTCCGTCCCGGCGGTCTTCGCGGTGGTGGCCGGCCAGGCCCTGCCGCTCTTCCAGGGCGCCCTGCCCGACACGCAGATCCGCCCGGTGCTGGACCAGCTGGTCCAGGTCGCCGAGGAGCGCTTCGGCATCGTCGGCGGCGCCCCGGGAGCGGACGAGGGCGAGGCCTACGCGGCGCCGACGGCCCCCGCCGGCCCGTACGACAGCGCCCTGAGCGCCGCCCACGAGGCGCTGGACGCGGGCGACCTGGGCGGTGCGGTGCGGGCGTACGAGAACGTGCTCTCCGACGACCCGGCCAACGCGGAGGCCAGGCTGGGCCTGGCCCAGGCGCAGCTGCTGCAGCGCGTGCAGGGCGTGGACGCCCAGCAGGTGCGCAAGGCGGCGGCCGACGCCCCGGGCGATGTGCAGGCGCAGATCGCCGCGGCCGACCTGGACCTGGTCGGCGGGCACGTCGAGGACGCCTTCGGGCGGCTGATCGACACGATCCGGCGGACGGCGGGCGAGGACCGCGAGGCGGCCCGGGTGCGGCTGCTGGAGCTGTTCGAGGTGATCGGTCCGGACGACCCGCGGGTGACGGCGGCGCGCACCGCGCTCTCGCGCGCGCTGTTCTGATGCCGCTCGTCCAGGTGTTCCGCGGGGCACCTCGCGTGCCCCAGGCGGCACAGTCGCCGCGCTTTACCAAAACTTGGTAAACGGTCGGTCTGTTACTGCGAGTAGGAGGAACCCGGGCTTTCGCCCGGGTTCTTCTGCTTTCCTCCCCCGATGCGCGTGCACGCTCCGAGACGCTCCGGCCCCCGGTCGATGCCGGCCGGTCTCCCGGCGGTTATCCGTCCGTTACTCGCGAGTAATCAACCCCTTGTGCCCCGGGCCCGAATGGACCACGATCGCCCCAGCCCGGTCCATCCCCCACGGATGGGTCCCCACCGGGCGGGCCGGCGGGACGTGCCCGGCGGTCGATGGGACAGGGGGGTCCCTGCCGCGCAACGGCAGGGCCTGTCCCGGCGGTTGCGCGAAGGCGTGGCCAACGTGGTTGTCGCTCGGGGGTGAACGCCGGTGTGTGTCGGGCGCGGTTGGCGCCGCATCGTGCGACGGCGCTCTTCTTCCCGAGGACGTAGCTCTTCTCCCACTTCCGGGTGCGGGTCTCTGCGAGGCCGGCCCGGGGTGTACGTCCGAGAAGGAGGAAAGTCGTGAAGTCCCTAACTCGCGGTGGGACCAGATGGCGCCGGTTCGCGGTCGTCATGGTGCCCAGCGTCGCGGCGTCGGCCGCGATAGGCGTGGCGATCGCGCAGGGTGCGCTGGCGGCGTCGTTCAGCGTGTCGGGCCAGCAGTTCCAGGTGACAGCGGAGCGGCTGGAGGGCACCGGATTCGTCCAGTACGGAGCCATGGACGAGACCGGCAAGGGCCGGCAGCCGGTGGCGGTGGTGGGGCTCGACTCCGCCAAGATCACCAGCCTGTGCCAGGCGGTCACCGTGCCCACCCCGTTCGGCAGCGTGTCCATGGTGCTGAAGGCCGGCACGGGCGCCAAGGACGACGGCAGCAAGGTGCAGGCCACCAAGCTCTTCATCGACGCCAACGACCTGCAGGCCGACGCCCGGTTCGATGAGGTCGACATCGGCGTCTCGGTGGACGCCACCACCAAGGGCCCCGGCCCGGCCAAGCCGGGCGAGAACGGCCGCGGCGCCTATGTGCCGGGCTCCTTCGCCCAGCAGGCCAAGTCGGTGGAGTTCAACCACGTCGACCAGAAGGCGTGGGCGACCTCCGCCGGCACCTTCACCCTGCCGGGTCTGAAGATGAACGTCAGCATGGGCGACACGGCCTGCCCGAAGAGCTGACGCGCGCCGGAACCGGACGGGTACGGGTGGGCGGATGCGCGCGCTCCCGTGCCCGTGACCGGCACGACCCCCCTCGCACCACCGATTCGCCAGTCCTAGGAGCTGTATCCATGAGCGCCGACACGCGACCACGGCTGATCGTCTCTCTCGGCCGCACCCGCCGTTCGTTCTGGGACTGGCGGGGCCACCGCCCCTTCTGGGGCGGGCTCTTGTGCATCCTGGCCGGGGTCCCGATCATGTACATCCCGTACCAGACCATGACGCTCGGCGACCTGCACATCCGGCTGGCCACCACCGCCGGCGCCGGTTCGCTGATCATCGGCGTGCTCCTGATCGTGCTCGGACTGACCATGTGGTTCCAGCCGCAGTCGCGCGTCTTCGCCGGAGTCGCCGCGATCCTGCTGGCACTGGTCTCCCTGGTCGTCTCCAACTTCGGGGCGTTCCTGCTGGGATTCCTGCTGGCCCTGATCGGCGGCGGACTGGGCGTGTCCTGGGTGCCGGCGAAGAAGCCGCAGCCCGTGGCGGCGGCGGGGGCACAGCCCGACGGGGGTCCGCGTGGCGACTGACGAGGAGCGCCCCGTGGCGGGGCCCCGGCACGCGGCACCGAGAAAGCCGCTGCTGGCCCGGCTGCACATGCCGGCCGGCAAGGCCATCGCGCTCGCGGCGATGCCGAGCGCGGTCCTGATGGGCATCGGGCTCACGCCGACCCTGGCGCAGGCGAAGCCCGTCGCCCCGGCGAATCCTTTCGGCGAGGCGGGTTGCGTCACGGCGCCGGACAAGGCACCGGAGCCGACGCCGACGCAGTCGGCGAAGGCGGCGTCGGAGCCGGACCCGGAGCCGTCCGGGACGGCGGAACCGTCCGCGGGGACGGCGCAGCCGGGCCCGACGGCGAGCGCCAAGCCGGCGCCGGCGCCGAGCGCGAAACCGGACGCCGAACCGGCGCCTCCTCCTGCAGCCTCCAGACCCACGCCCACGCCGTCGCCCTCGTCCTCGCCCTCGAAGGCGAAGAACCCGCTGGACCCGCTCGGGCTCGGTGACGTGCTGGGCGGCATCCTGACCGGACGGAAGGCCGAGCCGCCCAGGCCCGCGCCCTCGACGGCCGTCCCGTCCGCCCCGTCCGTGCCGGCGCCGGCGGTCAAGCCGCCGGTGGCACCGTCGCCGTCGGCCACGCTCTCGGCCAAGGCCGGCCCCAAGGTGTCGGCCACGCCCGGGGCGACGCCCGCCCCCGGGGCGACGGCACCCTCGCCGGAGGCGTCCGGCTCGCCCTCGCCGCAGGCGTCCGGCACGGCCTCCGCCGGTCCGGACAAGCCGTTGCCGCCCTGCCCGCCCGGCACCGTCGTCGACGAGAACGAGCACCGCGCCTTCCCCCACCAGCCCTGGTACCTGGAGGCGAGCACGCTCACCCTGCACGGGCTGACCTACGAGGGCGTCAAGCAGATCACCATGGTGAACGGGGAGAAGAAGGCCGTGCTGAAGTTCACGGCGGACTCGCTCGACATCAAGGACCTGCACCAGATCGTCAACAACCAGGGCATGCAGTACCACGTGGCCGGGATCGGGACGACCTCGACGGTTGGCAGCGGGCGGATCACGATGTACACGGAGGAGCTCAAGGGCAACCTGCTCGGGCTCATCCCCTCGACGCAGTCGCCTTCCAGCCCGCCGCCGCTGATCCCCGGGGTGAAGCTGCCGGTTCCGATCTTCTTCACCAATGTGAAGATCCGTCAGGCCGGCCAGTACGGCGGAACGCTGCACATCCCCAACCTGCACCAGTACCTGACGCCGGGCACGTACCCGTAGGAACAGCACGACGGCCGCCACCCCCCGACGGGGATGGCGGCCGTTCGCGCGTCGTGTCAGCGGGTCTCGCCGCCGAGGTGGTGGACACGCACCATGTTGGTGGTGCCCGGGACGCCGGGCGGGGAGCCGGCGGTGATGATCATGACGTCGCCCTCGTTGTAGCGGTGCAGCTTCAGCAGCTCCGCGTCGACCAGGTCGACCATCGCGTCGGTGTTGTCCACGTGCGGGACGACGAACGTCTCGACGCCCCAGCTCAGGGCGAGCTGGTTGCGGGTCGCGGCGTCCGTGGTGAAGGCCAGGATCGGCTGGGCCGCACGGTAGCGGGACAGGCGGCGGGCCGTGTCGCCGGACTTGGTGAACGCCACCAGCGCCTTGCCGCCGAGGAAGTCGGCGATCTCGCAGGCGGCGCGGGCCACCGAGCCGCCCTGGGTGCGCGGCTTCTTGCCCGGCACCAGCGGCTGCAGGCCCTTGGAGAGCAGCTCCTGCTCGGCGGCCTCGACGATGCGGGACATCGTCTTGACCGTCTCGATCGGGTAGGCGCCGACCGACGACTCGGCCGAGAGCATGACCGCGTCCGCGCCGTCCAGGATCGCGTTGGCGACGTCGGAGGCCTCGGCACGGGTCGGCCGGGAGTTGGTGATCATCGACTCCATCATCTGGGTCGCGACGATCACCGGCTTGGCGTTGCGGCGGCACATCTCGATCAGGCGCTTCTGCACCAGCGGGACGCGCTCCAGCGGGTACTCCACCGCGAGGTCGCCACGGGCCACCATCACACCGTCGAAGGCCATGACGACCTCCTGCATGTTCTCGACGGCCTGCGGCTTCTCGACCTTGGCGATGACCGGGACGCGGCGGCCGACCTCGTCCATGACGCGGTGGACGTCCTGGACGTCCTTGGCGTCGCGGACGAAGGACAGGGCGACCATGTCGCAGCCCATCGCGAGCGCGAACTTCAGGTCCTCGACGTCCTTCTCGGACAGCGCCGGGACGTTCACCGCCGCGCCGGGCAGGTTGATGCCCTTGTGGTCGGAGATGACGCCGCCCTCGATGACGATCGTCCGCACCCGCGGGCCGTCGACCTCGGTGACGCGCAGCTCGACGTTGCCGTCGTTGATCAGGACCTGGTCGCCCTTGGCGACGTCGCCCGGCAGGCCCTTGTAGGTGGTGCCGCAGATCGTCCTGTCACCGGGGACGTCCTCGGTGGTGATGACGAACTCGTCGCCGCGCACGAGCTCGACCGGACCGTCCGCGAAGGTCTCCAGGCGGATCTTCGGGCCCTGCAGGTCGGCGAGGACGCCGACCGCGCGCCCGGTCTCCTCGCTGGCCTTGCGGAGGCGGTGGTACCGCTCCTCGTGCTCCGCGTGGGACCCGTGGCTCATGTTGAAGCGGGCCACGTTCATGCCGGCCTCGATCAGCGTCTTCAGCTGGTCGTAGGAGTCGACGGCGGGGCCCAGGGTGCAGACGATTTTGGAACGGCGCATGGGGCAGATCCTATCGGTTTGTTTCGGAGCGGAATATTCGAGCTGTGGGAACGACCAAGATCGGATCCGGCCGTTCCGCATCACCTAGGCGCTGACCAGCGCGTACGTCTGAGCGGCGATCTCCAGCTCCTCGTCCGTGGGGACGACGGCCACCGCGACCCGCGCGTACTCGGGCGAGATCAGCCGCGCCTCGCCGGAGCGGATGCCGTTCAGGCCCGCGTCCACGACCAGACCCAGCTCCTCCAGGCCCGCCACGGCGGCCTCGCGCACGGGCGCCGCGTTCTCGCCCACGCCGGCCGTGAAGGCCACGGCGTCGACCCTGCCCAGGACGGCGTAGTAGGCGCCGATGTACTTCTTCAGCCGGTGCACGTAGATGTCGAAGGCGAGCTGCGCCTGCTCGTCGCCCTCGTCGATGCGCCGGCGGATCTCGCGCATGTCGTTGTCGCCGCACAGTCCGATCAGACCGCTCTTCTTGTTCAGGAGCGAGTCGATCTCGTCGATGGACATGCCGGCGTTGCGCGCCAGGTGGAAGATCACCGCCGGGTCGAGGTCACCGGAGCGGGTACCCATGACCAGGCCCTCCAGCGGGGTCAGGCCCATGGAGGTGTCGACGCAGCGGCCGCCGCGCACGGCGGAGGCGGAGGCGCCGTTGCCCAGGTGCAGGACGATGACGTTGACCTCTTCAGGGGCCTTGCCCAGCAGCTCGGCGGTCCTGCGCGAGACGTACGCGTGCGAGGTGCCGTGGAAGCCGTAGCGGCGCACGCGGTGGGCGTCGGCGGTCTCGACGTCGAGGGCGTAGCGGGCGGCGGCCTCCGGCATCGTCGTGTGGAAGGCGGTGTCGAAGACGGCGACCTGCGGCAGGTCCGGGCGCAGGTTCCGGGCGGTGCGGATGCCGGTGATGTTGGCCGGGTTGTGCAGCGGGGCGACCGGGATCAGGCGCTCGATCTCGGCGACGACCTCGTCGGTGATCAGGGTGGGCTCGGTGAACTGGCTGCCGCCGTGCACCACGCGGTGGCCGATGGCGGCGAGCTCCGGGGAGTCCAGGCCCAGACCGTCGGCGGCCAGCTCCTCGGCGACGGCGTCCAGGGCGGCGGCGTGGTCGGCGATGGGCGCGACGCGCTCGCGCTTGTCGCCGCCGGTCGCCAGCGGGGTGTGCGCCAGCCGCGAGGTCTCCTCGCCGATGCGCTCGACGAGACCGGCGGCCAGGCGGGCCCCGTCGGCCATGTCGAGCAGCTGGTACTTGACGGAGGACGAGCCGGAGTTGAGGACGAGGACGCGGGTGGCGGTGGAAGTCATGGGGCTTTCCGGTAGCGGGTGATCAAGGGGGGAGGGGCAGCCGTGGGGCCGGGGCTCGGGTCCCGGCCCCACGGCCGGACTGCTTACGGTTCCGTGCGCTCGCTGCGCTGCTCGCCCTGCGCCTGGATGGCGGTGATGGCGACGGTGTTGACGATGTCCTGCACCAGCGCGCCGCGCGAGAGGTCGTTCACGGGCTTGCGCAGGCCCTGCAGGACGGGGCCGACCGCGACCGCGCCGGCCGAGCGCTGCACGGCCTTGTAGGTGTTGTTGCCCGTGTTGAGGTCGGGGAACACCAGGACGGTGGCCTTGCCCGCCACCTGCGAGCCGGGCAGCTTGGTCGCGGCGACGCGGGCGTCGACGGCGGCGTCGTACTGGATCGGGCCCTCGACCAGCAGCTCCGGGCGGCGCTCGCGCACCAGCTCGGTGGCCTTGCGGACCTTGTCGACGTCGGCGCCGGAACCGGAGGTGCCGGTCGAGTACGACAGCATCGCCACGCGCGGCTCGACGCCGAACTGCTTGGCGGTCTCGGCGGACTGGATGGCGATGTCCGCGAGCTGCTCGGCGTTCGGGTCGGGGTTGACCGCGCAGTCGCCGTAGACGAGCACCCGGTCGGCCAGGCACATGAAGAAGACCGAGGAGACGATCTGGGCGCCCGGCGCGGTCTTGATGATCTCGAAGGCCGGCCGGATGGTGGCGGCCGTGGAGTGCACGGCGCCGGAGACCATGCCGTCGGCCAGGCCCTCCTGGACCATCAGGGTGCCGAAGTACGACACGTCGGCGACGACGTCGTGCGCCAGCTCCACGGTCATGCCCTTGTGGGCGCGGGCCTTGGCGTAGATCTCGGCGAAGCGGTCGCGCAGCGGGGAGGTCTGCGGGTCGATGATCTGGGCGGCGGCCAGGTCGATGCCCAGCTCGGCGCCCCGCTTGCGCACGGCGTCCTCCTCGCCGAGCAGGATCAGGTCGCACACGTCGCGGCGCAGCAGCACGTCGGCCGCGCGCAGCACACGCTCCTCGGTGCCCTCGGGCAGCACGACCCGGCGGCGGGCGGAGCGGGAGCGCTCGATCAGCTCGTGCTCGAACATCATCGGCGTGACGCGCTCGGAGCGGGCCACCGAGATGCGCTGGGTGAGCGCGGCGGTGTCCACGTGCCGCTCGAACAGGCCGAGGGCGGTCTCGGCCTTGCGCGGCGAGGACGCCTCCAGCTTGCCCTCGATCGCGAAGAGCTCCGCGGCGGTGGGGAAGGAGCCACCGGGCACGGAGACCACCGGGGTGCCGGGCGCCAGGCGGCCGGCCAGGGCCAGGATGTCCGGGCCCGGGCGCTCGTCCAGGGTCAGCAGCACACCGGCGATGGACGGGGCGCCGGCGCTGTGCGCGGCCAGCGCGCCGACGATCAGATCCACGCGGTCGCCGGGGGTGACCACCAGGCAGCCCTCGGTCAGGGCGGGCAGGAAGACCGGCAGCATGGCGCCGCCGAAGACGAAGTCCTTGGCGTCGCGCGAGAGCCCCGCGTCGTCGCCGAGGAGCACCTCGGCGCCCAGCTTGTCCACGATCTGGCGCACGGTCGGCGCGGAGAGCGAGGAGTCCTCCGGCAGCGCGTAGCAGGGCACCGGCAGGCTCGCCGAGAGCTGGGCGGCGATCTCCTCGCGGTCGGCCGGGGCGATGCGGTTGACCACCAGGGCGACGACGTCGCAGCCCAGCGAGTGGTACGCCCGGTAGGCGTTGCGGGCTTCGGCGCGCACCGACTCCGCCGACTGCTCCTGGCCGCCGACCACAGTGATCACCGAGGCGGCGAACTCGTTGGCCAGGCGGGCGTTGAGGGCCAGCTCGTCGGGCAGGGTGGTGCCGGCGAAGTCGGTGCCGAGCACGAGGACGTACTCGTAGTCGCGGGCGACCGCGTGGAAGCGGTCGACCAGCCGGGAGACCAGCTCCTCGGTGCCGCGCTCGGCCTGCAGCGCGGCGGCCTCGGCGTAGGTCAGGCCGACCACGCTGTCGGCCGGCTGCGTCAGCCGGTAGCGCGAGCGCAGCAGGTCGAAGAGGCGGTCCGGCCCGTCGCCGTGGAAGAGGGGGCGGAAGACGCCCACCTTGTCGACATGCCGGGTCAGCAGCTCCATGACCCCCAGCTCGATGACCTGGCGCCCGTCGCCCCGGTCGGTCCCGGTCACGTACACGCTGCGCGTCACGCGTGCTCTCCTTGATCCTTCGCCGTGTTCACCTGGTGCGGGCCGTTCCGCCCGCCCCGAAGAAATACCCGTTAGGGTGGTCTTGCCCTCTTGACAATACCTGTGCCTGTGGTTAAGGCGCGCGTCAGGAGTCCGGCGGTGGGAGTGAGACAGGCCCGCCCGGCCCGTGAAACAATCGGTCCGGCTCACAGGTACCAGTAGCGAGCAGGAGACACAGCACGATGCGCATCGGAGTCCTCACCGCGGGCGGCGACTGCCCCGGTCTGAACGCCGTCATCCGCTCGGTGGTGCACCGGGCCGTCGTCGGCCACGGTGACGAGGTCATCGGTTTCGAAGACGGCTTCAAGGGACTGCTCGACGGCCGCCACCGCAAGCTCGACCTGGAGGCCGTCAGCGGCATCCTGGCCCGCGGCGGCACCATCCTCGGCTCCTCGCGCCTGGAGCGCGCCCGGCTGCGCGAGGCGTGCGAGAGCTCCAAGGAGCTCGCCCGCGAATACGGCATCGACGTCCTCATCCCCATCGGCGGCGAAGGCACGCTGACCGCCGCCCGGATGCTCTCGGACGCGGGCCTGCCCGTGGTCGGCGTTCCCAAGACCATCGACAACGACATCTCCTCCACGGACCGCACCTTCGGCTTCGACACCGCCGTCGGCGTCGCCACCGAGGCCATCGACCGCCTGAAGACCACGGCCGAGTCCCACCAGCGGGTGATGGTCGTCGAGGTCATGGGCCGCCACGCCGGATGGATCGCGCTGGAGTCCGGCATGGCCGGCGGCGCGCACGGCATCTGCCTGCCCGAGCGTCCCTTCGACCCCGCCGACCTGGTGAAGATGGTGGAGGAGCGCTTCGCCCGCGGCAAGAAGTTCGCCGTCATCTGCGTCGCCGAGGGCGCCCACCCCGCCGACGGGACGATGGACTACAAGAAGGGCGCCATAGACCAGTTCGGTCACGAGCGCTTCGCCGGCATCGGCACCAAGCTCGCCGGCGAGCTCGAGCGCCGCCTGGGCAAGGAGGCCCGCCCGGTCATCCTCGGCCACGTCCAGCGCGGCGGCACCCCCACCGCGTACGACCGCGTCCTCGCCACCCGCTTCGGCTGGCACGCCGTCGAGGCCGCGCACCGCGGCGAGTTCGGCAAGATGACCGCGCTCAAGGGCACCGACATCCACATGGTGCCGCTCGCGGACGCGATCACCGAGCTCAAGCGCGTCCCGGAGAACCGCATGGACGAGGCGGAGTCGGTCTTCTAGGCCCTCGCCCACGCTCCCGCGCCGTGCGCGCGTGAGGGCCCCCGCCCGACACTGTCGGGCGGGGGCCCTCGTGTACGGCGCCCCGTCAGGGGCGCGGGGAACTGCGCGATCAACCACGATGCGCCCGCAGGTGAGGTGCTGTGCCCGGGCCCCGGGGTGGTGTCTTCGGCTGCGGGCCGCCGGTGGCCGATCGCGCAGTTCCCCGCGCCCCTGACGGGGCGCCCCGGCTCACTGAGTCCCGATCGCCTCCAGGGCGTCCAGCTTTGCCGCCCGGCGGGCCGGCCAGACCGCGGCCAGTACCCCGACCGCCAGCGCCAGCAGCAGGAAGACCGCGATCCGCGCCCACGGCACGACCATCTCGTACTGCGGGAAGGACGAGCGCAGCAGGTGGCCGCCGGACCAGGCCAGGAAGACACCGGCCGCCACGCCCAGCACCGCGCCGAACATCGCGATCATCACGGACTCCAGCCGCACCATCCGCTTGACCTCGCGCCGGTCCAGGCCGATGGCGCGCAGCATTCCGATCTCCCGCGTCCGCTCGAAGACGGACATGGCGAGGGTGTTGACGACGCCGATGACGGCGATGACCACGGCCATGCCGAGCAGTCCGTACATCAGGTAGAGGACGTCGTCGATGCTCCCGGCGTCGGAGCGGCGCAGGTCGTCCTGGCTCTGGACCTTGATGACCGGGTTCTTGCCGAGCGTCTCCTTGATCTGCCCGGCGAGGTCCTTCGCCTTGCCCGGGGCGGCCTTCACCAGCACCTGGTCGTCGCGCGCCTTGTCCTGGTGGGGGTCGACGAGGGCGGGGGTGGACAGGACCGAGGACAGGATGTTGTTGTCCTTGTAGACGGCGACGACGCGCGGGGCGGCCTTCTTGCCGTCGTAGAACTCCATCGGCAGCGTGGATCCCACCGTCAGACGTCCCTTGGCCGCGAATTCGTCCGAGACGGCGACGGCGGACGTGCCGTGCACGTCGGCGAGCGAGCCGCTGACGACGGTCACGTCGACCACCTTGCCGAGCTGCCGGACGTCCGTTCCGGTGACCGACCCCGGGCGCTGCTCGTACTGGAAACCGGTCGTCCGCAGTGGCACGGCCGCCGCGACACCGGGCTGCCCGGCGAGCGTCCGGCCGATCTCGGGGGAGAGGCCCAGGTGGCCGGCGGAGCTGACCTTGTAGTCGGCCGTCATGTCCGGCTCGCCCATGGTCGACATGCCCCGGTCCGCCGAGACGGCGCCCACGGTCAGGCCGGTGATCAGCGTGAGGCCGATCATCAGCGCGGAGGCGGTGGCGGCGGTGCGGCGCGGGTTGCGCAGGGCGTTCTCCCGGGCGAGCTTGCCGCTGATGCCGGCGAGGCGGATCGCGAGGCGGCCGAAGAGCCGCACGACCGGGCGGGAGAGCAGCGGGGCCAGGACGATCAGTCCGGTGAGGGTGAGGGCCGAGCCCGCCATCGCGTAGTTGATGCCGCTGCTGTCCTTGAACCTCGTGACGTACAGCATGAGGCCCACGCCCAGGGCGGTGAGCGCCGCACCGATGGAGTTGCGCAGGACCAGGCCACGGGGGGCCGGCGCCGCCTCGACGGAGGCCAGCGCCTCGACGGGGGCGATCCGGGCGGCCTTGCGGGACGGCAGCCAGGCGGCGAGCACGGTCACCACGACGCCCACCCCGAGGGCGGACAGCACGGCCGACGGCTCGATCACCAGCGGGCCGTCGGGCAGGCTCCCGCCGGTCAGGTTGAGCACCGGGTGCAGACCCTTGGCGACGCCGAGGCCGAGGACGAAGCCCAGCGCGGAGGCGACCAGGCCCAGCAGCCCCGCCTCGATCAGCACCGAGCGCACGACCTGACGGCGGGTGGCGCCCACGGCGCGCAGCAGCGCGATCTCACGGGTGCGCTGGGCGATCAGCATGGTGAAGGTGTTGGCGATGATGAAGACGCCGACGAAGAGGGAGATGCCCGCGAAGACCAGCAGGGTCTTGCGGATGGAGCGCGTCTGCTCGTCGACCATCTTCGCCTGGGAGGCGGCGAGCTGCTTGCCGCTCGTGGCCTCGAAGGACTTCGGCAGCGTCTCGCGGACCTTCGCGGTGAGCGCGCCCTGGTCGGTGCCGGGGGTCGCGGAGACGACGAGCTCGCTGTACTCGCCGGGCTTGCCGAAGAGCCTCTGCGCGGTTTCGGTGTCGAAGAGCGCCAGGCCCGCGCCTGCGCTCACGCGGGGGTTGTCGGTGCGGACGACGCCGACGAGCTTCTTGGTCATGACCGGGCCGTCGACGGCCATCCGCACGGTGCCGCCGAGCGTGACGCCGAGCTTCCCGGCGGTCTTCACATCCAGGGCGATCTCGTCCCCGGCGGCCGGGCCGCGGCCCTTGACCAGCGGATAGCGGCTGTCCTTGCCGTCCTTGCCGGGGACGAAGTTGGCGCCGTCGCTGCCCCATTCGCCGCCGACGGGGTCGCCGTGCCGGTCCGCGATCATCGGCAGGCCGGTGACGGAGGGTCGTACGGAGGCCACGCCCGGCAGGGCGGCGATCCGCTGCACCATCCGGGCATCGAGGACGCCCTGGTCGTCGGCGTCGGTGCGGGGGCCGCCCGCGGTCACGGAGACGGCGACGTCGTCGAGGCTCTTGGCCATCCGGTTGCGGTAGGCGCTGCCCACCGAGTCGCTGAAGATCAGGGTGCCGGTGACGAAGGCGGTGCCGAGCAGCACCGCCAGGGCGGTCATCATCAGCCGGGTCTTGTGCGCGAGGAGATTGCGCAGGGCGGTACGGAACACGTGGGGTCCTGGGTGTGGTGGGAGGGGGACGGCGGTCGGCTCAGCTCGTACGGCCCTTGGCGTCGAACAGACGCATCCGGTTGAGGACGGAGTCGGCCGTGGGCCCGTGCATGTCGTCGACGATGCGGCCGTCGGCGAGGAAGACGACGCGGTCGGCGTAGGAGGCGGCGACCGGGTCGTGCGTGACCATGACCACCGTCTGCCGCAGGGCACGCGTCGACTCCTGCAGGAAACCGAGGAGTTCGGCGCCGGAGCGCGAGTCGAGGTTGCCGGTGGGCTCGTCGGCGAAGACGATCTCCGGCCGCGAGGTCAGCGCCCGCGCCACGGCCACGCGCTGCTGCTGCCCGCCCGACAACTGGCTCGGCCGGTGCCCCAGCCGCCCGGACAGCCCCAGCGTCTCCACGATCCGCTGCATCCACTCGGCATCCGGCCGGCGGCCCGCGATGCTCAGGGGCAGCGTGATGTTCTCCAGCGCGGTCAGTGTCGGCAGCAGGTTGAACGCCTGGAAGACGAACCCCACCCGGTCCCGGCGCAGCCGGGTCAGCTGCCGGTCGTTCAGGCTGCTCAACTCGACGTCCCCGATCCGTACGGACCCGGACGAGACGGTGTCCAGCCCGGCCATGCAGTGCATCAGCGTGGACTTGCCCGACCCCGAGGGCCCCATGATCGCGGTGAACTCGCCCTGCCGGAACTCCACCGAGACCGCGTCCAGGGCGGTGACCCGCGTCTCCCCCTGCCCGTAGACCTTGCACAACCCCTCGGCGCGGGCGGCAACAGTGGGGGTGGATGCGGGGGGAGCTGGACGGGCAGCCGCGTACGACACGGGTCTCCTCCGGGGAGTGGGGCCTGGGAACCGGGAATCGCTGGAATCAGCGATTCCAATTCTTGGCCCGCCCCCCGGCCCGGACGTCAGCCCTCGGGCCGGAATCCCCCGTCACCCTGCGGGACCGTGGCACCGGCGCGACGTAGCACTTCAGATGTACGGCATCCTCCCCAGGAGCCACGCGAGGACCCGCATCACCCCTTCACCGCACCCCCCAGCGCGAAGCCGCCGCCCAGGCGGCGGGCGATGAGGGCGTAGAGGAGGACGACGGGGGTGGAGTACAGCACGGAGAAGGCCGCCAGCTGGCCGTAGGCCACCTGACCGTAGTTGCCGAAGAACGTGAAGATGCTGACCGACGCCGGGAGCCGGTCCGGCGTGAGCAGGAGCATGAAGGGCACGAAGAAGTTGCCCCACATCATGATGAAGCAGTAGATCGTCACCACCGCCAGCCCGGGGCCCATCAGCGGCAGGACCACCCGCACCAGCGCCTGGGCGCGGCTCGCGCCGTCCGTCCAGGCGGCCTCCTCCAGCATCACCGGCACGCCGTCCATGAAGTTCTTCATCAGCCAGATCGCGAAGGGCAGTTGGGCGGTGGCCAGGAAGAGCGCGGTGCCGTGGAGGGTGTCGATCAGGTCGATGCGCACGAAGAGCCCGTACACCGGCACCATCACCGCCGTGATCGGCAGACACGTCGCGAACAGCACCCCCAGCAGGTACGGCCGCGCCAGACGCGAGAGGTAACGGGAGAGCGGGTACGCGGCGAGGGCGGCGCACACGACCGTCACCGCGGTCGCCCCACCGCACAGCAGCACGCTGTTGAGCATGGGGCGGAAGGTGATCTCGTCGGTCAGGACGGCCGAGAAGTTCTCCACGGTCGGCTCCGAGGGCACCCGGACCCGAAGCCCCGCCCCGGCGTCCACGGAGGCGAGCAGCAGCCACAACAGCGGCACGGCGAAGGCGGCGAAGAGCACGAGCAGCCCGGCATCGGCCGCCAGCCGCTGCCGGACGGGACGCGAGAGGCGGTGGCGGCGGACGGGCAGCGGACGCATGGCACCTCCGGGCGCGGCGAGCGCGTACGTCCGGCAGGCTAGCGCGGGCCGGGCCCGCGCAGGAGGGCGCCGTCACTCCGCAGGGGGTGGTGCCGGCCGGGCGGCGGCCCGGGCCTGGATCACCGCGGCGGTCGCGGTGACGCACCCGCCGACGGCGGTGAGCAGGCCGCCGAGGGCGGTGAGGAGGGCGACGGTGTCGGACGGCCCGGGGGCCTGGCCGCCGGTCGTGCCCGTGCCGGCGCCGACGCCGGCACCCGCGTTCGGGTTGGCGGGCATCTGCTCCGGCGGTGCGGCGGTGGCGGGTGCGGACGGAGCGTCGGGCGTGCCCCGCGGGGGCGTCGCCGGAGCGGGCGAGCCGGCCGGCGGGGTCCCCTGCGGCGGGCGGGAGCCCTGCGGAGGGGAACCGACGGGCGACAGCTGCAGCACCACCCCCAAGCCCGCCAGCAGAACGACCACCAGGCCGGCCCACCCGAGGGTGCGCGGGCGGCGCGACGCCAAGGGCGCGTGGGGCGGGCGGGGCCGCCCCGGGCCGCCACCCGCGGGCACGGGCGCTCCGGACTGCCGCGGCGGCACCGATGGCCGCGGCGGGACCGATAGCGGCGCCGGCCCGAGCGGCGCCGGCCGCTCCGGCCGCCGCTGCGGCCCGCCGCCGTCCGCGCCGATCCGGCGCCACGGCAGCAGCGTGGCCGCCGCCAGGCACACCGCCGCGCCCGCCGTCCACCCCAGTGCCCGTACGGAACCGCCCGCCACCAGCACCAGGACCAGCGCCCCGCAGCACGCGGCCGCACCGGCCCCGGCCAGCACGCGCCCCCGGCGCAGGCGCCGTTCCGCGCGGCGCACGCCCGCCCCGCCCTCGCTCGCCATGGCGCCAGGCTAGGCGCCCCGGGGGCCGACCGGCAGGGCAATCGTCAGGGTGCGGCGGCGTAGATGTGGCTCGCGAACTCGGCGACGCGGTCGTCGGACAGGTTCCGGGCCACGTCCGCCTCGCTGATCATGCCGACCAGTTGTTTGTGGTCGATGACCGGCAGGCGCCGGATGCGGTGGGTCTCCATCTCGTGCAGTACGGCGTCGACGTCCGCGTCGGCGTCGATCCAGCGCGGAGTGCCCTCGCACAGGTCGCCGGCCGTGACCTTCGTCGGGTCACGGCCGCGGGCCACGCACTTGACCACGATGTCGCGGTCGGTGACGATCCCGCACAGCTTGCCGTTCGGGTCGCTGACGGGCAGGGCCCCCACGCCGATCAGGTCCATGACCTGGGCTGCCCGGGACAGCGTCTCGTCGCGCGTGATCCACTGGGCGCCCTTGTGCATGATGTCCCTGGCCTTCATGTCAGCTTCCCCGGGCGTAGACCATTTCCGCGAACTCGGCGATCTGGTCGTCCGTGAGGTGCTGGGCCAGGTCCGCCTCGCTGATCATGCCGACGAGCCTCTTGTTCTCGATGACCGGCAGCCGCTTGATGCGGTGGTTCTCCATCTCGTGCAGGACGTCCTCCACGTCGGCGTTGGCGTCGATCCAGCGCGGGGTGCCCTCGCAGAGCTCGGCCGCCTGACAGCGGGAGGCGTCGAGGCCCTCGGCCACGCACTTCACGGTGATGTCGCGGTCGGTGATGATCCCGCACAGCCGTTCGTTCTCGTCGGCCACGGGGAGCGCGCCGACGTTGAGGTCCTTCATCAGCTGGGAGGCGCGCAGCACGGTGTCGGTCTTCTTTATCCACTGGGCGCCCGGGTGCATGATTTCCTTGGCTGTCGTCATGATCTGCTCCTGATCGGGAACGCGAATCACTCTTCTGCCAGCACTCTCATCGTGCGCCTCGGTCGCGCGCCCTGCGATCCGAGAGCTACTCCGTTCGAGTGAGGGCTTGGGCGGGCGCGCGTCGGTGCCCGGTGCCAGACTGATACGGGTACGGGCGGGGACAACCGGCGGAACCCGTGGAAGGGAGCGCATCACCATGCTCACCACCGACTTCGTCACCGGAGCTCCCACCTGGCTCGACCTCGGCAGCCCCGACACGGCCGCGGCCGCCGCCTTCTACGGCACGGTCTTCGGCTGGGAGACGCAGTCCGCCGGTCCGGACGCCGGGGGTTACGCGTTCTTCAAGAAGGACGGCAGCACCGTCGCCGCCGTCGGCCCCCTCACCGAGGAAGGCGCCGAAACGGCCTGGACGGTCTACTTCCAGACCCCCGACGCCGACGCCACGACGAAGGCCGTCGAGCAGGGCGGCGGCCGCGTGCGCGTCGCGCCCTTCGACGTGATGGGCGCCGGCCGCATGGCCTGCCTGACCGACCCCGGCGGCGCCGACTTCTCCCTGTGGCAGCCGGCCGCCGTCCAGGGCCTGGAGAAGGCGTCGGAGGCCGGCGCCCTGTGCTGGGCCGAGCTGCACACCGGCGACCCCACGGCCGCCAAGGCCTTCTACCGCGGCATCTTCGGCTGGCGCTCCGAGGACCTGAAGGTCCCCGGCATGACCTACACCGTGCTGGCGACCGCCGAGGGCGACCAGCAGCAGGCCGCCTTCGGCGGCGTGGTGCCGCTGCGCGAGGAATCGGAGAAGCCGCGCTGGCTGCCGTACTTCGCCGTCGAGGACGTCGACACGGTCGTGCGGGTGACGCAGGGCGCGGGCGGTGCGGTGCTGATGCCCGCCTCCGACGTCCCCGACGTCGGCCGCATGGCGTGGCTGGCCGACGGCCAGGGCGCCCCCTTCGCCGTCATCAAGCCGAACCCGCCGGTGCAGGCGGCCTGAGCGCGCCGCTCAGCCGGCGCCGGGCCCGGGACGCCGCCGGTCGCGGCCGAGGCGCAGGTAGCCGACGGCGGCGTACGCGGCGACGGCCACGGGCACGGACCACACGATCGCCCACGGGGCCACGCCGACCGAGGCCAGGGCGGCGCAGAACGGCAGGGTCATGAGCAGGGGCAGCGCCGGGGCGAGGGCGGCGGTGATGTCCAGGCGGTTCATCACGGGGTTCCTTCCGTTGCTTCCGTTGCTTCCGGGTGACGGGATGCGTCCAGGTACGAGGCGAGGTCGCGCCAGGCGTCCGCGGGTGCCTGCGGATCGCCGGAGACGGCCGCCGGGTCGTCCCGCCAGGCGGCGCGCACCCCGGCGGAGACACGGCGGTCGCCACCCGTGAACAGCGCGCCCAGTTCGTCCATGCGCGCCACCAGCTTGCGCACGCGCGGATCGGCCGGTGCGACGCCCGCCGTGCGCAACTCCTGTGCGCGCCGGTAGAGCTGCGGCCACTCGACGTGCAGCAGGTAGTGCGCGGCGGGCCCGGCGGCCGCGGCGCCCGCCCGCAGCACCGCCCGGCCGTCGGCGTCCAGGTGCCGGCGCAGCACCGCCTCCGCCTCCGTGCCGCCGCCGGCCGCCCGCAGCGCCTCCAGCAGGTCGCCGGGTGTCGGCAGGCCGCCCTTCGCGCCGTCGCGGTCCTCGTCGGACAGCCCGGCCTCCAGCCGCCGAAGGCGCCCGCGCAGCGTGTCGAGGGCGGCGATCCGCCCCTCGACCTCCGCGAGGTGGTCGCGGACGAGCCGTAGGGGGTCGACCCCGGCGTCGAGGCACGCCGCGATGGACTCCAGCCCCAGCCCGAGGCTGCGCAGCGCCAGCACCTGGTAGAGGCGGACCAGGTCGTCCTCCGTGTACTCCCGGTGGCCGCCCGCTGTGCGCAGGGAGGGGCTGAGCAGTCCGATGGTGTCCCAGTGATGCAGCGTACGGACGGTCAGCCCGCTCGCCTCCGCGAGCCGGCCGACCTTCCAGGGTGGGGAAGCGGTCGAGGTCATGCCGTCACCATGCATCCTGACGCGGCGTGAGGTTCAAGTCGGGGCCGCCCATGGCGCGGGTGCTGCTGCTTGTGCCGGCGGTGTCGTCGTTCGGCGGGAGCCGGGGGATCGGGGGCAGCGCCACCGTCCGCTTCTCCCCGGGCCTGGCCCTGCGACCGCGGCACGCGAGGATCAGCGGCACCGCGGCGTACACGTGTGCGGGCGGTGACCCGGCCGTGAAGTGGGGCTCGCTGAACGTGCCGGACTGCGCCACGGACAAGGGCGTCGAAGTGGTCGACGGGCCCTCCACCCTGCTGTTCACCTGACCCTCACCGGTTTTCGACCGTTTCCTTCGAAACGGCTCGACCGTTGGTCCGGGTGTCGGTAGCCCTCGTCGCTCACGAAGGACAGAAGATGCGTCTTTGCCGTTCGCTCGCCGTCGTACTCGGCGGGCTCGCTCTCGTCACGACCACCACCGCGGGTACGGCGACCGCCGCGAGCGGGACGTTCGCCTGGGTGGGGCCCAAGAACAAGGCGTACTCCATCCAGAACCCGCCCGACAACAAGTGCTTCGACATGGGCCAGGAGGCCCGCGGCGCGCAGAACGCGACCAAGGGGCCCGTCGTCGTCTACAGCGACAAGCGGTGCAAGGGATCCGCGACACGGCTCGCACCGGGGCAGTCCGCGCCGAGCGGTGCGCACTTCGCCAGCGTCGTCTTCAACCCGCGCTAGGCCGGGTCCGGCGGATCGTCGTCACGCAGCCACCACGGCGCCCCGTAGGGGCGCGGGGCAGCGCTGATCTGCGGCTGCCGCCGCGTGGGCGCGACAAGCCACGACGCGCCCGCAGACGGAGTGCCGGGGTGGCGCCTCGACTGCGGGCCGCCGGGTGGCCGATCGCGCAGTTCCCCGCGCCCCTTACGGGGCGCTGCACGATCCGCCGGACAGGCCCTGGCAGCCGGGCCGCCACCCGGTAAATCGGGTGCGCCGCGCCGCCGTCCGTGCAACAGTCCGCGCCGTGACGATCGACGACGTGGTGTTCCGGCGCGCCCGGGACTCCGATGCGGCCCCCATGGCCGACGTGTGGCTGAGGTCCTTCGCCACGGCGTTGCCGGACGTGCGGCGCGTGCACGACGACGACGCCGTACGGCAGTGGTTCCGGCATGTCGTGGTGCCGCAGGGCGAGGCCTGGGTGGCGGAGGCCGCGGGTGAGGTCCTCGGGCTGCTGGTGCTGCAGGGGTCCGAGCTGGAGCAGCTGTACCTGGATCCGCGCCGGCGCGGCCGGGGGCTGGGCGACCGGTTCGTCGACCTGGCCAAGCAGCAGCGGCCGCAGGGCCTGGAGCTGTGGACCTTCCAGTGCAACGGGCCCGCGCGGCGGTTCTACGAGCGGCACGGCTTCGTCGCGACCGAGCGCACCGACGGGCGGCGCAACGAGGAGCGCGAGCCGGATGTCCGCTACGTATGGCCGGCGCCCGCGTCGCCGCCCGTGCCGGCCTGACGCCGAGGACACCGAGGACACCGAGGAGAAGCAGCCGATGGACCGCACACCCGACGAGGAAGCCCGCGACGCCATACCCGCGGCCGTCTACTGGGGGCTGTTCGCCGCCTGGGCGGCCAACGATCCGGAGGAGCTCCTCACCATGGCCCCCTGGTCCAAGAGGGCCGTCCCCCGCCTGGCGGCCCGCTTCCCGCGCGTGCCCCGGCGGGTGTGGTCGCGGGTGGAGGTCACCCAGCCGCAGGTGAACGTCGCGATCGGGCTGATGGCGCTGCTCATCGCGGCGGCCGCGGCGGACGGCGCGCGCACCCGGGGGCGCAGTGCCTTCTTCCGTACGGTTCTGACGGGCTTCGGCCTGCACGGCCTGGTGCACATGGGGCAGTCCGCCGCCTACCGGGGCTACACGCCGGGGGTGGCGACGTCCCCGACGGTCGTCGTGCCCTACAGCGTCTGGGCCCTGGCCCGGCTGCGCCGGGCCGGTGTGCCGGCCGGCTCCCCGGCCCTGGGGCTCGCCCTGCTGCCGGTGGCGGCGGGCGCGGCGCAAGCCTTGGGCGGCCGCATCGCCCGCCGGCGGAGCGCCCCGTGACGAAGGTCCGCCGGACCGGCCCTGGGGCGTGTCCGGCGGATCATGCAGTGCCCCGTAAGGGGCGCGGGGCGGTGTCGATGTGCGGCTGCCGCCGCGTGGGCGCGATCGGCCGGCGACGG